>CBJNFW010000037.1:0-40784 GCA_966435935.1 uncultured Nocardia sp.
CCTGGTCTCCGCCAGGGCCCGTCGCATCCGCGCGATGGCCCCGGCGCGGTCCGGCGCCCACACCACGACCTTCGCCAGCAGCGAATCGTAGTGCGGGGGAATCGAATAGCCGGTCTCGATGTGCGTGTCGACGCGTACGAACGGCCCGCCGGGCAGTACGCATTCGGTGAGAGTGCCTGGTGCCGGGGCGAATTCGCGGCCCGGGTCCTCGGCGTTGATCCGGCATTCGATCGCCACCCCGTTCGGGCGGGCGGAAGCCGGCGGTACCGACAGCCGCTCGCCCGCCGCGATGCGCAGCTGTTCGGCCACCAGGTCCAGGCCGGTGACCATCTCGGTGACCGGATGTTCCACCTGCAGACGGCAATTCACCTCCATGAAGTAGAACCGGCCGTCCGGGGCGAGCAGGAATTCGAAGGTGCCCGCACCGACATAGCCGACCGCCGTGGCCCCGCGCACCGCCGCCGCGCCGATCCGCTCGGCCAATTCGGCGGACAGGCCCGGCGCGGGCGACTCTTCCACGAGCTTCTGGTGCCGGCGTTGCAGCGAGCAGTCCCGCAGGCCCAGATGCACCACGCCGCCGTGGGTATCGGCCAGGATCTGCGCCTCGACGTGCCGCGCCGAGTCCAGATAGCGTTCCACGTAGAGGCGGCCGTCACCGAAGACGGCCGCGGCGCCGGCTCGGGTCTCCTGCCAGGCCGCGGCGAATTCGGCGGGGTCGCGCACGACCCGCATGCCCCGGCCGCCGCCGCCCGCGACCGCCTTGATGATCACCGGGTAGCCGATCTCGCCGGCCAGCGCCTCGGCCTCGTCCACCGCGTCGATCGGATCGCGGCTGCCCGGCAGCAGCGGAAGTCCCGCGGCCGCCATCAACGCCCGGGCACTGGATTTGTCACCCAGTTCCGCCATCACCGGCGCCGGCGCGCCCACGAACACGAAGCCCTCGCTCTCGCACACCTCGGCGAAATCGGGGTTCTCCGAAAGGAACCCGTAGCCGGGATGGATGGCGTCCGCGCCGGTCGCGCGAGCCGCCTCGATGATCGCCGGAATGTAGAGATAGCTGCGCTTGGCCGGACCGGGGCCGATCTGGATGCGCTCGTCGGCCAGCCGCACCGCGGCGCTGTCCCGGTCGGCGGCGGAATACGCGGCGACCGTGGCGATTCCGAGTTCGGCGCAGGTGCGGATGACCCGGACCGCGATCTCGCCGCGATTGGCGATCAGCACCTTGCCGATCGGACGGGCGGTCACCGCACCACCTCGAGCACCATCAGCGCCTGACCGTGTTCCACGGCCTCGCCGTTCTCGACCAGGAAGCGCACCACCCGGCCCTCGCGGCCGGTGGTCACCGGGATCATCAGCTTCATCGCCTCGACGATGCCGACCTGCTGGCCCGAGCGCACCGGGTCCCCCTCGGTGACGAAGGGCTCGGCGCCCGGCTCGGTCGCCCGGTAGAACACGCCGACGGTCTCCGCGGTGACGGTGAATGTGTCTGCGGCACTGCCGTTCCCGTTCGTCACCGGGTCCGCGACGGTGACGGCCGCCGCGGGCTGCGGCACGGCCTCGGCGAGCACAGCGTCCGGTTCGATCGACGGCCCGTCCCCGCCCTCCCAGCAGATCCGCAGGGACACCGGGCCGTTCGCGACGGTCACGGAAGTGGCGGCGGTGGCGGCCGAGCGCACGCCCAGCGCGTGCCGGGCGAGCACGGCGAGGGTGCGGTCGGCGGCGGTCGCGTCCACGGCGCGGCCGATCGTCTCGGTGGTCACGGTCTCGGTCATCGCAACTCCTCGGTCACGCATCAGGGGATGTGGGTTCGTCGGTCACGGTGCCGGGGCGCACCGCGTCGGGCTGTCCGGCGTCGATCCGGCCGAAGGCACGAAACCGCCGATAGCGGGCGGCGGACAGCTCATCCGGCGACAGCGCGCGCAGCGTGGACAATTTTTCGGGGAGTGCGGCTCACACCCGGGCGAGCATCGCGTCCGGCTCCTGTTGCGCTCCGCCGGGCGGCTCGGGTATCACCGCGTCGGCGACACCCAGCCGCAGCAGCGACCGCGAATCCACCTGCAGGGCGCGTGCCGCGCGCGGGGCGTCGGCGGCGTCCTTCCACAGGATCGACGCGCAACCCTCCGGACTGATCACCGAATACACCGAGTTCTCGCACACCAGTACCCGATCGGCCACGCCGAGGGCCAGCGCGCCACCGCTGCCGCCCTCGCCGGTGATCACCGCGATCACCGGAACAGGAAGTCCGGCAAAGAGTTTCAGCGATTCGGCGATCGCCACCGCCTGACCTCGCTCCTCTGCCGCCACCCCCGGATAGGCCCCGGCGGTGTCGATCAGGGTGACCACCGGCATGCCCAGCTTGCCGGCCAGCCGAGCCAGCCGAGCCGCCTTGCGGTAACCCGCCGGACTGGGCATACCGTAGTTGTGCCGGGACAATTCGGCGGCGTTGTGCCCCTTCTGGGTGCCCGCGACCACCACCGGCGCGCCGTCCAGCCGGGCCAGGCCCGCGATCAGCGCCGGGCAGTCGGCGGAGAGCCGGTCACCGTGCAGTTCGATGAACTCGTCGAAGGCGCCGGATAGATAGTCCAGAGCGGTCGGCCGGGCCAATTCCCTTGCCGCTCGGACACATTGCCACGGATCGCGCTCGGCCACCGCATCGGGATCGGTGGCGGTGAGCGACTCGGGCTGTTCCGATGCGTCGGCGAGCCCGGTCACCGCCGGTTCGCGCACGGTCATCGCGACCAGCCGGGTGAGCCGGTCGCGCAGGCTGTTGCGGTGGCAGATCAGATCGATGAATCCGTGCTCGAGCAGGAATTCGGCGGTCTGGAAGCCGGGCGGAAGCGTTTCGCCGATGGTCTGCGCGATCACCCGCGGCCCCGCGAAGCCCAGGCGCGCACCGGGTTCGGCCACGATGATGTCGGTGGAGGTGGCGAACGACGCCGCCACTCCGCCGTAGGTGGGATCGGTGACCACCGAGATGGTCAGCACGCCGGCCTCGTCCAGCCGCCGCAGGGCGTGACTGGTCTTGGCCATCTGCATGAGCGCCAGGATGCCCTCCTGCATCCGGGCGCCGCCCGAGGCGCTGGCGATGATCAGCGGAGCGTGGTCGGCCAGCGCCGCCTCCGCGGCCGCGGTCACCGCCTCGCCCACCGCGACCCCCAGACTGCCGCCGAAGAACCGGAAATCCAGCACCGCCAGCACGACCGGCACCCCGCCCATCCGGCCCCGCGCGCAGCGCGCCGCATCCGGCATCCCGGTGCGCCGCCGGGCGTCCGCCAGCCGTTCCGGATAGTCGCGAGTATCGCTGAACCGCAATGGATCCGGCACCGTCGCCGCGGTCACGACGGCCTGCGCCGAATCGGCGTCCAGCAGCATGGCGACGCGCTGGTCCGCGGTCAGCGGACCGTGGCTGTCGCATTCCGGGCACACCCGGTCGCCGCGGTCGTAGCGCTTGCGGTAGATCATGTCGCCGCACGCGGGGCAGCGCATCCACGAACTGGCCGGGACCTGCCTGGTCTCGAGTATGGTCATCGCTCCTCCGGGGGTCGAGGCACGTACCGGGCACACGCCGCGGGCAGCCGGGCGCCGGCCGTACGCAGCTGGGCGACCCGGGTGAGATAGGCCGCGCCGTACATCAATTCGTCGGCCACATCGGCCACGCGCCGATGGGTCGGGGCCGCCAGATAGGTACCCGCGACCCAGGTGTTGAACGCGCCCATCGCCGGGCCGCACCAGATCTGGTAGTCGGCCGAGCGGTCGGCCGCACCGCGGATGCTCCACCCCGACGACAATCCGAGGTACCATCGGAACACCAGGGCCATCCGATGTTTCGGATCCTGCGCGGCACCGGCGAGCTGGGCCGGATCGCGTTCGGTGAAGAACTCGACGCAGTCGCGCCAGATCTCCTGCACCGGACGCCGCAGCACGGTGCGCTCCAGTTCCGCGCGCTGATCGGCCGGGATGTCGTCGAGTCCGTCGTGCGCGCGGTAGAGCTCGTAGAGCCGCTGCGCGCGGGCGGCGAACATGGTCCCGCGGCGCAGCACCTGCACCTGCACCCCGAGTTCGAACATGTCCGAGGACGGGGCCATCGTGCAGTCCGCGAATTCGGCTGTGGCCAAGAGCTTTTTGGTGTGGTCGCATTGCGCGGCCTCGCGACAGGACTGATTCACCGACCCGGTCACCACGTACGCCGCGCCGAGCGCGAAGGCCGCCGCGACCGCGTCCGGGGTGCCGATCCCGCCGGCCACCCCGATGCGCACCGCGGCCGCCGCCGGCAGTTCGCGGGCGATCCGGTCACGGGCGCTGACGATCTCGGGGAACAGCACGGTCAGCGGCCGCCGGTCGGTGTGCCCGCCGGAATCGGCCTCGGCGGTGATGTCGTCGGCCATCGGCGTCCGCGCGGCCAGCCGGGCCTGCTCCGCGGTGATCTCGCCGCGCTCGGTCAGCACCCCGAGCAGCCTGGCCGGCGCGGGCCGCAGGAACAGTTCGGCGACCTCCACGCGGGATACCTTGGCGATCAGCCTGTTCCGGCGTTCGATCCGGCCCTGCCGGTCCACCGCCAGTCCGGTCGCGCGGTACCGCACGACCTCGGTTGTCAGATCCATGAACGCCGACGCCTCCACGCATCGCACGCGGTGCCGCAGGCAGGCGTCGACGATGGCACGCTCCAACGCCGGTTCGGACGGGCTGTGAATGAGGTTGCAGGCGAACGGTTGTCCGGGCAACGTGCGGGCGAGTTCACCCAGCGCCGCGTCCACCACCGCGGGTGTCACCCCGGCGGCTCCGTAGGAGGCCAGATATCCCGCGTGCGACATCGCCGCCACCAGGCCGGGCGAGGCTATCCCGTTGGCCATCGCGCCCGCGGCGTATGCGGCGCGCACACCATGCTCCGATCGGAAAGCACTGTCGCCCAATCGTTCCGGCGGCAGCGGGCCGACCGCGGTCAGGACTTCGGAGCGGGCCGCCAACGCTCGGGAGGCGGTCACCCCGATCCGGCCCTCGTGCCGGACGACCCAGCAGGGGATGTCCAGGTCCAGCAGTATCGCCGAGATGTCCGCATCGCTCTCGGCGAGGGCGGGGTTCCCGAAGGTCGTCATTGCCGTTCCGTCCTGCCTCCGGCACCGGCTGCCGGTCTTCTCTGCCTGCGGGCGCCTGCACCCGGCTGCTCGGTGGTGATCACGGCAGCACCGCCCGGTCGGCGAGTTCGATTGCGAGATCGACGAGTTCGTAGATACGCAGGCCCGGCTTCCACAGCGATCCGTCAACCACCACGGTGACGGTGTGCGCCTCCCTGCGGACCTGCTTGATGTGCGCCTCGAGTTCCACGGTGCCGTCGGTGGGCAGGAACTGCCCCCGGTAGCGCCAGGAGAACTCGATATCGCACGGGATGCGGAACACCGGATCGGTCATTCCCGCCGGGTATCCCGCGTCGAGCATCCACTCCTGCACCGCGTGGATCACCGATTCCACTCCGAGCGAGCCGGGAATCACCGGATCGAGGTGGAAGTGCCGCTCGAAATACCAATCGGTGCCGTCGATCTCACGCAGCGAGTGCAGGTAGCCCGCCTCGTACTTGCCGCCGCCGTCGACCACCTCGACGCGATCGATCAGGGCCAGGGTCCGGCGCGCACACAGCGGTGCGGCCGGGTCGGCCCGGCGGGCAGCCACATCGATCACCCTGGCCGGGGCCTGCGGATGCTCGGCCCGCCAGCTCGGCACCGAACGACCTGCGTCCAGGCCGGTCTGATTGGCCAGCGCCTCGTCGCTGAAGTAGCCGAACATGGTCTCGCCGGTGTAGAACGGCTCCCCTTCGACGGACAGGGTGTAGTCGAACGTCTGCAACGAGGAGCCCGGCAGCAACGTGGTCGAGAGCAGCCGCGATGATTGCCGAATCGTTTTGTCCCGCAGATCGATTCGCCGCACCACTCGCGCGCTGCCGCCGAGGTTACGCAGACTCAGCGTGGTATCCGGCTCGCTCAGCGTCGGCCCGGCGTAGTACCCCATCAGCAGCGCCGCCTGCAACGAGGTCTCCATGTAGACGAAGTGCGGCATGGATTCGTTGGCGGTGTCGCCGTAGTACCAGGAATCGGCGGGCGAGTCGTATTCGCTCGTGTAGGAGGCGCCGTCGAGAACGCCACGCGCGCCGTCGAAGTCGAGCACCCGGTCCACCAGCAGCAGCCCGCCGGTCGGCAACCGAGTCGCGCGAACCCCGGTGTACCGCGCGAATTCGGGCCCCATCGCGATGGCCTGATCACCTCGCGACAGGTGCACCATGTGAAATTCGTTGAGCAGCAATCCGGATACCGCCGCGCCCGGCCCGACTCCGGCACCGGCGGGTTCGGTCGCGGTGATCCTCACCGTCGATGCCCCGGCCGTGGTGTGCGCCACCGCGTCCAGGTGCGGGCGCGGAATCAGATCAATCTCACCGACCACCAACTCGATTCGGCCCGTGCCGGTGCCGGCGGCGCCGTCCACCGTCGCGGCCAGGGCGCAGCCGGACAAGCACAGGTGCATACCGGTGAAGATCGCGAACAGTTCGGCGGCCTGTACCGCCGCCGCGCGCACATCACCCTCGAATTCGGCCGCTACCCGGCCCTTTCCGTTTCCACCGCGCAGTTCCAATATCTCGACCCGGGTCAAGACCAGCGGTTGCCCGGCGGCAAGGCGTACCGCCGATACCACGCCCGCGCGCCGGTAGGCCGGGCCGAACACCTCGGTGACCTCACCGCGGGTCAGCTGTTCCAGCGCAGCACGATCGAGCGTGGTGCGCGCGGACCGGGCAAGCGGTTTGAACACATCCTCCGCCGCGACAGCCGTCGGCGTTACCGCCGCGACCTGCCCGGCCGCTACCGCCCCGGTAGATACGTGCGCTCCCGCTCCGGCCGGAACCGTTGCGGCGGTCGATAACCCGCCTGCGCGGGCACGCTCCCACAGCGCGCGTTGCACCGCGAGCTGCGCCGCCAACGCGGCCCGATGGGCGTTCACCACCCCGGCACGAACTTCCGGCAGTACGTTCCGCGCGGCGAACCCTGTTGCGGCCGAAGGCTTCTCGGTCGCGGCCAACTGGGTTGCGACGGGCACAACCGGTGCACCTCCCACGGGCGCGGCCGGCGCCCGACCGCCGGGCTCGGCCACTTCGCCACCGGCGCGCGATACACCGGTCGGGTCGAAGGCGATACCGTCGAACTCCAGGACTGTCATTGCTGCCACCGCCTCACCGAGGTCCGGAACTTCTCTGTCAGATCCGGGGTCGTCACCACGGTGACGCCCGAGAACCGTTGCAACACTGTGCCGTTCAGGTCGGTCGCGGTCGCGTCGATGCTGACCTCGAACGAACCGCCGCGCGGATTGCCGACCATCACCAGGAACGGCTCCCCCGCCGGCAGCGGCCGGTAGTACTCCGCGCGCCCGATCCCCAACGGCAGGCAGGCCGCGTCCAGCAACCGGTGTCCCAGCACCGGCGGGCACTGCAGGATCAGGTCCGCGAGGACCGGATCGTGCAATCGTCCGCCGTAAGCGCCCGCGCCGATTCGCGTTGCGGGCAGGACACATTCGAAGACCATCGCGGTATCGGAGGCGTCGCGCACCCGCCGCAACCCCTGCAGGGCCGGGCCGTGGAACTGCACCCCGTCCTGGTAGATCCACGCCGCACTGGCCCCGGGACCGCTCGGTACCGTCACTCGTGGTGGGACGTCCGCTGTGCTGGTGCACACCAGGGTGGCCCGGTAGTGCGTGGTGCGTCCACCCACCATGCGCACCTCCACCGTGACCGAATCGGCGGCGGTCTCGGCGGGATCCACGACGATGTCGACCTCGTCCACCGGACGATCGAAGACGATGCCCTTGACCACCTCGAAATCGTGCACAGCGGTCACAATCAGCCCGGGCAGCCGCCGTTCGGTGACATTGATCAACGCACCGAGCGCGAAGGTCGCGGGCAGTACGACGTGCTCGCCGATCCGGTGCGCCGCGATCACCGGCTCCTCGGTGAGCCCGGCGAAGCTGCGCCGCACCCGTGCGGGTACGGGCGCGGGCGCCGCGCTCGACAACGCGACCGCCTCACCGACCAGCACCACGGTGTCGGCGCGGCGCGCCGAGGTGAACTGCTCGGCGAAGGCCGCGGCCCCGGTTTCCGGCGCCAGCAACGGAATTCCGCGCTCGCGGAAGTGCCGGCGCAATTCGGGGGTGACCATCCCGCCGTCCCAGGCGCCCCAGTCGATCGCGACACAGCGGCAGTCCGGATGCCGGGTGCGCCAGCTGGTCGCGAACCGGCACAGCGCTTCGTTGGCCGCCGCGTAATCGGACTGCCCGGCATTGCCGAACAATCCGGCGACCGAGGTGAACAGGACCAGATGCCGTGGCTGCTCCACCACCGACAGTGCCGCGGCCAGCCCCGCGAGCTTCGGTCGCAGCACCCGGGTCACCGATTCCGCGGTCTTGTCCGCGATCATCGAATCGGCCAGCACTCCCGCACCGTGCACGATCCCGGTCAGCGTGTCCCGCCACGGTTCGACCGCCGCGCGGACCGCCCCGGCATCGGTGACATCGGCCGCGGCGTACACCGCGCGGTCGCCGAGTTCGGCCAGGGTGGAACGGATCTCACGCACCGCGCGGACCTCGGCGCAGCTCCGGTCGATCTCGCGCGGGGTCACGCGGGTACCGGCAAGGGCCCGCACCGCGGCCGTCTTCAGGTCCGAATCCGGCACGCCCACAGCCCATTCCGGTTCCGGCGCGAGTTCGGTGCGGCCCAGCAGTACGAACCGGGCCGCACTGCGCCGGGCCAGTTCCAGCACACACAGTGCGGTTACACCGCGCGCGCCACCGGTGACCAGCAGGACATCGTCGGCCGACAGCGTCGTCGGGTCCGGATCACGGTCCGGATCCACCCACGTCACCGTTGACGCGGATGCGTGCCTGCTGGGCACCGGCGCGCGGCGCACCCCCGCCGCGTCGATGCCGATCTCGGCGGTATCGGTGGCGGCGTCGAACAATTCGGCCACCACCCGGGCCGCGGCGCCGGCCGCGTCCACCGCCGGATCGATATCCAGTGCCCGGCAGAAGAGCCCGGGCTCCTCGGCCGCGACCGTCTTGACGATGCCGCCGATTCCGCCGAGCAGCACGGACACCGGATCCCGGTCGCCGCGATAACCCAGCTCCCCGTCGAGCCGGGTCACGGTGAGGAAGGCCGCCCGTTGGGTGGCCTGCCGCAGCTCCGGCACCGCACGACCGGCGGCCAGGATGGTTTCGGTCAGGATATCCTGCGCCGCTTGCCATTCCGTGGCAGTTCCGATGACCGCGAGGACCGCGTCGACCGGATCGTCGGCCAGCGTGGCGGGATCGGTGGTGTGCCGTGCGGTCCAGCCGAGTTCCCGCAGGGCGGTGGTGAGCGCGGCGCAGTCGGTCTCGGTGTCGCCGCCGATCCCGAGCACCACCGCGAAGGCATCGGCGGGATAGGGGTCGACGAGCGCGTCCACCGGTGCGACGGTGATCAGCTCGACGGCATGCCGCGGCGCACCGGCCGCGGCCTCAGCTTTTGGGTCCGCATCACCACCGGTGGCGTCCGCGAGCCGGGCGGCGATGAGGTCCAGGGTGCGTAATGTCCCGAGCTGTTCGGGGCCGAGGGCAGGCAGATCCGGATACCGCTCCTGCAACGCACCGATCACCTGCACCCGCTTGATCGAATCCACCCCGAGATCCGCCTCGAGATCCATCGCCGGATCCACCATCTCGACCGGATACCCGGTCTTCTCCGCGACCAGTTCCCTGAGTGCGGAACGCAATTCGTCCGCGGAGGCACCGGAGGCCGGGCCGGAAACAGAGGCCGCGGGTGTGGACCCGGCCGGCGCGGTGAGCGCGTCGGCCACCTGGTTCAAAGTTCGCAGGGTGCCCAGTTGCTCGGGCCCGAGGCTCGGCAGCTGCGCAAACCGCTCCTGCAACGCACCGATCACCTGCACCCGCTTGATCGAATCCACCCCGAGATCCGCCTCGAGATCCATTGCCGGATCCACCATCTCGACCGGATAACCCGTCTTGTCGGCGACCACTTCCTGGAGCGCACGACGCAGGGCCGCGGCATCGACCGCGGACTCGGCGGCCGGGGCACCGTTCGACACGGCATTGCTCGAATCTGCGTTGACGGACACGATGCCGTTGGTGGCCGGAACCGTCGGAGCCACTGCCGTGCGGACCGGCTCCGGCGCGTACGTGGCCGCGGCCGAAATATTCTGCCGCGAGGTCTGTTCCGCAGGCGAGGCAGCGGCCAGGGCGCGCGGTGCGGCCTGCGGCGCCGGAACCGCGGCGGTCCGGTGCGCCGGCACGATGTCCGCCCCGCTCTCCAGCCCGGCCAGCTGGGCGAGTACCGCACTGGCGTGAGAATGACTGTCGCTGATGGCGATTCCGTGTTCTTTCACCGCCTCGATGGCCCGGACGGTGCCCTCATCCAAACCACCGTGCCCGAGCGCACCGGCGAGGCTGCGCGCCAGATCCAGCTGGCCGTCGAGGTATTGGCGGTGGATGTCCAAATGCTGTACCAGCGCGGAATCCAGGGCGGTGTAGTCCGGAACGGCGGCGGCCCCGGCGTCGCGGTAGGACGGTTGGGATGACACGAAATTCTCCGGTAGGTCGGCCGAGCGGACCGGGGACGGCTCGGCGGCGGGGACGATATCGGTGTGCGGCGCACCATTATTCGAGGAGGGCACCGGTGGTGTGACCACCGGCGACGACGCGGCGGCAGTGACCAGGTACCCGTCGGCGAGAGCCGCCGCGTGGGCGGCCCGACGAGTTTCGGGAACATATTCCGGCGCGGACAGGGTCACGGTCATGCCCCGTGGCGGCGCGGTCGCGGGCGCCGGTGCGGCATAGCGATTGATCCCGCGAATATCGAAGCCCAGCACCGCGAGTCGCACGGCCGCCCGTTTCAGGGTCAGGTCGCCGTCGCCGATCGGGCCGGAGTCGGCGGCGATCGCGATCACCTCGTCGCCGAAGGTGCGCCGGACCAGTGAGGTGAGGATCTGCTTGGGGCCGAATTCGACGAAGACATTGCATCCGGCCGCGCGCATCGCGCTCAACGCGGCCGCGAATTCCACCGGCTTGCTGAGCTGCCCGGTCAGGGTGGCCCGATTCGTCTCGGGATCGTCGCCGTATCCGGCGTCCGGCGAGTTCGCGTAAACCGGGACCGCGGGCGCGCCGATGGTCACCTCGGCCACCGCCGCCGCGAAGCGATCCACCGCGTGCGCCACGTACGGAGTGTGGAAGGCGCCGGAGACCGGCAGGTCCCGGGTGGCGATCCCGCGCTCCGCGGCGCGCGCGGCCACCTCGGCGATTCCGGCCGCACCACCGCCGACGACCACCTGATCGGGTGCGTTGTGGTTGCAGATCCAGACGTCGCCGACCCCGCCGATCAACTCGGCCACCACCTCGCGGGAGGCGCCGACCGCGGTCATGGTGCCCGCGTCCTCCCCCTCGGGCACCACCATGGCCGCACCCCGCGCCCGGGCCAGGGCGAAGTAGTCGTCGGTGGACACCGCGCCGGAGGCCCACAGCGCGGTGAGTTCACCGAAGCTGTGCCCCAGCAGCCCGTCCGGCCGGAAGCCGAATTCGTTCAGCACCCGGAACTGTCCGACCGCCAGCGCACCGATCGCGGGCTGCGCGAAATCGGTGCGCCGCAACAGCGTTTCCTGCTCGGCCTGTTCGTCCTCGTCGAAGGCCGGAGCCGGGAACACCACGCTCGCCAACCGCCGCGGCGCATCGGCGAAGACCGCGTTGGCCGCGTCGAAGGCCGCGCCGACGGGCGGATTATTCAGTGCCGCAGTCGATCCCATGTCGACGTACTGGCTGCCCTGGCCGGCGAACAGCGCACCCGCCGTGCGCTGCGGCAGCGCCGCGGCACGGAAGTGGATACCCTCCGGATGATCCCAGGCCGCGACGTCGGGATTGCGCAGCAGCTCCTCGACCGCCAGGTCCCGCAGATGCTCGGCGTGCTCGTCGTCGACGGCGACGAATCCGACGCGGGCATGCTGCTCCGGAATGTCGCCCCCGTCACCGGATTCGTCGGCGCGCAACGACTCCGCCAGGCTCGCCACATCCGGCGCATGCCACAGGTGCGCGCGCGGCACCCGGTGCAGCACCAGTTGCCCGGACCGGTCGGCGTCGGCCTCCTCGAGCACGACGTGAAAGTTGGTGCCGCCGAATCCCATCGCGGAGGCGGCGGCACGGCGCACCGGGCGGCGCGGATCGCGGATCCACGGCCGGGTGCGGGTGTTGACGTAGAACGGCGCTGTGCCCCAGTCGAAGTCGGTATTGGGCGCGGCCACATTGATGGTGCCCGGCAATACCTTCTGGTGCAGTGCCAGGGCCAGCTTCATCACACTCGCGGTACCGGCCGCGCCCTTGGTGTGACCGATCTGCGATTTGACGCTGCCCAGCGCCACGAACCGGGATTCCTCGCTCGATTCGGTCAGCAGCCCGTTCAGCGCGGTCAGCTCGGTGCGGTCGCCGACCGCGGTGCCGGTGGCGTGGGCCTCGATGAGTTCCACGTCGGCGGGCGAACATTCGGCGTCGCGATAGGCGCGGTCCAGCGCGGCCCGCTGTCCCTCGGCGCGCGGCGCGTAGATGCTCTTGGAGCGCCCGTCGCTGGAGGAGCCCAGCCCGCGGATCACCGCGTAGATCCGGTTCCCGTCGCGGCGCGCGTCTTCCAGCCTGCGCAGCGCCAGCATGGTGATGCCCTCGCCGAGCAGGGTGCCGTTGGCCTCGTTGGAGAACGGGCTGATCCGCCCGGTCGGCGACAGCGCGCCGACCTTGCTGAAGCACATGTAGATGAAGATGGTGTTCTCGGTGTCGACGCCGCCGGTGATCATCATGTCGGCGCGGCGGTCCTGCAATTCCGCGATCGCGGTGCGGATCGCGGCCAGCGAGGCGGCACAGGCCGCATCGACCGTGCAGTTCATCCCGCCCAGGCCGAGCCGGTTGGCGACCCGGCCCGCGACCACATTGGCCAGCAGGCCGGGGAAGGAGTTCTCCTCCCACGGTGCGAAAGCCGTGACGAACCGGTTTGCGATCGCGGCGGCATCCTGCTCACTCAGGCCCACCGATCGCGCCGCCTCCAGGAGCACCGGCGTCGAGAGCCGGGCCGCCAGCGGATGCATCAGCGGCACCGGACCGGTCGTGCCCAGCACGACTCCCGTGTTCGCCGCGTCGTACCAGTCCGATCCGACCGCCCCCGCATCGATCAGCAGGTCCCGGGCCACACCGAGACTCAGGGTCTGCATGGTGCTGGTGACCTCGAGCTGATTCGGCGGCAGGCCGAACTCCAGCGGATCGAAATCCACATCGGGCAGGAAGGCGCCGCGCCGGGAATAGGTCTTGTCCGGCGCCGCCGGATCGGCGTCGTAGTAGTCGTCGAGCTTCCACCGCGACGGCGGAACCTCCTCGATGCAATCGACGCCGTCGACGATGTTCTGCCAGAACTGAACATGGTTGTGGGCTCTGGGCAAGAGCCCCGACATCCCGACGATCGCGATCGGGTCGCGCGCCAGGCGTCTGTCGTCCGTCACAGGGAATCCTCTCGAACCTGGTGGACCGCGTCAGGCGGCCACTGTGGTGGCGGTGGTCGACGAGATCGCTTCGGCGGCCGCGGCCGCGAACACGCGATGTCCGAGCGAGCTGGGGTGCAGCCCGTCGTCGGTCCACATCTCCGGGCGCGCCCACTCCGGGCGGGCCGCGATATCGATCAGCAGGGTGCCGGTCCGTGCGGTCACCTCGGCGAGCGTGGAGTTGGCGTAGGCGAACCGCTCACGCAGCAGCTCCCGGAATTTGTCCGGAACCGGCAGCCGCGCCGGGATATCCGGATAGGTGGCGGTGAAAACCGTTGCACTGCCCTGGTTCAGCGTGCCGAACACGGTGGCGAGGTTGTCCGCGAACCGATTCGGGTCGTAGTCGCTGACCAGATCGTTCACGCCGACCACCACGCCGTACACCGCCGACCGCGCCGAGACCGCCGCGGGCAGCTGCCGCGCCACCGTGCTCGTCGTGGTGGCACCGTGGGTGCCCAGATTGCGCACGGCCCCGCCCCGCAGGCCGAGCTGGCTGCCCAGCCGGGGCACCCAGCCGCGGAACGTGCCGTCCGGCCGCACATCTCCGCGTCCCTCGACGAAACTGTCACCGATGGCGGTGAACGCCACCCCGCTCATGCCGGCACCCCCGCGTCGCGGGTCAGGTAGCGGCGCTCCGACGGGAAGCCGACCGTTTCGTACAGCTCGGCCAGCTCGGCTTCGCCGAAGAACTTGTCCGGCGGATACAGGCCCGCGATCAGACCGAAGAACTTCTTGGAGTAGTCCGGGCTCAGACTCGTCGCGCGGAACACCGAATCGTAGTACGGAGTGAGCGACAGTTCCGAAATGCTCTGCGTCAGTTCGTAAGTGCTGGCGCTCTGGGCGTCGCGCTCGCGCTGGTACTCGGCCAGGGTCTGCTCGAACGGCCGCACCCCGGACAGGCTCTCGTCCACCAGGTCCGACAGCAGCTGGGCGTACTTGAACGCGTCGGTGATTCCCCAGCCGGTGAACGGGTCCTTGTGGTAGCCGGCGTCGCCGACCAGCGCCCAGCCCGGGCCGAAGGAACGGCGGCGGTAGTTGTCCGGGTATAGCATCGGCCGGAACGGCTCCACCCGCTTACCGGTAGCCCGCAGCCGCGCACCGATTTCCGGGTCCACCTGGTCCACGATCTCCTGGACGCCGGCATCGGGGTCGGCGCGGAATTCCCGGAACCGGTCGCGCTTGCGCATCACCGCCACCAGAGCCAGGCCGTCGTGGGTGGGCCAGGAGGCGAACTGCTGCTCACCGAATCCGGTGCGGTGCTGCATACCCCAGTCGACGCCCTCGTAGTAGGAGTAGAACACGAAGCACGCCGCCGGCGAGCCCTCGTAGACCTGCGCGCCGACCTGCTTGGCGACCGTGGAGTTGGCGCCGTCGGCACCGATCACCAGCTTCGCCTCGAACTTCTGCTCCGGGCCGTCACCGGCCCGCCCGCGCAGGCCCGTGACCCGGTCACCGTCGAATTCCAGTGCGGTGACGGTGAATCCCTCGATCACCTCGGCTCCGGCGCCGCGCGCGGCATCCACCAGCAACTTGTCCAGCACGGTGCGCCGCGGGCAGTACACGGCGTCGATGCCGTCCGCCGACGGATCGGCCATCCCGTTGATCACGATGTCGGTATAGGTGAAGTTCAGGTTCCGCACGGGCGGGCAGCCGGTGGCCACCAGCCGGTCCAGCAGTCCCCACGACTTCAGCAGGCTCAGGCCGGCCTGGTGGATGTAGTGGGTGGAGACGGTGTCGCTCGGGAAGGTGGCGCGGTCCACGGCGAGCACGCGGTAACCCTTACGCGCCAGCAACATGGCCAGCGGGGCCCCCGCGACGCGAGATCCGACCACGATGACGTCGTACATGTGCCCATCACTTTCGCTAGAGGAATTCCGGTTTCGAGTCTGTTCGCGATATCGGCCGAGAACTACCGTCGGCCAATGCAATTCATCGGCCGATCGGTCTCGGCTATCGCGACGGATGAATTGGCGAACGGTTAGCGGCAGGTTCACTCACGCGCAACATAGAGCTGCCGGATATCGTCGGCGTACGCCTCGGCGATGGCGGCGCGACGCAGTTTCAGCGACGAGGTCAGCATTCCGTTCGCAATCGTGAAATCACCCGGCACGATCCGGAATGCGCGAATCGATTCCGCCCGGGAGACGAGTTCGTTGGCCTCGTCCACTGCCGCCTGCACCGCGTCGGCCGGATCGCCGTCCGGATGTTCGGCACGCCACTGTTCGGCCCGCTCGGCATCCAGGGTGACCAGCGCGGTGACATAGGCCCGGCCGTCGCCCAGCACGATGCAGTTGCTGACCAGCGGGTGCAGCCGCACCCGATCCTCGAGCGGGGTCGGGGCGACGTTCTTACCGCCCGAGGTGACCAGAATCTCCTTCTTGCGCCCGGTGATTCGCAGATGGCCGTCGTCGAGTTCGCCGATGTCACCGGTGTGCAGCCAGCCGTCGGCGTCGACGGGGCGCTGCTCGCTCGCCGCACCCCAGTACCCGGGCGTCACGTGCGGACCGCGGACCAGGACCTCGCCGTCCTCGGCGGCGATGCCGACCGCCGTGCCGGGAATGGGACGGCCCACGGTGCCCAGCCGGTTGGTCTCCGGCGCGTTGACGGTCACCGCGGTGGCCGCCTCGGTGAGGCCGTAGCAGTTGAGGATCACCACTCCCACACCGGCGTAGAAGCCCGCGGTCGAATCGTCGAGTGACGCACCGCCGGAAATCACGTACCGCAACCGTCCGCCCAGCGCCGAGGCCACCGGTTCCACGGGCAGCGCCGGATCACCCCGCCGCAGCAGATCCAGTCCGCGCGTGACCGCCTCGCGTTCCGCGCCCTCGGCGAGCAGCGCGCGGCAGTGCTTGCGAATCTTCTCCAGCCCGTAGGGAATCAGCGGCAGGAAGGTCGGCCGCAGCCGGGCCAGGGCCGGAACCAGATCCGGAATCCCCGGCAGCAGATAGCTTTCGGTGCCGCCGAACAGGCACGCGAACAGCATGGTCTGGCCGAAGACGTGCGAGAGCGGCAAGGCCAGCACGGTCGTGCCGTCGAACAGCGCCCCGGTCTGGCGAACGGTATTGGCCGCGGAGGTGTACATGTTGCGGTGAGTGATCATGCAGCCCTTGGACAATCCCGTGGTGCCGCTGGTGTACACGATCATCGCCAGGTCCTCGGCCCGCACATCGGCGATCGGCGCGTCCGGAACGCTATCGGCACCCTTCTCGGCCCAGCCGGATATCTCCGAGAAGGTATGGACCGCGCCCGCACCGGCGGCTCGCAGCCGGACCGCGTCGTCCTCGGTCTCGGCGGCGAAACACGTACTGCCGCTGTCGGTCAGGATGTGCTCGATCTGGCTGGGCGAGGAGGTCGGATAGACCGGTACCACGACCCCGCCCAACGCCAGCACCGCGCAGTCCAGCAGAACCCATTCCATACTCGTGCGGCCCAGGACCGCCACCCGATCCCCTTGCCGCACACCATGTTCGGCCAGCGCCGCGGCGACCGCCCGAACCCTGCTGTCGACCTCCGCACGGGTCAGCACCGTCCCGTCCGGGTGGCCGAGCGAGAGCCGGTGCGGATCCTGCCGGGCGCCGCCGGAGACAATCGAGTACAAACTCTCGGAATCCGCCGGCTGGATTCCGTTCTCGGTGACCGATATCTCGATGCCTGAGACTGTATTCACGCCTTGGAATTCTTCTCCGCGACAACATATTCGGTCCCGGTCGCGGTCGCATTCCTAACGCGCGAATGTCACGGCCTATCGAAGTGGTCAGGCCGAAATGGGCGAGGCAGTATCGATCTCCGATTCCTCCGGAAAATCCACGCAGTCCAGAAACAGCGAAACCGCCGGATTCGTCTCCTCCGCATTCCACACGGCGTACAGATCGAGAGTAGGTACGGGATCGACCAGTTTCACCGCTACCGAGGTGCTGCCCGGCACCACCATGCCCATGGAGATCGCGCGCGGCAGCGAGGCGAACCCGACGAGCGGGCGCACCGCCACCATATGCGCGGTCGCCCCCGGATCGTCGGCCATCTGGGCCACGGTCAGCGAGATGCCGTTGTCGGCCGCGGCCCGCAGGATGGAGTCGTACATCGCCGGGCATTGATCCCGTGCGAACAGCACGCACTGCTGGCTCGCCAGCTCGGCGAACCGGACCCCGGGACGCTCGGCCCAGCGATGCCGCCGGCCCACCACCGCGACCAGCGGCACCCGGTGCAGCAACCGCCGGTACCGGAACTCGGCGGTGCCGGGGTGCCCGTACACCAGCGCGATATCCAGTGAGCCGTCCGTGAGTCCGGCCAGCTGCGGCCCGGTTCGCTTCTCCCACAACGAGACAACGATGTCGGGGTGGTCGGTTGTCATGCGGGCCAGCGCCTCCGGCAGCACGTGACGGCTGGCCGGCAGGTTGTAACCGATGTTGAGGGTGCCGGCCCGCCCCGCGGCGGTCGCCCGCGCCGAATGCGCGGCCCGCTCCAGCTGGGCGACGATCTGGCGGGCCTGGCCCTCGAATTCCACTCCGGCAGCGGTCAACCGGACATCGTGCGAGTTGCGTGCGACCAGTTGCACGCCGAGTGATTTCTCCAGCTTCTGGAGCTGCGCACTCAAACTGGGCTGAGTGAGGTGAAGGCGCTGCGCTGCGCGGCCGAAGTGCAACTCCTCGGCGATGGCGATGAACGAAACGAGATGTCGGATCTCCACAGCCGACTCCTTCCGTGTACCCAGCACGGTAGCCCGAGCAGGTAACTGAAAATGAATCAGACTGTCACGACAGGCAGCGTCTGCGTTGCAAACCCGTGAACCACGGTGAGATCGCCCCGGCGGCGCAGCAGCGGCCGGGCCGGCACGGCCCTTAATAGAACCACAGATCACTTGCGGCCGCGAACCGAGCGATCGGCCTGCCTCCGTGCGGCGCGTCGACTCCGTGCCGCACCGAACCATAACCCGGTCCGCGCCGGATGACGTCGCTGCGGTCACGCACAGCGTCGCGAGTCCCACGATGCCATCGACGCGGCCCGCACAGTCCCGGTCACATCGACGCGATCAGGCGATCCACGCGCTCGTCCACCGAACGGAACGGATCCTTGCACAGCACGGTGCGCTGGGCCTGGTCGTTCAGCTTCAGGTGCACCCAATCGACGGTGAAGTCGCGGCCTGCCTCCTGGGCGGCGGTGATGAAATCGCCGCGCAGCTTGGCGCGGGTGGTCTGCGGCGGGGTCGTGACGGCCGCGTCGACCGCCTCGTCCTCGGTGACCCGCTTGGCCAGGCCCTTGCGCTGCAGCAGATCGAAGACCCCCCGACCGCGCTTGATGTCGTGATACGCCAGATCCAGCTGGGCGATCTTGGGGTCGGACAGGTCCATGTTGTACCGGTCCTGATAGCGCTGGAACAGCTTGCGCTTGATCACCCAGTCGATCTCGGTGTCGACCTTCGCGAAATCCTGCGCCTCGACCGCGTCGAGGGTGCGACCCCACAGGTCCACCACCGCGTCCACCTGCGGATCCCGTTCGCGGTTGCGCAGATGTTCCACGGCGCGGGCGTAGTACTCGCGCTGGATGTCCAGGGCGCTGGCCTGCCGCCCGCCTGCCAGGCGCACCTGACGTCGCCCGGTCAGGTCGTGCGACACCTCACGGATCGCCCTGATCGGATTGTCCAGGGCGAAGTCCCGGAACGAAACGCCCGCCTCGATCATCTCGAGCACCAGCGAGGCGGTGCCCACCTTGAGCATCGTGGTGGTCTCGGACATGTTCGAATCGCCGACGATCACGTGCAGGCGCCGGTACTTCTCGGCGTCGGCGTGCGGCTCGTCGCGGGTGTTGATGATCGGCCGTGAACGCGTGGTCGCCGAGGAGACGCCCTCCCAGATGTGCTCGGCACGCTGGGACAGGCAGAACGTCGCCGCCTTGGGCGTCTGCAGGATCTTGCCCGCGCCGCAGATGAGCTGGCGCGTCACCAGGAACGGCAGCAGCACGTCGGAGATGCGGGAGAATTCACCGGCACGCACGACCAGGAAGTTCTCGTGACAGCCGTAGGAGTTGCCCGCGGAGTCGGTGTTGTTCTTGAACAGGTAGATATCGCCGCCGATACCCTCCTCCGCCAAGCGCTGCTCGGCATCGATCAGCAACTCCTCGAGCACTCGCTCACCCGCACGGTCGTGGGTGACCAATTGCACCAGGCTGTCGCATTCGGCCGTCGCGTACTCCGGATGGGATCCGACATCGAGGTAGAGCCGGGCACCGTTCCGGAGAAATACGTTCGAGCTACGGCCCCAGGAAACCACCCGGCGGAACAGATACCGGGCCACCTCGTCAGGGCTCAACCGACGGTGGCCGTGGAACGTACACGTCACCCCGAACTCGGTCTCGATCCCCATGATTCGTCGCTGCACACCATCGACAGTACAACCAACGCAACCCCGAAAGTGGCTGTGCGAGCAAGTGGTTGCATACGTCTTCACAACGATTTCACCGGTGCGGGGCCGGATTCGCGATCTGGACCCGCACGACGACAAGGCCCCTTACACTCGCACTCCACGAGTGTAAGGGGCCCGGGCACACCGGATTACGCGACTGCTACGAGTTCGACGGATCTCCTGCCGACGGCGTTTGCGGCTCATCCGAATCGTCGGATGTGTCGGCCGAACCGGTATCGGCCGTCCCTGCCAGCAGGGTTTGCAGAGCGGCGGGCGTGATCCGCCGGAACGCCCGGCGCGGCCGCGACTGCTCGAGCGTGGCCACCTCGAGCGAACCGACGCCCAACGTCCGTTTCTCCTTGTCGGTGCCCTCGGGAACGGCCTTCTGCAGTGCCTGCACGGCGGTGTCGAGCGCGCTGCGCAGATCCAGACCAGACTGGTAGGTCTCCTTCAGCGCGGTCGCGATGGGATCGGTGTTGCCGCCCATCACCACGTATTCACGCTCGTCGACGATGGAACCGTCGAAGTTGATCCGGTAGAGCACCGAATTGGTGGGCTGCTCGGGATGGCCGACCTCACCGATGCAGATCTCCACCTCGTACGGTTTGAGCTGATCGGTGAAGATCGTGCCCAGCGTCGAGGCGTACACATTGGCCAGGGCCCGGCCGGTGACGTCGCGGCGGTCGTACTGGTAGCCGCGCAGATCGGCCTGCAGGATACCGCCACGACGCAGGCTCTCGAACTCGTTGTACTTGCCGACCGCGGCGAAACCGATGCGGTCGTACAGCTCGCTGATCTTGTTCAAGGTCGCCGACGGGTTCTCCGCGACGAACAACACACCCTTGTCGTACACCAACGCCACGACACTGCGTCCCCGTGCGATCCCCTTGCGCGCAAGTTCGGTCTTGTCGCGCATGATCTGTTCGGCCGACGCGTAGTACGGCAGTGTCATGCTGCAATTCCTTTCCGCATGCCCGGGCGGCCCACGTGGTTACGCTCCGCCTCCGGCCGCTGACCGTTCATGCGGTGGCACCCCCTTCTTCCGCCTCGCGCTCATCGGCCAGCGACCGCGCGATCTCCGCCAAACGCTCCTCGGGAACTTCCACCGCACCCTCGGCGTCGATCAGGACGGCCGTGGGATAGATACCGCGCAGCAGGTCCGGGCCACCGGTGGCGGTGTCGTCGTCGGACGCGTCGATCAGCGACTGCACCGCGATCCGCAGGGCCTGCTCGGCATCGAGACCGCGACTGTAGGTCTTCTTCAGCGAGGATTTGGCGAACATCGAGCCGGATCCGGTGGCCGCATAGCCGAACCGCTCCTCGGTGCGGCCGCCGACCACGTCGTAGGACACGATGCGACCGGCGTGGTCCGGATCGCCGGCCTCCTGGTCGTACCCCGCCAGGATCGGTACCGCGGCCATCCCCTGCAGCGCGGCGGGCAGATTGTCCCGCACCATCCTGGAGAGTTTGTTGGCCTTACCGTCGAAGGTCAGCGAGGTGCCCTCGATCTTCTCGTAATGCTCCAACTCCACCGCGAACAGCCGGATCATCTCGACTGCCACGCCCACCGTGCCCGCGATCCCGGCCGCGGAATAGGTGTCGGTGATGTACACCTTCTCCATATCGCGACTGGCCAGCAGGTTGCCCTGGGTCGCACGACGATCACCCGCGATCAGCGCACCGCCGCGATACGTGATCGCCACCACGGTGGTGCCGTGCGGGGCCAGATCCTGCGACGCCGCCCCCCTGGGGGGGGCGTCGCCAGGGTTTCCGAACCTGTTGGCGGGCAACAGTTCCGGAGCGGACTGGCGCAGATGTTCGGTGAACGACGACAGCGCGTACCCCGTGTGGAGCCGCATGGGGTCACCTGATGTCACTGGCCGCCCTTCTGAACATATGCGCGCACGAAGTCCTCCGCGTTCTCCTCGAGTACGTCGTCGATCTCGTCGAGCAGGTCGTCGGTGTCCTCCGCCAGTTTCTCGCGGCGCTCCTGCCCCGCGGCATCGACGCCGGCAGCGTCGTCGTCCTCGTCGCCGCCACCGGCGCGCCTGGTCTGCTCTTGTGCCATAGCAGCCGACCTCCTCTGATCATCGGCGAGCACCGGATACTCCGATGCTCGTCCCTCAACACTACCCAGCAGCGCCGACAACATGCCGGATTACACCGCAATGTGCCGACGCCGCAACGTCGCAGCAGCCCGGCATCGCACCCGGTGGGATGGCGATTCGGCCGCTTCGCCGACGACTACGTGGTCAGCTGTTCCACCAGTTCTGCCGCGGTGTGCACACCGTCCAGCAGCTTGCCGACATGCGATTTGGTGCCGCGCCGGGGCTCGAGCGTGGGGATGCGCACCAGCGAATCGCCGCCCAGATCGAAGATCACCGAATCCCAGCTGGCCGCCGCGATATCGCCGCCGAACCGGCGCAGGCATTCGCCGCGGAAGTAGGCGCGGGTGTCGGTGGGCGGGTTGGTCATCGCGTCGAGCACCTGCTGCTCGCTGACCAGCCGTCGCATCGAACCGCGTGCCACCAGGCGGTTGTACAGCCCCTTGTCCAGGCGCACGTCGGAGTACTGCAGATCGACCAGATGCAGTTTCGGCGCGGCCCAGCCCAGGCCCTCGCGATTGCGGATGCCCTCGAGCAGGCGCAGCTTGGCGGGCCAGTCCAGCAGGTCGGCGCATTCCATCGGATCGCGCTCGAGCAGATCCAGTACGTGCGCCCACTTCTCCAGCAGATCGGTGACGCGGGCGTCGTCGGTGCCCTCGCGGCTGTGGTACTTACCCACCCGATCGAGGTAGATCCGTTGCAGCGCAAGGCCGGTCAGCTCGCGGCCGTCCGACAGCGCGACCGTCGCGCGCAGCGTCGGATCGTGGCTGATCGCGTGCACGGCGGTCACCGGACGCGCGAGTTGCAGATCGGTCAGATCCTCCCCCGCCTCGACCAGGTCCAGCACCAGGGCCGTGGTGCCGACCTTGAGGTAGGTCGACCATTCGGCGAGGTTGGCATCCCCGATGATGACGTGCAGCCGGCGGTATTTGTCCGCGTCGGCGTGCGGTTCGTCGCGAGTGTTGATGATGCCGCGCTTGAGCGTGGTCTCGAGACCGACCTCGACCTCGATGTAATCCGCGCGCTGGGACAGCTGGAACCCGGCCGTATCGCCCGACTGGCCGATCCCGACCCGGCCCGACCCGCAGATCACCTGCCGCGAGGCGAAGAACGGGGTGAGACCGACGATGATCTGGTTGAACGGCGTATCGCGGCTCATCAGATAGTTCTCGTGGGTGCCGTAGGAGGCGCCCTTGCCGTCCACGTTGTTCTTGTACAGCTGCATCGGGGCCGCGCCCGGCACACTCGAGGCGTAGCGCGCCGCCGCCTCCATCACACGCTCACCGGCCTTGTCCCAGATCACCGCGTCCAGCGGGTCGGTGACCTCGGGGGCGGAGTATTCGGGGTGCGCGTGGTCGACGTAGAGCCGGGCCCCGTTGGTGAGAATCATGTTCGCCGCGCCGACCTCGTCGGCGTCGATCACGGGGGCGGGTCCGTTGAGGCGGCCCAGATCGAAACCACGAGCGTCGCGCAGCGGCGATTCCACCTCGTAATCCCATCGGGTGCGCTTGGCCCGTGGCACGCCCTCGGCGGCGGCGTACGCCAGCACCGCCTGTGTGGAGGTGAGAATCGGGTTGGCCGAGGGTTCGGTGGGCGTGGAGATCCCGTACTCGACCTCGATTCCGATAATGCGCTGCATGAGTTGAATCGTAACCGCGTCGCGCGGCGTCACCCGGGCGGGCGGTGCGCGGGACGGGCCACGACCGGCGGGCGGGCGGTGCGCGCCGGGCGTGTTCCGGGCGCGGCGGACAACGCGTCTGCGCAGGCCGCGGCGGATTCCGCGCCGCCGGCGGTCACCCGTATCCGCCTCCCGGTCTGCGCCGGACAGTGCGGTATCGCTCAGGACGCCGAACTCTGCGGACTGGCCAGAAGTACCGCGACAGGGGTGTCACGGGCCAGCGGAACGCCGAGACCGCGCGCATTGCCCTCGAACAGCGCCAGAACCGATTCGGTGAGCATGCCTTCGATCTGCTCGCAGGTCAGTGCCGTCGCCGAGTCCGCGCGCCAGCTGTTGACCACGCCGTCCACGAATCCGACCACACCGAAGGCCATCGGCCGCGCACTGGCCGAGTCGATACCGAACCGCGCCAGCGCGGAGGTGAACAGATCGGCCAGGCGGCCGCCGATCCGGTCCCGGGCGCCCGCGATAGCCTGCGACGAATCTCCCTGCGGCGCAATGCCATCCAGGAATCGGTGCAATCCGGGGTGCCGATCGACCCATTCGACGTAGGTACCGACCGCGCCGCGCACCGCGTCCCGCACCGTGCCGTCGACGCGCAACGCGGGCATCAACTCGTCCAGCAGCGCTTCCAGGATCCGGCGGCGAATGTGCTCGTCCAGATCGGCGCGGCCGTCGAAATGGCGATAGACGACCGGGCGCGGCAGCCGCAGCCGATCCGCGATCTGCTGTACGGAGATATCGGCGCCGCATTCCTCGATCACCTCGACCGCCGCGTCCAGCACGGCGGCGCGGCGACGTTCCTTGTGCCCGTTCCAGCGCGTACTACGGCCGTCGACACTTCTGCGCGCCTCCGGTGCGGTCCGCCGGGACGCGGACCTTCCACCGGTCTCGCTCACACCGCAACGATACCGGCCACCGATATGGCCGATACGCAATGTCTCACGAACCTTCGGCGGTTCAGAGCAGCGACCGCAGCGATTCGTCGTCCCGGGCGACCACCGCACCGCGGCTGTTCGCCACGATCGGGCGCTGAATCAGCTTCGGGTGGTGCGCCAGGGTATCGATCCAGTGCTCGCGATCCTCGGCGGTGCGCGACCACCCGGAGATACCGAGCTCCTTCGCCACATCCTCGCCGGTGCGCGTGATATCCCACGGTTCGAGACCGAGACGATCCAGCATCGTCCGGATCTCGGCCACGCTGGGCACATCCTCGAGGTAATGCCGTTCGGTATAGGAGACCCCGGCCTCGTCCAGCACCTGCTTGGCCGCGCGACTCTTGGAACAACGCGGGTTGTGCCAGATCTCCATCTGATCGGATGTCATGTTCGCACCCTAGCCCGGCCGGGCACGCATCCGGCAGTCCCGCGGCCCGATCCATCCCGGCTCGCCGTGGATCAGCCGCGACGACCGCCGCCGCTGGGCAGGAATCCGCCCGACGCGTCGCGGCCACCGTTCCGCGCACCCTGGCGATGCCGTCGCCCCGGCGCACCCGACCGATCCGCCCCGCCCGCGGGCGCGTGCCGCGAACCCGTCCACTCGTGACCGTTACGCCCGGCGCCCGCCGAACGCCCGTCCTCGGACGAATGCGCGTGCCGCACACCGGCTTCACCACGCCCCTGCTCGCCGGGCGCCTTCGCGCGCCGCCGTCCCGCGGAACCGCTCGAATGCGACTGTCGCGCATCGGGTTGCACCGCACGCGCAGGACGGTCGTCCGCTCCCCGAGCACTCGCGTTCCGCGAACCACGACCCGACTCGCCCCGAGCGCGGCCCGCGTCCGAAACATCCTGCCGGGCACCGGGTTCCACGGCGTCGCGGTTCGATGTCCGCCTCTTGCCCGAATCCGCACGCTCAGCACGCGGCACATCCGCGCGCACGCCCGAAGTCATTACCCGGTCGCGGCCACGCCGGGAACTCCTGTCGGCCCGGTCCCGCTCCGCAGCCACGCTGTCGATCGCCTGCGGCACATAATCGTTCGCCATTTCGCGACGGCTGCGACGGGCATCCGGATCGGACTTCGTTCGGCGCGAGCCACTTCCGGGCTCACGCGAGATTCCGTCGACCGAACTACCCTGCGGCACAGCGCGGCTCGTTCCCACCCGACGATCCGGCAGCGAAACCGCGTCCCGGTTCGCAGCACGCCTGCGGCGGCCGCCCGTGTCGGGTGCGTGCGTCTGCCCAGCGGAGGTCGGCGCGGACTCGACCCGCCGACGACGCCCGGCCCGGTCGTTGTCCGAATCCGCCGTTCCGGCACGGCCGGCGCCGGACACTGTCGCGCCGCGACCGGTCCGGATCGACGTATCGGATTCCGCACGGCTACCGGAACGTCGTGCCCGAGTGGAGGTTCCGCCGTTGCCCGGCGATTTCTGCGCAGCAGGCGACGGCGTGACGATCGGGGCGATGACGCCGACCAGCTCGCCGACCGCCCGCGAGTCCGCGGTGACCGACTGCGGGCGAACGCTGATGGCGGCCTTGCGCAGCAGGATCGAGGTGTCCTTGCGCTGATCGGGCAGAACCAGGGTGACCACGTCGCCCGCGCTTCCCGCCCGCGCGGTGCGGCCGGACCGGTGCAGGTAGGCCTTGTGTTCGGCAGGCGGATCCACGTGCACGACCAGTTCGACCCCGTCCACGTGCACCCCGCGTGCGGCGACGTCGGTGGCCACCAGCACCCGCGCGGTCCCCTGGGCGAAGGCCGCCAGGTTGCGGTCGCGAGCGTTCTGGGCCAGGTTCCCGTGCAGATCGACCGCCGGAATCCCTTCCGACGTCAGCGTTTTCGCGAGCTTACGAGCCTGATGCTTGGTCCGCATGAACAGGATCCGCCGGCCGCTGCCCGAGGCCAGCGCGCGGACCACGTCCTTCTTCACCGCCGGACTCGCGACCTCGAAGACGTGGTGGGTCATCGCGGCCACCGGCGAATGCGCCGCGTCCACCGAGTGCAGTACCGCATCGGGCAGGAAGCGTTTGACCAGTTTGTCCACGCCGTTGTCGAGGGTGGCCGAGAACAGCAGCCGTTGTCCGCCCGCCGGCGTCGCCGCGAGAATCCGGGTGACCCCTGGCAGAAAGCCCAGATCGGCCATGTGGTCGGCCTCATCGATCACGGTGATCCCGACGCGGCCCAGGTCCACCAGGCCCTGCCGCATCAGGTCCTCGAGCCGCCCGGGGCAGGCCACGACGATGTCCGCACCCGCCGCCAGCGCCTTGACCTGGCGATTCTGCGAAACACCGCCGAATACCGTGGTGACTCTCATCGCATATGCCGCGACCAGGGGCTCGAGCGCGGTGGCGATCTGGGTGGCGAGCTCCCGGGTCGGGGCCAGGATCAGCCCGGCGGGACGATGTGGTGCGGCGATGCCGGACAGATCACTCGCGAGGCGCGCCACGACGGGAATGGCGAATGCCAGCGTTTTGCCGCTCCCGGTTCGGCCCCGGCCCAGCACGTCGCGCCCGGTGAGAGTGTCGGGCAAGGTGCCGGCCTGAATGGGGAAGGGTGCGGCGATCCCCGCGCCCTGCAGGGCGCGTACCAGCGGAGCCGGTACGCCCAGGGCGTCGAAGGATGCGGTCACGGCAGCGCCGGACGCGGATTCGGTGGGGTTCACAGGGATACCGATGTCTTTCGGGGCAGGGTGCCCGCGACGCGCTGCACTGTCGGATCGCGCGGGGGCACACGGTGGCGAGATGGCCGATGGGCCATATCGATCGCCGCAAGGAGAGCCGGTGCCACAGCGCGGGTACGCGGTGAAAGCAATCTACGACGTCGGATGCGGGCGAACCGCATCCGACGATCATGGTAGCCCATCCATAGCCCCGCGACGATTCGGTGTAGCGACCGTCACCAATTTTTCTGCCCATCGGGCAATTTTTCTCGCCGAGCATTCTTGCCTGGTGGGCAATTTTCTGCCAGACTGGATGCATGGCCGACGAACAGCCCCTCGGGCTCCGGGAACGCAAGAAGCTCGACACCCGCAAGGCGCTGAGCGATGCGGCGCTCGAGCTGATGTTCGAACGCGGCCTGGAAAACGTTGTCCGAGAGGACATCGCGGCGCGGGCCGGAGTCTCGGTCCGCACCTTCAACAACTATTTCTCCAGTAAGTTCGAGGCCCTGGCCTACCGGCAGATCGAGCGTCTGCGGCGGGGCGCTGATCTGCTGCGCGAGCGCCCCGCCGAGGAACCGCTCTGGACCGCGATCACCGAGTCGGTGCTCGCCCCGTTCGAGGCCGACGGCGTCGGGTGGGGCCCGCCCACCCGCGAGATACTGGCCGAGAACCGCAAACTGCTCGCATCGCCGGAGATGTTCGCCGCCTTCGTGCACGGCACGGGCGACGAACTGGTCACCGCGGTGGCCGCCCGCACCGGCACCACGCCGGCCGACCTGTATCCGAAACTCGTTGCGGCAGCGGTCAATGCCGCCTGCACCGCCGCGATCGACTTCTACGTCCACGCCGACCCGCCCGAGATCGTCACCACGATCCTGCGCCGGGCCCTGACCGAACTGTCCCGGGGGCTGCCGGACCCGAGCGTCTGAGCCGCCGGTCACCGAAATCCACACAGCGGTAGCGCATTCGGCGCTTCCGTGATTCGCCGCACCCTTCTCCATGGAGAAGGCGCCTATATCGACAGGGGTTGATCTCGTCATGTCCGAAACAACAACCGGCGTCATCATTTCCGGCGCCGGGCCGAACGGCCTCATGCTCGCCTGCGAACTCGCCCTGGCGGGGGTCGAGCCGATCGTGCTGGACCCGCTCGCGGGCCCGAGTCCCGAACCCAAGGCGAACGGCCTGATCGGACAGGTGGTCCGGATGATGGATATCCGGGGCCTGTTCGCCCCCAACGAATTCGAGGTCTTCGATTCGTCCCGGACCGAACATCCCGAGCCCATGCCCCACTACATGTTCAGCGGCCTGCCCTTGGATTTGACCGCGGTGCGGCACAATCCGATGTACGGCTGGTCGATACCCCAGCCCCGCCTGATCGAACTGCTCGCCGCCCGCGCCGAGGAACTCGGCGTGCGGATCCGGTGGGGGCATCAGCTCACCGGCTTCGATACCGACGGCGAACAGACCGTCGCGATGGTGGCCGGGCCCTCGGGCACGTACCGGATCACCACCCGATACCTGGTCGGCGCGGACGGCGGAAAGAGCCTGGTGCGCAAGCAACTCGGAATCGCCTTCCAGGGTACCAGCGCCGATGACCGAATCACTCGCTTCGCCCATGCCCACGTCCCGGCCGAGCTGCGGACCGAGGACGGCGGGATCGAGATTCCGGGTGCCGGTCGATTCGCCTTCGGGCACAACCGAGTCGAGCGCGGCATGTTCGTCTATGCGGAGATCATTCCCGGACGTCCGATGATCGGCGCGAGCGAGTACGGTTGCGATCCCGTCTCGAACGACGAGCCGGTGACATTCGACGAGGTGCACCGGGCGGTCGAGCGCGTCCTGGGCGTTCCGGTGCCGATCACGCCGCCCGAGGGGCCGGGCCCACATGCGTTGCGTCGCACGGTCGGTCAGAACACCCTGCTCGCCGAGCACTATCGGCAGGGCGGCGTATTGCTGCTGGGAGACTCCGCCCATGTCCATTCGGCGATGGGCGGGCCCGGCCTGAATCTGGGCTTGCAGGATGCGATCAATCTGGGCTGGAAGCTCGCCGCCGTGGTGCGTGGTGACGCGCCCGAGGATCTGCTGGATACCTATGAGAGCGAACGCCATCCGGTTGCCGAGCGGGTCATGATGCACAGCCTGTCGCAGACCGCGCTGATCGCGCCCGGCCCCGAGGTGACCGCACTGCGTGAACTCTTCGGCGAACTCATGCAGCTGCCCGAGGTCGCGAACCATCTCGCGAATCTGCTTGCCGGGTCCGATGTCCGGTACGCGGTCGGCGACGATCACCCGCTGTCCGGCCGCCTGGTGCCCGAGTTCACCGTGACGACCGAGGCCGGGCCGGCGCGGGTGGCGGAGCTGCTGCGCCCGGCACGTCCGATCCTGCTGGATCTGACCGGCACCGTGGCCGGGCACGCACGCGAATGGGCCGATCGGGTCGAAATCGTCACCGCCACCGCGGACGACGCGCCCGCCGTGGCCCTGCTGGTCCGTCCGGACGGTTATGTCGCTTGGGCGGCAAGCGATTCCGAGATCGACACCGATGCGCTGCGGCGGGCGCTGACCCGCTGGTTCGGGCCCGCCCGCGCGCTGGCCGGGGTGACCGACTGATGCAGAGACACATCCACTGCGGACTGTGACCAGCGCTCGCGCCGGTCGGTGCGGTTCCGGATCGTCCCGTTCCCGGGTTCCCCAGGGAATCCGAGCCGGGCGTCCAGTTCTCCGGCCGGCGCGAACTGGCTCCGCGACGCGGCTTCGGACCACCGACCGCGACGACCACAGCGCCCGTCCGGTGGTGTGCCGAAGGAGCCGAAATCACGGCTCGGGGCCGTAGACCGGCGGTAGCTGGCTCGGCCGAGCTGATCCGATGCGCTTGCCTGCCAATATCTATCGGCGAGCAGGATGACATGGGATCGTTCGGCCGGGTCAGCCCCTGGCAAGCACGAGTGGCCGCGTCGTCGAACCGGTCCAGCCGAATCGGCCGTAGAGCTGGATCCGGACCGCTTCGCGCGACGGCGTGGTCCGGTCCGCCGAGCGCCACGGCGTCACGTTCAGGATCAGCATCGCGGCCGAAACCCCGAGTGCGACAAGGACTCTGGTCAGCGACCACCGCCACACCGAACATATCCACCCGAGCGGCGGAGACACCCACCGCACCGACCGCAATCACCGGCCCGTATATACCCACCAGGTAGTGCACCCGCCCCTCGGCGATCATCACGCCGGGCAGGAGCAGCGCCACACCGAGAAAGCCGCCGCGAAACGGGCATCGGTTGCGCGCTCCACCACACCGATCCTCGCGAGCACTCCGGCTGAGCCGAAACTTCGCCGAGCCGAAACAGGTTCGCTACCAAGTCAATCCGATGTCCCGGCAGCCGCTCGGACGTCCTGCGGACCGCTTACGCCACGGGGCGCGCCTCGACATAGCAGTCCGCGGACAGCGTGTGCAGCATCTGCCGCACACCGATCGGGGCCCAGCCGACCTGCGGATCGTGCCGCACGACCGGATCGGTGAGCGCGATGGTGTGCCCGTCGAGTTCGAGTTCGAATTCACCGGCGGCCAGAATGTTCTTGAGCCAGTCGACATCCCGGCCGTAGCTGAGCGCGATGCGATACGCGCCGTCACGGCTGAACACCGTCACGGGCGTGTGGTACTCGCGCCCCGAATTGCGACCCCGATGCACGAGCACCCCCAGTCCGGGCATCCGCCCGGCGACCAGGCCCGCGACCGGATTGGTAACCCGCCGGTTGAACCTGGCCAAGGCCCGCGGCAACGGCATCGTCATCCCCTTCCCGAAATTCCTGCGCCCACAGGCTACGCGCGAACCTCCATCGCCGCGCGCCATGATCGAAAACAGCCGAGGGGCGAATCCCGCTCGAGTCGCCGTCGGCGGTAGCTGATCAGCGCCGCACACCCAGGCGCCTCTTGCTCTCCGATCGGTTCGCCGCCACTCTCGGCTTCTCACATCCTGCCCGGAATCGCCTCACCACGGGAATTCCACCGCCTCCCTGGCACATTCGGGTACGAACCGGCATACCGGGCGCAACCGGGCCGGAGCGGCGACATCAGCGTGACCCGGTCAACCTCACGGCGAGCCGCACCAGGAAAACGCGCACGCCACGGCCGATACCGCCACCTGAATCCGGGACAACGCCGGCCTACCCGCGTACGAATCGGATGCGGCGGCCGGGCCGAGCCTGGGCGAGGGCGTCGACATCGGCGTCGAGAACCGTGGCGATCACCGGGTAGCCGCCGGTGATGGGATGGTCGGCCAGCAATACCACCGGCCGGCCCGACGGTGGTACCTGAATCGCCCCCAGAGGCATTCCCTCGGTGGGGAGTTCGGCGTCGTCGACTCTGGTCAACGGCGGACGGTCCGGATCGCCCTCGAGCCGGATGCCCACACGGTCGGTATCGGGACTCACCCGCCAGTACCCGGCGAAAAGGTTTTCGGGACGGCGGTACCAGTCCTCGCGCGGCCCCAGCAGCGCCCGGACGCTCAGCGTCTCGTCGGTCAGCGGCGCGACCGGGGCGATGTCGACCTCCGGCCACCGCCGCGGCGGGGCTCCCACTGGGAGGATGTCCGAGGCCCGCAGCGGCTCGGGCCCGATTCCGGCGAGCGTGTCCCGGCTGCGGGAGCCGAGCACCGGCGGCACCTCGATGCCGCCCCGGACCGCGACGTAGCTGCGCATACCGGTCGCGGACGTGCCGAGTGTCAGGCGCTGGCCGGGTCGCGGGCGCAGAACCGAGGAGTGCGCGGCCGGACGGCCGCCGAGCGTGATCGGCGCCGGTGCGCCGGTGACCGCGACGACAGCGGGTGCTCCGAACTCCAGGACCAACCCACCCAGCAGGCATTCGATCGCGGCGGCGGATTCGTCGTTGCCGACCAGGCGGTTGGCCAGTGTGCACGAGCGGCGGTCGGCCGCTCCGGAAACGCCGACACCGGCATGGAACCATCCCGGCCGGCCGGAATCTTGAATGGTGCTGAACATGCCGGGCTCGACCACGCGCAGCGCTGGCGCCATCGAGCCGTCCGGGCTCGCGGGGTGCAGCAGCGAGACGGACCGGGTCATGCGGCGCTCTCCAGCGCGGTGAAGCGCACCCGGGTGCCGGGCCGCAACAGCGCGGGCTCGGGCCGATCGAGATCCCAGAGCGTCACCGCCGTGCTGCCGATGATCCGCCAGCCACCGGGCGAACTGCGCGGGTAGACGGCGCTGTACCCGGCGGCCAGCGCGACGGACCCGGCCGGTACCGACGTGCGCGACTGCCCGCGGCGCGGCACCGTCAGCTCCGCGCCGGGGGCTTCGAGATATCCGAATCCCGGTGCGAAGCCGATGAAGGCGCAGCGCCAGGACGCGGCGGTGTGCCGGGCGATCAACTCCGGCGGGGAGATCCCGAGCAGGTCCGCGGTCTCGGCCAGGTCGGCGCCGTCATAGCGCACCGGGATCTCTACTGCCGCAGCATCTTTCACATCGAGGGCGGTTTGTTCCGGCACCGCGGCGAACGCTGCGCGCAGCCGTCTGACCACGACCGCCGGATCGACACCGGGCTCGAGTGTGACCAGTATCGTGCGGGCGGCCGGAAGCACGTCACGCACGCCCGGGACCGGGTCGTCCCGCAGCCGGTCGATGAAGCCCGGCAGATCGGCCCGATCGGACGGTTCGGCCAATAGAGCCCGGTCCCCGGCCTGCCGTACCGTCAGCCCGGCTTGCTTCACCGCCTCGGTGCTCATGTGAAAGCCCGAAGCTCGACACCCCGCTCGGTCAGCGTGCCGCGGATCGCCCGCGCCATCGCGACCGCGCCGGGCGAATCACCGTGTACGCACAGGCTGCGCGCCGGCACCGCGACCGGCGCACCGTCCACATCCCGGGCCTTGCCGTCCGTGGCGATCGAAACAGCCTGCGCCAGAGCCGATTCCGAATCCAGGACGCTCCCGGGGCGGCTTCTGGGCACCAGCGTACCCGCCGGAGTGTAGGCCCGGTCGGCGAATCCCTCGGCGTGGAAGCCGATTCCGGCCGCCGCCGCTGCCGCTTCGAACTCACTTCCGGGCAGCCCCAGCAGGCTCAGACCGCCGTAGGTTGCCACCGCCGCCGCGATCGCCTGCGCGATCTCCGGATCTTCGGCAGCCGAATTGTACAGCGCGCCATGCGGTTTCACATATCGCACCCGATCACCGGCGGCACGGGCGAAGCCGTCCAGGGCGCCGATCTGATACAGGCATTCGTCGGTAAGCTGCCGCGCCGGCATGGAGATCGCTCGCCGCCCGAAGCCGGCCAGATCACGGTAGGAGATGTGCGCGCCGATACGCACCCCGCGTTCGACGGCCGTCGCACAACTCCGGCGCATGATCGACGGATCCCCGGCATGAAATCCGCAGGCGATATTGGCACTGGTCACGACCTCCAGCAGAGCATCGTCCTCCCCCATCGACCAGGCGCCGAATCCCTCCCCGAGATCGCTGTTGAGATCGATCGTCACGGCCGCCTCCTTCATCCGATCCCACCACCTCACATCAGCGGGTGGTGACCGACAGCCCGCTCATCATGCCTCTCGGAATCCTCCGAGACGAACTGCGGCGAGAGTTCCAGTGTATATATGCTCACCCGGCGAAAACCGACTTCCGACGAGGACGAAACGATGGGCGAGGTGATCGCGGTCTATGACCGCGCCGGGCAGGAGATCGACAGCGCCGAACGTTCGGCGGTCTACGCGCGCGGGCTCTGGCACGCCAGCGCGGGCGTTCTGGTGCGATCCGGCGACGGCGAGCGCGTGTACGTACACCGCCGCACCGACACCAAGGCCGTCTTCGCCGGGATGCACGACTGCCTGGCCGGCGGAGTGCTCGGACCGGGTGAGGATCCGGCCGCGGCCGCGGTGCGCGAACTCGGCGAGGAACTGGGAATCACCCTCGGCGACAACGTTTCTCGTCCCGTCCTTCGAGCGCGCGTCAGCTGGGACGGCGAATGGCTCGGCACGCCCATGCGATGCCACCTGTACGCCTACGAGATCCGGTACGACGGGCCGATCCGGCACCAGCCGGAGGAGATCGCCGACGGCTGGTGGTGGACCGACGCGCAACTGCGCGCCCACCTGGACGACCCGGCATGGCCGTTCGTCCCCGACACGCGCGTGCTGATCGGGAACCTGCTGCGTTCCTGACTCACCGCACGAAGGAGTCGGACACCGTCAGCACGTCGTCCAGAATCTCCATCCCCGTACGCAATTCGTCCGCCGAGGTGGTCAGGGGCGGCGCGATCTGCAGTCGATTCGCGGCGACGAACGGCCACAGTCCGCGCTCCTTGGCCGCGGCGGTGACGCGGTTCATCGGTTCCGCGGCGGCGCCACTGGCGGCAAAGGGAATCAGCGGCTCCCGGGTATCCGGATCGCGCACCAGCTCGAGTGCCCAGAAGAATCCCATACCGCGCGCCTCGCCGACCGATGGATGCCGAGAAGCCAACTCGCGCAATCCTTTTCCAAGTACATCGGAGCCGACCGAACGCACGTGGTCCAGAATGCCCTCCCGCTCGAAGACCTCGATGGAGGCCACCCCCGCCGCGCACGCCAGCGGATGCCCCGCGTAGGTGAGCCCGCCCGGGTACACCGTGTCGTCGTACCGGGCCGCGATCGGCTCGGCGATGAGAACCCCGCCGAGCGGCACATAACCCGAGTTCACTCCCTTGGCGAAGGTGATCAGATCCGGCGCGACATCGAAGGCCCGCACCGCGAACCATTCACCCACGCGGCCGAATCCGACCATCACCTCGTCGGCGATGTAGACGATTCCGAACTCGTCGCACAGCTCGCGGACACCGGCCAGATATCCCGGCGGCGGCACCAGCACGCCATTCGTACCGACCACCGATTCCAGGATCAGCCCCGCGATATGTTGCGGGCCTTCGAGTTCGATCACCTGACGCAGATGCCGCAGCGCCGCGGCGGTCTCCTCCTCGGGGGTGGCGGTCTGCCAGGCGGAACGATACGGGTACGGCCCGAAGAACCGGACCACGTCCACATTGGTGGGCTCGGCACCCCAGCGCCGCGGCTCACCGGTCAGGCCGATCGCCACGCCCGTACCGCCGTGATAGGACCGGTAGGCCGAGAGCATCTTGGTCCGCCCGGTGTAGCTGCGGGCCAGTCGCACCGCGTGCTCGATCGCCTCGGCGCCGCCGGTGGTGAACAACACCCGGTTCAGCCGGCCGGGCGCACGTTCGACGATCAACCGCGCCAGCTCGCTGCGCACCTCGTTGCCCACGGTCGGCGAGATGGTCGTCAACGTCCCGGCCTGCGCCACGATCGCGGCCACCACGTCCGGGTGTTGATGACCGATGTTGACATTGACCAGTTGGGACGAGAAATCCAGATAACGCTTGCCGTCGGCGTCCCAGAACCAGGATCCCGAAGCTCCCGTGACCGGAACGGGATCCACCTTCGCCTGCGCACTCCACGGATAGAAGACGTGGTCCACCGGCAACCTCCCTCGTCGGGCCGCCGCACGCGAGCCGCTTCCGCCGCACGCACGGCACACTCCTGCCCGTGATCAAACCAGATCAGCGGGCACGTCGTCCCGGGTTCGCCGCGATCGCCGGCATTCCGGGTGTTTCCGTTTCGACCGCCGAGACAACGGGTACCAGTCAGCGCAACGGACGGTCCGGCCGCTCACGCGGACATTCCTCGACCACCGTGGCAAGATGCGCGGCAACCTGCCGCATCCGATGTTATGAAGGAGTCACCCCCCGGTGAACAGTGTTCCGCAGCACCCGCAGCTCGACGACGATCGGCCGTCGCGCCGAATTCACTTCCGGCGCAATATGGTACGGCGAATCGGCCTCGTCGCCGCCGGTCTGTCGCTGGCACTGTTCGGCACCGGGCAGGCGCTCGCCGCGCCTGCTCCCCTGCACACGGGGGCACCCGGTTGTATGAACGCCGCGCCGGGCAAGTCCAACGGCAAGCAGTGGCCCGCCGAACCGGGCATGACGATCAACCAGAAGGCCACGTACACCGCGAACCTGGAAACCAACTGCGGCACCATCACCGCCCAACTCGACGCCGCGAAGGCGCCCCGGACGGTCAACTCCTTCGTCTTCCTCGCCGGACAACAGTTCTTCGACCACACCCGCTGCCACCGCCTGACCACCGAGGGCATCTTCGTACTCCAGTGCGGCGATCCGACCGGCACCGGCCGCGGCGGCCCCGGCTACAAGTTCCCCGACGAGAACCTCGCCGGCGCGACGTACCCCGCGGGCACCCTCGCGATGGCCAACGCCGGACCGAACACCAACGGCAGCCAGTTCTTCCTGGTCTACAAGAACTCCCAGCTCCCGCCCAACTACACCCCGTTCGGCCACATCACCGGCGGCACGGATGTCCTGCAGAACATCGCCGCGGGCGGCATCAGGGACCACTCCGGCGACGGCGCACCGGCCACCGATATCGTCCTGCAGTCGGTCACCACCCACTCCTGACCCGGACGCTGCCGGATCCGATCGGTCGGGTCCGGCAGACGCAGTCCCGGCAGCGCACCGCACCTGCAACTTCAGCAGGCGCGGTGCGCTTTTCCATGATTCAATGCGTCGCCGGAGCACGCCCCGGAATGTGTCGTCGCAGTCGGCGACAAAGGGCTGCAACCTCCGAAGAGGTTGCAGCCCTTCGCGTTTTGCTGATTACAGGTACTGACCGGTGTTCGACTCGGTGTCGATCGCCCGGCTCGCACTGGCGTTCTTGCCGGTGACCAGCGTGCGGATGTAGACGATCCGCTCGCCCTTCTTACCCGAGATGCGAGCCCAGTCATCGGGATTCGTGGTGTTGGGCAGGTCCTCGTTCTCGGAGAACTCGTCCACGATCGAATCGAACAGATGCTGGATGCGCAGGCCCGGGTTGCCGGTGTCGAGCACGGACTTGATCGCGTACTTCTTCGAGCGGTCCACGATGTTCTGGATCATGGCGCCGGAGTTGAAGTCCTTGAAGTACAGAACTTCCTTGTCGCCGTTGGCGTAGGTGACCTCCAGGAACCGGTTGTCCTCGCTCTCGGCGTACATGCGGTCGACGACCCGTTCGATCATCGTCTGCACGCACTTGGCCCGATCGCCGCCGAATTCGGCGAGATCGTCGGCGTGCACCGGCAACGTCTCGGTGAGGTACTTGGAGAAGATGTCCTGTGCGGCCTCGGCGTCCGGGCGCTCGATCTTGATCTTCACATCGAGGCGTCCGGGGCGCAGGATGGCCGGGTCGATCATGTCCTCGCGGTTGGACGCACCGATCACGATGACGTTCTCCAGGCCCTCCACACCGTCGATCTCCGACAGCAGCTGCGGCACGACGGTGGTCTCCACGTCCGAGGAGACGCCCGAACCGCGGGTGCGGAAGATCGAGTCCATCTCGTCGAAGAACACGATCACCGGAGTGCCTTCGGAGGCCTTCTCCCGCGCCCGCTGGAAGATGATCCGGATGTGCCGCTCGGTCTCGCCGACGAACTTGTTCAGCAGCTCCGGACCCTTGATGTTCAGGAAGAACGACTTGGCTTCCTTGGCGTCCTCACCGCGGGCCTCGGCGATCTTCTTGGCCAGCGAGTTGGCGACCGCCTTGGCGATCAGCGTCTTACCGCATCCGGGCGGACCATAGAGCAGCACACCCTTGGGCGGACGTAGCGCGTATTCGCGGAACAGGTCCTTGTGCAGGAAGGGCAGCTCCACCGCATCGCGGATCTGCTCGATCTGGCGCGAGAGACCGCCGATGTCCTCGTAGCCGACGTCCGGCACCTCCTCGAGGACCAGATCCTCGACCTCGGCCTTGGGGATGCGTTCGAAGGCGAAACCGGCCTTGGTGTCCACCAGCAGCGAATCGCCCGCACGCAGGCGGCGCACCGGACGATCGGGATCGTCCACGTCGTCGACATCCACCAGGGCCGCGAGCGGGCCGGAAAGCCACACCACCCGCTCCTCGTCGGCATGACCGACCACCAGTGCCCGGCGGCCGTCGTCGAGGACCTCGCGCAGGGTGCCGAGCTCACCGGTCTGGTCGAAGTTGCCGGCCTCCACGACGGTCAGCGCCTCGTTCAGCCGCACGCTCTGGCCGTAGTGCAGTTCCGAGGTGTCGATATTGGGCGAACAGGTCAGCCGCATCTTGCGCCCGGAGGTGTAGACATCGACCGTCTGATCGTCGAACACGCTGATCAGGATGCCGTAGCCGCTCGGTGGCTGCCCCAGCCGATCGACCTCCTCGCGCAGGGCGACCAACTGCTGGCGCGCCTCTTTGAGCGTGTCCATCAGCTTGGTGTTGCGAATCGTCAGCGAATCTACGCGCGCTTCCAATTCTCTTGTACGATCCGGCGAGTCGGCGAGTTGCCTCCGGAGTGCAGCCGCCTCGGCGCGTACCGCCTCGAGCTCTCTCCAGGCCGCCGAATCCGAATTCTCGATGGGGCTCATGATGCTGCTCCTCCCAGTCCCGGTCTATCAACGCTACCGGGCCCGAACCGTTCTCGCTTTCCGACATGGTTTCGTCGTGATCACATCTGGGCTGCGTGGTGCGGCTGGTCGGGCGCTCGTGCCGTTGTTGACCCGCCGCTTCCGGCGCGTTGATCGCCGGACCCGAGCCGAGTGATGCGGACCGATGCTCCTTTCACCGGTCGTACTGTTGTAGCAGTAACGCCACGCGGACCGTATCTGTTTCCGTGGCTGACGCGTTCGCGGCCCGGAGCGTTACCGACCATCACAGCATCGACCACCGACACATTCGGCCCGAATCGCTCCAGCACACAGGATCAATACCCGATGATCACCCACGCCAATAATTAGGCTACCCTTAGTTTTCTTGTTCGGACACAGATTGAAAGGCATTCGCTTCATATGCTTGCCCAGACCCGCGGCCGTATCGCCACCAAAACTCTTCGCACCGCTGTGACCAGCGTATTCGCCGCGGCGGCAGTGGCCGGCGGCACCGCGATCGCCGCCGCCGACGCCCCCGCGCCCGCTCCCAGCGAGCTGCAGAGCGGCCTGGATCAGTTCGTCGACCCGGGCATCCCGGCCGCCGCCAAGACCAAGCTGATCGTCGGCGGCGACCGGCGCGAGCGCAACATCGAGACGATGAACAAGGGCCTGGCCAACTACGGCAAGGTCGGATTCACCGTCTCCGACGTGCGCACCAAGGGCGACACCGCCGATGCCCGGGTCGCGATCGTCTCGCCGCACGGCACCATGCCGGGCGTCCCGATGACCTGGCAGCACACCGCCGCGGGCTGGCAGATCTCCGACGGCACCGCGTGTGTGATCCTGGCCATGGGCAAAGCGCCCTGCTGACCTGGTCCGATCGGCTCAGCCCTTCGAAGGGCGGCGCTGCGGCTTGGGCGCGACCACGCCATCGGCCAGCCGCCGCGCGCTGATCAGGAACGCGGTGTGGCCCTGCATGCGGTGTTCCGGGCGGACCGCCAAGCCCACCACATGCCAGGGCCGCACCAGCGACTCCCAGGCCCGCGGCTCGGTCCAGCACTGTTGCTGCCGGAGCGCCTCCACGGTCTCCGAGAGCTGCGTCACGGTCGCCACGTAGACGATGAGCACACCGCCGGGAATCAGCGCCTTGGCCACCGAGGGCAGCGCGTCCCAGGGTTTGAGCATGTCCAGGACGGCGCGGTCGACCGGTTCGCCGTCGTAATCGGCGACGTCACCGAGGGTCAGCGTCCAGTTCGCTGGACGTTCGCCGAAGAATCGTTCGACATTGCGGATCGCATGGTCGGCGTGATCGTCGCGGATCTCGTAGGACAGCACCCGCCCCTGCGGACCCACCGCGCGCAGCAGTGAGCACGTCAGCGCGCCGGACCCCGCACCCGCCTCCAGCACGCGGGCGCCGGGGAACACGTCGCCCTCGTGCACGATCTGCGCGGCGTCCTTCGGATAGATCACCGCCGCGCCGCGCGGCATCGACAGCACATAGTCGACCAGCAGCGGGCGCAGCGCGAGATACGGTGTGCCGTTGGCGGATTGGACCACCGTGCCCTCGTCGGAGCCGATCAGGTCGTCGTGGCGGATCTGGCCCTTGTGAGTGTGGAATTCCTTGCCCGGCTCCAGCACGACCGTGTGTTGGCGGCCCTTGGCGTCGGTCAGCTGCACCCGGTCACCTTCGGTGAATGGACCGGTCCGTCTGGCCGTCATGGATCTCCGTTCTCTGCTGCGACTACTCCATCGGGCGCGAAATGTCGGTGCCCCCGGATAGCCTGCCAGGTATGTCAGCGCCGCCGACGATCACCCCGCAACCGGAGCCCGCGCCCGCGTACACTCCGGCGCTGTCTCCTTCGCGGGCAATGGATTTCAAACAATGCCCGTTGAAATACCGCCTGCGCGCGGTGGATCGGATCCCGGAGCCGCCGGCGCGGGGTGCGGTGTGCGGCACGGTGGTGTCCGCGGTTCTGGAAGCACCCTACGCGACGGGAAGAACG
>CBJNFW010000038.1:0-40748 GCA_966435935.1 uncultured Nocardia sp.
TCGTGCTGCATCTGGCGCTGGAGCTGAAGCGCCGCGGCGGCGGGATCGGCGCGGCGGCGCTGTGCGGGGGCGGCGGTCAGGGTGACGCCCTGATCGTGAAGGTGTAATCCGGCACACTTCTTTCTCGGACAGCCGGGGTTCGTTCGGGTGGACCTCGGCTCGTCGGCCTTGTCGCGCGGGCGCGGCCGGCTCTCGATCCGGTGTGAGTTCCCAGATGTGGGAAGTTGCGAAATCTCTTCTCGCCGGCTGCCCCTAGGTTCGGACCGGCACGGTGTCGGGCGTGCGGGGGTGACTCCGGGGGCCGGACGCGACATGAGAGAGAAAAGGTTCAACTTTGATCAATACCCGAAAGTTCATTGCTGTCTGCGCTGCCGCCCTCGGGATTTGCGCGGGTACGGCAGCGCTCCTGCCGGCCACGGCCTCCGCCGCGGCGCCGTATGGCGGCCAGTGCGGCGCGGGCTTCGACGTCGTCGACAAGCATGAACTGAAGGCAGGCACGATCTTCCTCACCTACAACGGCAGGACCAACTGCGTGGCGACCGTGCGGGATCACCCGGGTGCCGCGATTCCGATGGGCGCGGCGGTCCGGCAGTCGAAGGACCACTCGGCGGTGGTGATCAACGACGGGCACAAGTTCACCGACTTCGCCTTCGCCAAGGTCGAGGCGCAGGGCAAGTGCATCGACTGGGGCGGCTACATCGGAGACGACCTCTGGCAGCAGTTCAACGTGCACTGCGGACGCTGAACCGTTTTCCTGAGAGAATCGGCACACCCACTACGAGGTGTCGTAGCCATTGGGCACAATGGGGAGTCATGGGCGAGATCTTCGACGTGAGCACCCTGGCCAAGCGGGTGCGGCTTTTCGGCATCCTCGAGGTGTGCGGGTGGGTGCTGCTGTTCGTCGGCATGTACTTCAAGCACGGGGTGACACCACCGGTCGAATGGCCGCTGATGGTGTTCGGCATGGTGCACGGGATCATCTTCCTGGCCTACGCGTTCAGCCTGCTGATGGCGTGGCGGGAGTTCGAGTGGCCGGGTCGCACGATCCTGCTCGGGCTCGTGTCGTCGGTGATCCCGTTCACCTCGGTCTGGTTCGAGCGGTGGGCCATCCGGTCGGGGCAGTTGGGCGAATTGAGCCCAACCCCGGCGCCTGCCGCCGCGGGCTCGTGACAAACTGGAAGCTGTGACTCGACCAGCTGCACGCCGTCCCTCGCCTGCCGTTGCCGCCGCCATGTCCGGTGCGGTGGATCTGTCCAGCTTGAAACAGCCTGCCGCCACGGATGTTCCGAGCGATCATGCCGTCACCGAGGCCAATTTCGAGACCCAGGTACTGCGGCGCTCGATGCAGGTGCCGGTGGTCGTGGTGCTGTATTCGCAGCGCAGCCCCGGCAGTGTGGAGCTGGTCAAGCTGTTCGAGCGGCTGGTCGGCGAGGCCGGTGGCGGCTGGGATCTGGCGACCGTCGAGGCCGAGCCGAATATGCGCATCGCGCAGGCGTTCGGTGTGCAGGGCATTCCGACGGTGATCGCGGTGGCCGGTGGTCAGCCGCTGGCCGATTTCCAGGGCGCCCAGCCCGAGCCGCAGGTTCGCCAGTGGCTGACCGCGGTGATGGACGCCGTTCGGGGGCAGCTGCCGGAGGGGGAGGGCAGTGCGCAGCCCGAACCCGAGGATCCGCGCTTCACCGCGGCGGAGGAGGCGCTGGACCGCGGTGACGTCGAGGGTGCGATCAGCGCCTACGAGGCGATTCTGGCCGCCGAACCGGCCAATGCCGAGGCCAAGGCCGCGCTGCGGCAGGTGCGCTTCTACGCCCGCACACAGGGGCTGCCGCAGGATGCGGTCGCCCGCGCCGATGCCGATCCCGCCGATATCGACGCCGCCTTCGCCGCCGCGGATATGGAACTGTTCGCCGGTGAGCCCGATGCGGCCTTCACCCGCCTGATCGACCTGATCAAGCGCACCGCGGGAGATGACCGCAATCGTGTGCGTACGCGGCTGGTGGAACTGTTCGAGCTGTTCGACACCGCGGACCCGGTGGTAGTCGCGGCCCGCCGGAAACTGGCGACCGCGCTGTACTGAGAGCCCGCCGGCCCGTCTCTCCGGAGTTCGGCGCGTCGTTGGGCGCGGGGACCTGGTGTCGGGCCGGCAGCAGGGTGATGGGGTTGCCTTATCTGGCGCGCCCAGTTACCCACGTTCGTGCGAATTCAGTTGTTGCGGGCACACGCATGCGGTCCCGTTCCCGCGCCGGTGTGGCGTCGCATCAGGGGGTGGGCGGCGTTGCGCTCCGCGGCCGCGGCGGCCTGGCAAATTGGGTGAGATTTGTCACGATTTGTGGTCGCTGATGTCCGGCTGTTCCGGGGCGAGCCAGATCGCGCTGTTGGGGGCCAGGGTGATCGCGGCCGAGACCTGGTGGTCGTGCCAGGGGATTCCGGCGGTGTCTACGCCGCCGAGGTTGCCGATTCCGCTGCCGCCGTAGGGGATCGCGTCGGTGTTGAGGATTTCGTGCCAATGGCCCGGTCGCGGTAGACCGATGCGGTAGTCGCGGTGTTCGGAGCCGGAGAAGTTGTAGAGACAGGCAATCGGCGAGCCATCGGTGGCGTAGCGCAGGAAGGCCACCACGTTGTGGTCGCGATCGTCGGCCTCGAGCCAGGCGTAGCCGCCGGGGGAGGTGTCCTGGGTCCACAGTGCCGGATGTGCTCGGTAGACGGCATTGAGATCGGCGACCAGGGTGTGGATGCCCGCGTGCAGCGGATTGTCCAATTCCTGCCAGTCCAGGCCGTGATCGTGGGACCACTCGCGGAACTGTCCGAAGTCCTGGCCCATGAACAGCAACTGTTTGCCAGGATGTGACCACATGTATGCCAGCAGGGCCCGCACGCCGCACGCCTTGGCGAAATCGTCGCCCGGCATGCGCGTCCACAGCGTGCCCTTGCCGTGCACGACCTCGTCGTGACTGATCGGCAGGACGTAGTTCTCGCTCCACGCGTAGACCGTGGAGAAGGTGATCTCGTTGTGATGCCAGCTGCGGTGCACCTGATCGCGGCCGAGATAACCGAGGGTGTCGTGCATCCAGCCCATGTTCCATTTCATGGTGAAGCCCAGGCCGCCGACGTCGGTGGGGCGGGTGACGCCCGGCCAGGTGGTGGATTCCTCGGCGATGGTGATCGCGCCCGGATGCAGCCGGTGCACCGTCGCGTTCATCTCCCGCAGGAATCGCTCGGCCTCCAGATTCTCCCGGCCGCCGTGGATATTGGGCTCCCAGCCCCCTTCGGGACGCGAATAGTCCAGGTAGAGCATGGAAGCCACGGCGTCGACGCGCAGGCCGTCGATGTGGAATTCGTCGAGCCAGTACAGCGCGTTGGCGACCAGGAAGTTGCGGACCTGGTTGCGGCCGAAGTCGAAAACGTAAGTGCCCCAATCCAATTGCTCGCCCCGGCGCGGGTCGGGGTGCTCGTAGAGGGGTGCGCCGTCGAAGCGGGCCAGGGCCCATTCGTCGCGTGGGAAGTGCGCCGGGACCCAGTCCAGGAGCACACCGATGCCCGCGGCGTGCAGGATGTCCACGAATGCGCGGAAGTCGTCGGGTGTGCCGAATCTGGCGGTCGGGGCGTAGTAGGATGTGACCTGGTAGCCCCAGGATCCGCCGAACGGATGTTCGGCGATCGGCAGCAGTTCGACGTGGGTATAGCCTTGTGCGCGAACGTATTCGGCGAGTTGCGTGCCCGCCTCGCGGTAACCGGCCCCGGGTCGCCACGAGCCCAGGTGCACCTCGTAGATGCTCATCGGGGCACGGGCCGGGTCAGCCGTGCGGCGTGCGCGCATCCACTTCTGATCCAGCCAGCGGTGGGAACTTTCGGTGATGACCGAGGCCGTCGCGGGCGGCGCTTCGGTCGCGACGGCGAGCGGGTCGGCGTGGTCGACGACGCCGCCGTGCACGCCGTGCACCCGGAACTTGTACTTCTCGCCCGGTCCGAGTCCGGGCAGGAACACCTCCCACACCCCCGAGCCGCCGAGGCGGCGCATGGGGGCGGTGTTACCGCTCCAGCCGTCGAAATCGCCGATTACGCTGACCCCGCGGGCATTCGGGGCCCACACGGCGAACGACGTGCCCGCCACTTCGCCGTCGAGGGTGGTGTACCGGCGCGGATGCGCGCCCAGGACCTCCCAGAGTCGTTCGTGCCTGCCCTCGCCGATCAGGTGCAGGTCCAGATCGCCGAGGGTGGGCAGGAATCGGTAGCCGTCCGCGTCCAGGACCGTGCGGCCGCCGGGGTAGGAGACCAGCAACCGGTAGTCCCAAAGGTCGGGGTACGGGACGACGCCCTCGAACAGGCCGTGTTCGACGTGCTTCAGCGGGTGGTCCTCGCCGCCGACGCGCGCGGATACCGAATTCGCATGCGGCCGAAGGGCTCTGACGACGGTGCCGTCGGGATGCGGATGTGCGCCCAGAACGGAGTGCGGGTCCGGGTGGGTGCCCGCGGCGAGCAGCAGCAGATCGCGCCGGTTCACCGGCGAAACCTCCGGTCGCGCTGCGGGTTCGGGTGCGCGGCGATCACCGGAACGTCCTGCGGTAGGCCAACTCGGTGCGGGCGGCCGCCGAGACCGGCGGCAGGGCGATGATGTGCGCGACCGCGCGAATCGGGTCCAGCCGGACGTAATTGGTTTGGCCCCAGTGATATTCCTCACCGGTGACCTCGTCCAGGACGACCGGATGGTCGTGCCATTCACGGCCGATCGCGGGCAGGTCTAGCGAGAGCATGCCGTCCTCGGCTCCGAACGGGTTCAGATTCACCACGATCAGCATCGCGTCGCCGGTGGCCGGATCCACCTTCGAGTAGGCCAGCAGGGCGTCGTTGTCCACGTGATGCACGTGCAGACAGCGCAACTGCTGCAACGCGGGGTGGGCGCGGCGGATCTCGTTGAGCCTGGTCAGCCAGGGCTCGAGCGATTCACCGCGCGCCGCGGCCTCGGTGAACGGGCGCGGACGCAACTCGTACTTCTCCGAGTCGAGGTACTCCTCGCTGCCCGGCCGCACGGCCTGATGTTCGAACAGTTCGAAACCCGAGTACACCCCCCAGGCCGGGCCCATCGTCGCGGCCAGCACCGCGCGGATGGCGAACATGCCAGGACCGCCGTGCTGCAGGCTCTCGTGCAGGATGTCGGGGGTGTTGACGAACAGGTTCGGCCGGGCCTCGTCGGCCTTGGCGGCCAGTTCCAGGGCGAATTCGGCGAGTTCGTGTTTGCCGGTGCGCCAGGTGAAATACGTGTAGGACTGGGTGAATCCGCGTCGGGCCAGGCCGTACATCCGGGCCGGGCGGGTGAACGCCTCGGACAGGAAGATCACGTCCGGGTCGGTGCGATGCACCTGTGCGATCAGCCATTCCCAGAAGTCGGCGGGCTTGGTGTGCGGGTTGTCGACGCGAAAGATGCTCACGCCCAGACCGATCCAGTACCGGACCACCCGCAGTACCTCGGCGTAGAGGCCGTCGGGGTCGTTGTCGAAGTTGATCGGGTAGATGTCCTGGTACTTCTTCGGTGGATTCTCCGCGAAGGCGATGGTGCCGTCGGGCAGGGTGGTGAACCATTCGGGATGTTCGGTGACCCACGGATGGTCCGGCGCGCACTGCAATGCCAGGTCCAGGGCGACCTCGAGGCCGAGTTGCCGTGCGACGCCTACGAATTCGGCGAAATCCGCGACATCGCCGAGGGCCGGATGGATCGCGTCGTGGCCGCCGTGCGCCGAGCCGATCGCCCACGGGGAGCCGACGTCGTCCGCCTCGCAGGTCAGAGAGTTGTTGCGGCCCTTGCGATTCACCTCGCCGATCGGGTGGATCGGCGGTAGGTACACCACGTCGAAACCCATCGCGGCGATACGGTGCAGTTCCTTCGCGGCGGTGGCGAAGGTGCCGTGCACGGGATTGCCGTCGGCGTCCCGGCCGCCGGTGGAGCGGGGGAAGAATTCGTACCACGAGCCGTACAGGGCGCGACGGCGTTCCACCTGCACGGTGAATTGCGGTCCGCGGGTGACGAATTCGCGCAGCGGGTGCTCGCGCAGGATCTCGGCGACCTCGGCGCCGAAGGCGGGCGCCACCCGCGCGGGCAGCTGGTCGTCGCCGCGCAGGGCCGCCGCGGCGGCGCGCAGACGTTCCCACTGCTTCTTCGGAACCGCCTGTGCGGCACGGTCGAACAGCCGCGCGCCGAGTTCGAGATCGTTGGCCAGATCCGCTGCGCTCTGGCCGACGGCCAGTTTCGCCTCGACCGCCGCGCGCCACGAGGCGATCGGATCGCTCCAGCCCTCGATGCGATAGGTCCACGGGCCCGGCTCGGTGGGGGTGAATACGGCGTTGAACACATCGGGTTCGTAATCGGGGGACATCCGGATGCGCTGGGTGCGCGAGCCGCCCGGCGCGCGCACGGCCAGGGTCGCGGCGACGGCGTCGTGTCCCTCGCGCCAGACCACGGCGCGGACCGGGAACACCTCACCGACCACGGCCTTGGCCGGGTATCGCCCCGGTCCGAGGGCCGGGGCGGTGTCATCGATGGCGATGCGACCGGTCACGGCGTCAACCGTACCGGTAATCCGGACATGTTCGCGGCGATGGCGGCGGACGGGTGGCCGCCGGGTGGCGAGAAGCGATGTGGGACGGTAGGACCGAAGCGGAACGCTCGCCTCCTTTTCGGTGGCGGGCACGACGACGGCGAAAACACAGGAGGACCCACCATGACCGCAGTGCACGGCGTGTCGGTAGACATCCAGACTCCCGACGGCGTTGCCGATGCTTATGTGGCTCATCCCGACGACGGCGCCGCGCATCCGGGCGTGATCGTGTACCAGGACGCCTTCGGTCTGCGGCCCGCCCTGCGCGAGGTGGCCGACCGGATCGCTGCCAGCGGCTACACGGTTCTGGCGCCCAACGCGTTCTACCGGGCGGGCCGCGCACCGCTGTTCGACCTGCCGGACCCGATCGATCCGAAGTCGCGCCCGGAGATCTTCGAAAAGATCCGGCCGCTGATGCAGGGGCTGACCCTCGATGTCGTGAAGTCCGATTCGGGCGCCTACCTGGATTGGCTGGCATCCTCCGAGCTGGTCGCCGACGGCCCCGTCGGTCTGACCGGATACTGCATGGGCGGGCGGCTGGTGCTGTTCACCGCGGCCTCGCACCCCGATCGCGTCGCGGCCGGGGGCTGCTTCCACACCGGCGGACTGGTCACCGACAGCCCCGACAGCGCACACCTGCTGCTCGAGCCGATCACCGCGGAGCTGTTCCTCGGGTACGCCGACAACGACCAGTCCGCGACCCCCGAGCAGATCGAGACGTTCGACAAGGCGCTGGACGCGGCCGGCATCACCCACACCACCGAGGTGTACGAGGGCGCGGTCCACGGCTACACCCAGGCCGACACCGAGGCATACAACGCCGAGGCGTCCGAGCGTCACTTCCGCGATCTGGTCGCGTTGCTCGATCGCACGCTGGGCTCGAAGTAGTTTCCGGCGGGTCCCGGGCCGCCGCGCCGGTGGCGGCCAGGGACCCGATGAGTACAGGTCAGGGCCCCGCGGTGGCGCTGTACGGTGCCGCGCGCGGCTTGCTCGGCGTGTAGTTTCTACCCAATGAAGGCATTGCGTCGTTTCACCGTCCGTGCCCATCTGCCCGAGCGGCTGTCCGCGCTCGGCGAACTCGCCACGAATCTGCGCTGGTCCTGGCATGTCCCGACACAGGACGTGTTCGCCGAGCTCGATCCGCGGTTGTGGGTGGAGCTCGGGCGCGATCCGGTGCGGATGCTCGGCGAGGTGCCGGCCGAGCGGCTGGACGAGCTGGCCGCCGACGAGGACTATGTGCGCACGGTCGACGCCGCCGCGGCCGACCTGCGGGATTATCTGACCCGGCCGCGCTGGTTCGGCAGACAGGATCAGGGCCCGCGCTGCATCGCGTACTTCTCGATGGAGTTCGGCGTCACCGAAGTGCTGCCGAACTACTCCGGTGGATTGGGGATCCTGGCCGGGGATCATCTGAAAGCGGCCTCGGATCTGGGGCTTCCGCTGATCGGCGTCGGATTGCTCTACCGCTCCGGCTATTTCCGGCAGTCCTTGACCGCCGATGGGTGGCAGCGCGAACACTATCCGGACCTGGACCCGCAGGGGCTGCCGTTGCGGCTGCTGACCGCGGCGCGCCCGGAGGCGGCAGCGGAGCGCGGTCACGCCGGGGCCGCGCAAGCGCCGCCGACCGACACAGCCGACGGCTCGCCGGTGCTGGTGCACGTGCCGATGCCCGAGGGGCGGGTACTGCGGGCGCGGGTGTGGGTCGCTCAGGTGGGGCGAATCCCGTTGCTGCTGTTGGATTCCGATATCGCCGAGAACGATCCCGAGCTGCGCGCGGTCACCGACCGGTTGTACGGCGGTGATCAGGATCATCGGATCAAGCAGGAGATCCTGGCCGGGATCGGCGGGGTGCGTGCGGTGCGTGCCTACACGCGTGCGCACGGGCTGCTCGAGCCCGACGTGTTCCACATGAACGAGGGGCACGCCGGATTCCTGGGGATCGAGCGGATTCGCGAATTCATGGCCGGTGGACTGGATTTCGACTCGGCGCTGGCCGCGGTCCGGGCGGGTACGGTGTTCACCACGCACACCCCGGTGCCCGCGGGGATCGACCGGTTCGCCGGTGCGCTGGTCCGGCGGTACTTCGGCGGAGACCACGGTGAACGCGAATCTCCGTTGCTGCCTGGGGTTTCGGTGGACCGCATCGTGGCGTTGGGTCGCGAGGCCGATCCATCGGTGTTCAACATGGCCCATCTGGGGTTGCGGCTGGCTCAGCGCGCCAATGGTGTCTCGCGATTGCACGGTGAGGTCAGCCGGAGCATGTTCGCGCCGTTGTGGCCCGGATTCGATGCGGCCGAGGTGCCGATCGGCTCGGTCACCAACGGCGTGCACGCGCCGACCTGGGCCGCCCGCGAATGGATCGACAAGGCACGCGAATTCGTCGGCCCGGAACTGGTCGAGGAGGCGCGCGGCTGGGAACGGTTGCAGGACGTCGATCTGCGTGAGCTGTGGTCGACGCGGAACACGTTGCGCGGCATTCTCGTTGCCGAAGTGCGGCGCCGGGTGCGCGCCTCGTGGCTCGAGCGCGGTGCGGCTCCGGCCGAATTGGGCTGGGTGGATGAGGTTTTCGATCCGGGCGTGCTGACCGTCGGCTTCGCCCGGCGGGTGCCCACCTACAAGCGCCTGACGCTGATGCTGCGTGATCCGGAACGTTTGCGCGCGATGCTGACCGATCCCGATCATCCGGTGCAGTTGGTGGTCGCCGGTAAGAGCCATCCGGCCGATGATGGCGGTAAGGGGCTGATCCAGCAGGTGGTGCGCTTCGCCGATGACGCCGGCGTGCGGCACCGCATCGTGTTCCTGCCCGACTACGACATGTCGATGGCCCGGTACCTGTACTGGGGATGCGATGTGTGGCTGAACAATCCGCTGCGCCCGCTCGAGGCCTGCGGCACGTCCGGGATGAAGGCCGCGCTCAACGGCGGTCTGAACCTGTCCATCCGGGACGGCTGGTGGGACGAGATGTACGACGGCGAGAACGGTTGGGCCATCCCCACCGCGGACGGAGTGCGCGACGATCACCGCCGCGACGATCTGGAGGCCGCGGCGCTGTACGAGACGATGGAACGTGCTGTGCTGCCGCGCTTCTACGAGCGTGACCACGACGGGGTGCCGGTGCGCTGGATGGAGATGGTCCGCCACACGCTACAGACACTCGGGCCCCAGGTGCTGGCCTCCCGGATGGTGCGGGACTACGCGGTGGGCTACTACGCTCCGGCGGCGGCCTCATATGCCGCTGTGACACAGGACGATTTCGCCGGGGCGCGGGAGCTGGCCGACTATCGCCGCCGGGTCGAATCGGCCTGGCCGCAGGTGAAGGTGCTCCAGGTGGACAGTTCCGGCCTCGCCGACATCCCGGTCATCGGCAACGAACTGTCCCTGCGCGCCCGCATCGATCTCGCGGGCCTGGCCCCTGCCGATGTCACGGTTCAGGCGGTGCTGGGGCGGGTCGACACCGACGACGACCTGACCGAGGTCAGCACCGTCCAGATGACCCATGCCGGAAGCGATTCCGGCACGGAGTTCTACACTGTCGAGACGCCGGTTCCGCTGTCGGGCGCGGTCGGATTCACCGTCCGTGTTCTGCCGCATCACCGGTTGCTGTCCAGCCCGGCCGAACTCGGCTTGGTCGTCTCCCCGACCCCATAGGGCCGGTCCGCCTCTGCTTCCTCCGCCTCTCCGGGACTTCAGCGTGCCGTTGGGTGCCCGGGCCTCATGTTTCGGGGGCGGCGGTCGGGTCGCAGCGGGCTGTGTCCTGCTTGCGCAGCGTTCAACGGCGCATGGGTTGGGCCAGTAGGCGTTTGAGGATTTTGCCGGTGGCGTTGCGGGGAAGGGCGTCGAGGAAGACGACGTCGCGGGGGACCGAGAAGCGGCCGAGGCGGCGGCGGACGTAGGTACGGATCATGTCCGGGTCCAGGGCGAGGCCGTCGCGGGTGACGACGAAAGCGGCCAGCCGCTGGCCGAATTCGCGGTCGGGCACACCGACCACCGCGACCTCGCTGACCTGCGGCAGATGCGACAGCGCCTCCTCCACCGGCCGCGGGAAGACATTCTCTCCCCCGGAGATGATCATCTCATCGTCGCGCCCGGCCACGAACAGCCGTCCCGAGGCGTCCAGATAGCCGACATCGCCCGTGTCGAGCATCCCGTCGGTCTCCGAGGGCGGGTCCGCGTCGGTGTAGCCGTCGAACAGCATGTGGTTGCCGATGTAGATGTGGCCGGTCGCGCCGATCGGCACGGGCCGCAGATCATCGTCCAGCACAGCGATTTTCGTGCCGAGCGGAGGGCGTCCGGCGGTGGTCGGAGCGATGCGCAGATCGGCCGGGTCGGCGATGCTCGCCCAGGACACCTCGGTGGATCCGTAGAAGTTGTAGAGGACGTCGCCGAAGCTGTCCATGAACTGCAGCACCGCCGCGCCGGGCAGCGGAGCGCCGCAGCTGGCCACCACGCGCAGACTCGAGGTGTCGTACTGTGCCCGCACCGAGGCGGGCAGATCCAGGATGCGGTGCACCATGACGGGCACGACGATCAGTGTGGTGACCCGGAATTCGGCGATCATGCGCAGGCAGTCCTGCGCGTCGAAATGTTCGGGCAGCACCACCGTCGCGCGCAGCGGGGTGCTGATCTGCAGGGCCGCCAGACCCCAGGTGTGGAACAGCGGCGCGGGGATCAGCATGGTCTCGTTCATCCGCAACGGTATGCGCGACAGCACCGCCGCGACGGTGCCGAACCCCTTGGGATGCGGTCGCACCGCGCCTTTCGACCTCCCGCTGGTGCCCGAGGTCAGCACGACCAGCCGACCGTGCTCCGGTGGCTTGACGAACTCGCCGGTGCCCGAGGCGATCAGATGTTCGACCGTGGTGCGGCCGGGAAGCATGCCGTCGTCCACGGTGTGGTAGCACGGCAGGTCCGGCGGAAGGTAGCCGAGCAGGTCTTCCAGGTCCGGGTCGGCGAAAAGCATGGCCAGCCGCTGATTTTCGGCGATCTCGGCGATGCGCCCGGCCGGCAGCCCGGTGTTGAACAGCACCGCTTCCACGCCGAGTTTACTTGCCGCGGACATGATTTCGACCATCTCGGCGTGATTGCGGGACAGGACCCCGATGGCATCGCCGGCGCCCAGGCCGAGGTCGCCCAAGGCGCTCGCGAGCGCGTGGCTGCGGGTGTGAACCTCGCGGAACGTCCGCTCCCCGCGGCCGTCGATGATCGCGGTACGTCGCGGGGAGTGCGCGGCCGCGGCCGCATAGCCGCCCGCCAGCGTGAAACCCCAAGTGGCCAGGCCGCTGAGCTGTCTGATCGCCCGGTCCGGACGCAGCGTGCGCACCACGCCGGTGGCCAACATCTGCCGCGCGACCCCGGCCTGCAGCCGGATCGCGGAATTCTCGCCGTTGACCAGGATCGAGGTCGCGGCCCGGCCGGCGAGGTCGACGATGCGGTCGAGCCCGGCCCTGATCCATTCGACGACAGCCGCGTTCGACAACCCGCGCACCATCGGATGCACCCGGCCGGGGGCGAGGCAGGTGATGACGACGTTGGTACCGTCGGGCGCGTCGCGCAGCCGGATCGCGACGAAACTGCGCTGCGCCGGGCATTGCAGTTCGACTGTGTGCGCCTCGCGATTCAGGACCAAACGGACGTCGAGGACGCGGATCTCGGTGTCGGCACTGCCCACGCGCATGCGCCAACTCGGCGGGCCGTCGATGGTCTCCACCGGATCGCATGCCCCGATGCCGGGGAACAGCCGAGGATAGGTCTCCGGATCCGCGAGCGACTTCCACAGGACTCGGGGAGGGATTGCGAGATCGGCGCTCGCATCGACGATTTCGGTAACCACACGCTTGCACTTCTGGCTGGGCCGGGTCGACAACTCGGTTCGGCGGCTGACGTCTTTGTAACGGGCCGCGCACAACCGGTCAAGGAGAATTAAAAGTTAGGTGAATCGTGCGTTAAATTGCGGATAGGTTGCATGTGCACACAGGTTACAGATAACCCTCGGTGGGCGCGGTTGTCAACTGTTCGCTGGCGAGTCGCGGTGACTCGCCGAGGCGTCGAAAGCCGGTGTGCCGCAGCCCCGCCGCGCGGTCATCGACGCACGGGCTGCTGGGTCAGCACGCGTTTGAGAACGTTGCCGCTGGCGTTGCGGGGGAGCGCGTCGAGGAACGCGATGTCGCGCGGAACCCAGGCGCGCCCCAACCGGATCCGGATGTAATCGCGGATCGCGTCGGCGTCCAGCGCGAAGCCCGGCCGCGCGACGATGAACGCCGACAACCGCTGGCCCGATTCGCGGTCCGGTCCGCCCACCACCGCGCTCTCGCTGACCTGCGGCAGATGTGCCAGGGCCTCCTCGACCGGGCGCGGGTAGACCCTCTCGCCGTCGCAGACGATCATTTCCTCCGCGCGTGCGACCACGAAAAGCCGTCCGGCCGCATCCACGTACCCCAGATCGCCGCTGTCGATCATGCCGTCGACCTCCTCCGGCGGCGGCGCGTCGAGATACCCCTCGATCAGCAGATGGTGGCCGATGAAGATGCGGCCGATGGCCCCCACCGGGAGCAGGCGCGACTCATGATCCAGCACAGCGAATTTCGCACCGAGCGGCGGGCTCCCGGCGGTGGTGGGCGAGACCCGCAGATCGGCCGGTTCGGCGATCGCGCCGAGCGAGATCTCGGTCGATCCGTAGATGGTGTAGAGGATTTCGCCGAAGATCTCGGTGAACCGCAGCACCGTCGCCTCCGAAAGCGGTGCGCCGCCGCAGGTCACCACCTCCAGGCTGGACAGGTCGTAGCGTGCCCGCGCCGCGGCGGGCAGGTCCAGGATCCGCTCCACCATGATCGGCACGACGATCAGCGTGCGCACCCGGTGTTCGGCGATCAGGCGCAGGCACTCCTCGGCGTCGAACCGGTCCAGCAGCACCACCTTCGCGCGCAGCGGCAGGCTGATGTGCATGGCCGCCAGGCCCCAGGAGTGCGACAGCGATGCCGCGATCAGCATGGTCTCGTTCATGATGAACGGCAGGCGCGACAGCAGCGCGGCGATCGAGGAGAATCCGCGCGGCTGCGGGCGCACCGCCACCTTCGCCGGGCCGCTGGTGCCCGCCGTCAGCAGGATCTGCCGGCCGGGGTGGGCCGGTTTGCCGACATCGCCTCTGCCCGAGGCGATCAGCTCCTCCACCCCGATCTGGTCCGGCCGGGCCGGATCGCTGAACGTGCCGAAGTGCATCACGTCCGGCGGCACGTACGCCGTCAGATGTTCCAGCTCGGGATCGGCGAATATCGCTGCCATCCGGTGGGTTTCGGCGAGCGAGGCGATCCGCTGCGCGGACAGCCAGGTGGTCAGGAAGATGAGGTCGGCGCCGAGTTTGGCAACGGCCGTGACGATTTCGATCATCTCCAGGTGACTGCGGGCGAGCAGGCCGACGACATCGCCCGTGCCGATACCCTGTTCGGCCAGCGCGGCCGCGAGTCGCTGGGTGCGGGCGTGGATCTCGCCGAAGCTGCTCGCCCCGCGATCGTCCACCACGGCAACGCGTTTGGGTGAATGCCCGGCCATCGCCGCGTATCCGCCCGCGAGGGTGAATCCGTAGGTGGCCAGGCCGTTGATCTGTTTCACCATCCGGTCGGGCCGGATGCTGCGCATCACGCCGGTGGACAGGATCTGCATGGCGACCCCGGCCTGGGTGCGCACGGTGGAGTCCTCGCCGTTGAGCACCATCGACGTCGGCGCGCCGCGCACGAGATCGACCAGACGATGCAGTCCGAACGAGATCCATTCCGCCGCAGCGGCATTGGGGAGATTCGGCATGAGCGGGTGGACCCGGTCCGGGGCGACGCAGGTGATGGTGGCACGGGTGCGATCGGCACTGCCGGACAGCGCGACCGCGGCGAAACTGCGCCGCTCGGTGCACTGCAGCTCCAGGGTCCCCGCCGCGCGATCGCCGATCACCCGGACATCGAGCAGGTGAATTTCGGTGTCGCTGCCGCCGATCCGCATGCGCCACACGGGCTGTCCGTCGACGATGCCGTGCACATCGCACGCGCCGATGCCGGGAAATACCCGGGCGTAATTACGCGGATCGGTCAGCAGGTCCCACAGGACCCCGGGGGCGATCGCGAGATCGGCGCTCGCATCGACGATTTCAGTAACCACTCACTTTGCAATTCTCACGTGGCCGGTTCGACAGGCTCGGTTCGGCGGATAACGTATTTGTAACGGCCCGCTGTGGAACGGTCAATAACTTTGATATTCGAGGTGAATTCTGCATTTAATTGCCCGTCGGTTGCGTTCGTCGAATTTCGGTAGTGGTTCGGTGATCGCCGCGTCAGCCGTCTGTTCGCTGACCTGGAGCGGCGCCGCCGGAATCGATTGCCGTTGGTTCGCGGGACCGGAGATGCGGCGGCGTCACGCGGCATATAGCGTGCTCGAAAGGCACGTCCGTCCGGCCCATGTGGAGAAGCAGATGACAATCGACGCCCAGTCGGGTGCTGAGGGGCGTGTGGACGCCTACTTCGGGATCAGCAGGCTCGGATCGACCGTGAAGCGCGAGATCATGGCCGGGACCGTCACCTTCCTCGCGATGTCCTATGTGCTCGCGGTCAACCCCGCGGTGCTCGGTGATCACGGCACGTTGGGGGCCAAGGGAATTCCCACCCAGGCGGTGTTCACCGCGACCGCCGTCGCCGCTGTGGTCGGCACCCTGGTGATGGGGCTGTGGGCGCGCTACCCCATCGCGCTCGCGCCGGGGATGGGGCTGAACGCCTTCTTCGCCTACTCGGTGGTGCTCGGCATGGGCATCCACTGGCAGGTCGCGCTGTCGGGCACGCTGCTGTCGGGCGTGATCTTCTTCGTGCTCGCGATCACCAAGATCCGCGAGAGGATCATCGACGCCATCCCGATGCAGCTGAAACTGGCCGTCGGCGCGGGCATCGGCATGTTCGTGGCCTTCCTGGGCCTGAAGAACGCCGGGCTGGTGGTGGCCAGCGAGTCGACGTTCGTCCATCTGGGCGACTTCACCAAGGGCACCACCCTGCTGGCGCTGTTCGGCCTGCTTGTGACGGTGATCTTCCTGGTGCTGGGCTGGCACGGCGCGGTGCTGTACGGCATCGTCGCGACCACGATCGTGGGCATCGTCAGCGGGCTGGTCTCGCTGCCGCACGCGGTGGTGGCCATGCCGCACGGCCTGGACAAGACCTTCGGGCAGGCCATCGTCAATCTGCCGCACGCCTTCACCGGGCAGATGGCGATCGTCGTGTTGACCATGCTGTTCGTCGACTTCTTCGATGCCTCGGGCACGTTGATCGGCATCGCCAACCAGGCCGGGTTGCTCACTCCCGAGGGCAAGTTGCCGCGTGCGGCGCAGGCATTCGCCTCGGATTCGATCGGCACGGCGGCCGGTGCGATCATCGGCACGTCCACCACCACCGCCTACGTGGAATCCACCGCCGGCGTCAGCGCCGGGGGACGCACCGGCATCACGGCGGTTTCGACCGCCGGGTGGTTCCTGATCGCGATGTTCCTTTTTCCGGTCTTCGACGTCGTCGCGGGCGCGCCCTCGGTGACCGCCCCGGCCCTCATCGTCGTCGGCGTGCTCATGTCCCGGTCTCTGGGCGCCATCGACTGGGGCGAGCTGGAATACGCCATACCGGCGTTCATCACCGTGATCATGATGCCGCTGACCTACTCCATCGCCAACGGCATAGCCATGGGCCTGCTGTTCTATCCGATCGTGATGGTCGCCAAACGTCGCGGCCGGGAGGTCCACCCGGTCGTGTGGGTGTTGGCGGTGATCTTCCTGGCCTACTTCTTCTTCCTGGCCAACAGGTGATTTTCGCGATCGGGCGAACCGGCCGGCGCCCGATGTCGTGGTCTCGGCAGACGCGGTCCGCAACGCTGCTCCCGCCGACCATCGAGACCGATCGCGAGGATTCGAAATGACCGTCGACACCACCGCTCCACACGCTCCGCACATATCCGCCGTCGAGTCGCTGGGCACGGACATCGGCATGCTCGTGCTCCGGGTCGGCAGCGGTGGTCTGCTGTTCGTCACCGGAAGCGAGAAACTGCTCGGCTGGTTCCACGGCGCCGGATGGCAGCGGACCAACGAAAGTTTCGAACGGATGGGATACCAGCCGGGCAAGGTTTTCGGCACCCTCGCCGGGGTGTGTGAATTCACCGGCGGCGCCCTGCTCGTACTCGGGCTGCTGACCCCGCTGGCCGCGGCCGTCGTCATCGGGACCATGATCAACGCGGTGCACGTCACCTGGCCGCACGGCTTGGTCGCCGCCTCCTCGGCGGTGCTGCTGATCGTCGCGGCGACCGCCCTCGGCTTCGCCGGACCGGGGCGGATCTCATTGGACCACAACCGCTTTTGGGGTCGCCGGGGAATCGTCTGGGGCCTGGGAGCCGTCGCGCTCGGAGTCGTCGCCGCGGCGATAACCCTCCTGGTGAAGTAGGCCCTACTTCGCCGCGGCGTTCAACCGCCGCAGGGCCTTGACCACGACCTCCGGGTCCGCGGTCTCCCAGTAGGGCGGCAGCGAGGCGCGCAGGTAGGAGCCGTAGCGGGCGGTGGCCAGGCGGGAATCCAGGACGGCGACCACGCCGCGATCGTCGACGCTGCGCAGCAGGCGGCCGGTGCCCTGGGCCAGCAGCAGGGCGGCGTGGTTGGCCGCGATCGCCATGAAACCGTTGCCGCCGCGGGACTCCACCGCCTTCTGCCGGGCCACCAGCAGCGGATCGTCCGGGCGGGGGAACGGGATGCGGTCCAGGATCACCAGGCTCAGCGACGGGCCCGGGACATCCACGCCCTGCCACAGCGACAACGTGCCGAACAGCGAGGTCTCCGGATCGTCGGCGAATTTGCGCACCAGCGCGCCGGTGGCGTCCTCGCCCTGGCACAGGATCGGGGTGTCCAGGCGCTCGCGCAGGGCCTCGGTGGCCGCCTTGGCCGCGCGCATCGAGGAGAACAGGCCGAGCGTGCGTCCGCCCGCGGCGCGGATGAGCCGCTCGATCTCGTCCAGATACGCCGGGGCCAACCCGTCGCGCCCGGGGGCGGGCAGGTGTTTGGCGACGTACAGGATGCCGGACTTGGCATGGTCGAACGGCGAACCGACATCCAGCGAATTCCACCGCACGCTGTCCGAATCCGACGGCGCCTCACCGCCGTTGGCCAGGGAGGCGTCCACCCGGTTCGCCGACTGCGCGGGCAGGCCCCAGGTGATCGCGAGCCCGTCGAACGAGCCGCCCACCTGCAGCGTGGCCGAGGTCAGCACCACCGTGGCGGTGCCGAACAGACGGCTTCGCAGCAGTCCGCCGACCGAGAGCGGGGCCATGTGCAGGGTGCGGCGGGCGATGCCGCGCAATTCGTCGGCGGCCAGCCAGATCACGTCCCGGCGTGCGGCCGGATCGGACTCCTCGAAGGTGGTCAGTGCACGCACCGCGGCGTCGTGCACCTCCTCCACCGCCGACAGGGCCATGTTGCGGGCGGCTACATCGTCCGGATCGCCTTGTGGCGCACCGGAACCCGGCGGCGCCAGGGCGGTGCGGGCGTTCCATGCCGCGTCGCGGATCAGCGCCAGCACCGGGCCCGCGCCGCCGGGCAGCTGATCCCAGCGGCCGGGCGGCAGATCCTCGAGCAGGTCGTGCCAGGCCTCCGCCGCGCCCTCGAGCCGATCGACCTCCTGCTCGTCGACGAGTTTGGCGCAGCGTTTGGCGGCCGCGCTGATGGCGCCCGTGGACAGCTCCGCGGTGGCGACGCCGGTGACCCGGTCGACGAGTTCGTGCGCCTCGTCGATCACCACGACGTCGTGTTCGGGCAGCACCTGCACACCGCTGATCGCGTCGATGGCCAGCAGTGCGTGATTGGTGACCACCACATCGGACTGGCCGGATTCGGCGCGGGCGCGCTCGGCGAAGCAGTCGGTGCCGAACGGGCAGCGCGACTTGCCCAGACATTCCCGGGACGACACGCTCACCTGCCGCCACGCCCGATCGGTGACGCCCGGGGCAACCTCGTCACGGTCGCCGGTCTCGGTGTCCGAGGCCCAGTCGTTGAGCCGTTGCACCTCGCGGCCCAGCCGCGAGATGGCGAACGCGTCGAAGAGTTCGGCCTCGGGTTCTTCGTCCGGAATCGCGCTGTTGATCTTGTTCAGGCACAGATAGTTGTTGCGGCCCTTGAGGATCGCGAATTTCGGCCGCCGGCCCAGCGGACCGGCCAGCGCCTCGGCCAGCCGCGGCAGATCCCGGTCCACCAGCTGTCGCTGCAACGCGATCGTCGCGGTGGAGACCACCACCGTGCGCCCGGTCTGCACCGCGTGCCGCAGGCTGGGCACCAGATAGGCCAGCGATTTGCCGGTACCCGTGCCGGCCTGCACGGCCAGATGCTCCTTGGTGTCGATCGAGTGCGCGACCGCGGCGGCCATGGTCTGCTGCCCCTTGCGCGCCTTACCGCCGAGCGCTTCGACGGCGGTCGTCAACAGGGTCGGCACGGGCGGGAGTTCGGGCACGCTGGCAGACTATCGCTGGACTACGACAAGTCCGTTGCCCGGCCCTCAGCTACGAATCCGGAATTCGGCCGAAGTTCCGGTGAAGGGGATGCGCTCGCCGCTGTGGCTTTCCGAATCGCCGTAGTAGCGGATCCGGTACCTGCCCTCGGGGGTGTCGGCCGGGCTGTTCCAGGTGATGGTGACCAGCGAACTCGAGGCCGGGCCGCGCTTCCAGCGGAAGGTGGTGGACCAGTCGCCGTCGTCGGCGACCGGGCGCCAGCGGCCCGCGTCGTAGCGTTGCACCATCAGGTACGTGCCGCCGCGATGCAGATCGCGGTTGGGGTGGGCGCCGGCGAATTCGACGACCACCTTCTGGCCCGCCCGGTAGGAATCTTCGGGTTCGGTGATCACATCGCCGAAATGTTTGCCCGCGGGCGGAAAGTCCGGCGGCAGCACGGTTTTCGCCGGTTTCTGCTGGTCGGCCAGATCGGGGGCGCAGATGCCGGGCGAGACGGGCTGCCCGTCGCGCATCGCGGTCGCCAGCCCGGACACCACCTGCTGCAGGGCCGGGAGTTCCCACCGCCCGAACAGCGTGCTGGCGCCCTCGTAGCGCTGCTCGTCGTATTCCTCGGGAGTGGTGATGTAGTGGATGTACGCGTTGGCGTACCCGGCGACCAGGACGTTCGGCAATTCCGCGCCCATGATCTCGGCCACCGTGCGCCGCAGGCGCAGACCTGCGGTGATGGTCACCTCACCGGGGATGCCGATCAGGAACAGCTCGCCGATCCGGACCAGCTGAACCGGTGCGATCTCCTGCACGTACGGTCCGCCGAAACGGTTCAGCAGGCTGCTCGGTGCGACGATCGTCTTGGGCGACTGCGCGTCCCGCAGCTTCGAGTTGAACCGGTACGCGATCCGGGACATCCAGTCCCACAACGGGTTACGTCCCTCGTGGAAGGTCTTCCAGTTGGTCGGGCCGTCGAAACTCGCACCGGCGAACGCGGATGCGCCCCCGGCGGGCTTGGCGGTGCGGTGTTCGGCGCCGTCGCCGGTGAACTCCGCGGAGACCGTCATCGCGGACAGATCGACGTGGATCAACCGGCAATCGATGTCCCCGGCCATGCGCGGCATGTATCCGTCGGAGAGTTTGGCGGCGGCCTCGTACTGCCGCAGGCCGATGATGCGGGTGTTCTCGACCTCGTCGTTGGTCGGGCCGTGACCGGGCGCGCCCTCCAGATTCGGCGAGACGTCGCCGGCATTGGTCTGCGCGAACGCCGCGACGAAATCCGGATCCTCCGAATCGATCAGATAGTCCACTCCCTCGACGACGCGTTCCCAGTGATAGGCCGCGTACCCCTTGTTGTCGCCGCTGATCAGCGTGTTGCGATTGGTCATCGAGGTGTTGTGCGCGGCGAACCAGTCGATCGCGCCGACCGGCTCGCCGTCGCGGTCGATGCGCAGCAGGGTGGTCTGCGGATCGATCGCGTCGGGGAAGAAATCCTTGTCCGCCTGCGGGTTTCGATCGAATGCCGCACGCGAGCGGTTGACGCTGGCATCGCGCAGTTCACCGTGCGCCAGGCGCAGGGTGGCCGGGGCCAGATCCTCGTGCGCGCGCTCGACCGCCTCCACGATGCCCTCGACGATCGCGCGGAACGTCGCGGGCCGGAACCCGTCGGTGGTGCGGTTGTAGAGCTGGTGATGCGAATAGCCACCCGGCCCGCAGTGGGTGTGGGTGGCGGTGATCATCACGTTGGATTCGCTGTAGGTGTCGCCGAACCGGCCGGCCAGGCGGCGCAGCACCTCCTGGGTGATGCTGGAGAAGATCAGCGGCAGATCGTTGATGATCAGCAGCACCCGGTGATCGGTGATCGGATCGGCGAATACGAAGGCGCGCGAACGCAATCGGGTGTGGATGCCGGAGCTCTTCTGATCGGCCATGCCGTATCCGAGCATCCCAGCCTCGGCCGGTTCGCCGGTGATATCGGCGATCGCGCGCCCGACCCGATGTCGGTCGGTCGAGTAGTTGGTGTCGGACATGACCTCGTCTTCCCTAGTGTTGGAACCGGCCTGTGGACCTGGTCCAGTCTTCAACACCGCCAAACTAGTCGTGCGAGGGGCTACCCGCAGAGCGAATGCCCACTCATGACTCGGCGTGTCCGGTGAGTTCGATTCCGGCGGTGCGCATCTGCCGCAGCGCGGTCTCGGTGGTAGCGGGTGAAACACCCGCGGTCAGGTCCAGCAGCACCCGGGTGCGCAGGCCCGCCGCGCGGGCGTCCAGGGCGGTGGCGCGCACGCAGTGATCGGTGGCGATGCCGCAGATGTCGACGGTATCGATCCCCTTCTCGCGCAACCACTCCGCCAGTGGCCGGCCGGATTCGTCGCTGCCCTCGAAACCCGAATACGCCGCGGTGTACGCGCCTTTGGAGAACACTTCCTCGATCCGGGTGGTGTCCAGATCCGGGTGGAAGTCCGCGCCGGGCGTGCCGACGCGGCAGTGCGGCGGCCAGCTGTCCACGTAGTCGGGCTCGTCGGAGAAGTGCGCGCCGGGATCGATGTGGTAGTCGCGGGTCGCCACGATCGCGGCGTAGCCGCTCGCGCCGAGGTATTCGCTGATCCGCCCGGCGACCGCCGCGCCTCCGGTGACGGCCAGCGAACCGCCTTCGCAGAAATCGTTCTGCACGTCCACCACGATGAGTGCCCTGGTCATCTTTCGTACCTCGAATTCGCTTGCCGATATGGGTGGGTCACCGCAGGAAGGTGGTCGGGATCGCCGGTTCGCCGGGCGAGAGCTTCAACCCCTCCCAGGGCAGGCTGACCAGGCCGGCGGCGACCAGGTCACGGCTGTCCGCCAGAGCCGGGCGGTCGTCGACGATCTTGCCGGCGCGCACCATCGGCGCCAGCAGCTCGCGCGCCTGGAAACCGTCGGTCTCCGGCGCGGGACCCGATGCGGGATAGACGATCTCCTCCACGATCGTGCCCGTCTGCCGGGACAGCCGCACCGCGCGCTTGGTGCCGCCGCGCGACTCCTTGTGGCTGCTGCGCTTGGCCACCGGCACCCCTTCGACCTCGACCAGTTTGTAGACCATTCCGGCGGTCGGCGCGCCCGATCCGGTCACCAGCGAGGTGCCGACACCGTAGGCGTCGACCGGCTCCGCGCGCAGTGCGGCGATCGCGTATTCGTCCAGATCGCCGGAGACCACGATGCGGGTGCGGGTCGCGCCGAGGGCGTCGAGCTGATCGCGCACCTGCCGGGCCAGTACCCCCAGATCGCCGGAATCGATGCGCACACCGCCCAATTCGGGCCCGGCCACCTCGATCGCGGTGGCCACGCCCTGGGTGATGTCGAAGGTGTCCACCAGCAGGGTGGTGCCGACGCCCAGCGCCTCGATCTGGCTGCGGAACGCCGCCGCCTCGTGCGCGCCGTCCGAACCACTGTGCAGCAGGGTGAACGCGTGCGCACTCGTGCCCGCGCCGGGAACCCCGTAGCGGCGCACCGCTTCCAGATTGGACGTCGCGTCGAATCCGGCCAGATAGGCCGCCCGCGCGCTGGACGGGGCGGCCAGCTCGTGGGTGCGCCGCGAGCCCATCTCGATCATCCGCCGTCCGGCCGCGGCGCTGACCATGCGCGCGGCCGCGGCCGCGATCGCGCTGTCGTGGTTGAGGATCGACAGGATCAGCGTTTCCAGCACGACGCATTCGGCGAAGGTGCCGCGCACCGAGAGAATCGGCGAGCCCGGGAAATACAGCTCACCCTCGCGATAACCGTCGATATCGCCGCGGAACTCGTAATCGCGCAGCCAATTCGTCGCGTCCGCGTCCAGGAATTTCGCGGCGACCTCGAGTTCGGGCTCCCGGAAACGAAATTCGGCCAGCGCGTCCAGCATTCGTCCCGCGCCCGCGGCGACGCCGTACCGGCGGCCGTGCGGCAATCGTCGTGCGAATACCTCGAAGGTGCATTGCCGATGCGCCGATCCGTCGGCCAGTGCGGCCGCGAGCATGGTGAGTTCGTACTGGTCGGTCAGCAGCGCGGTGCTGGCTGCGACATGTGCGGTGTCCACGTCGCCACTGTAGACAGAATCGGCGTGCGGATCCCGGGGCGAGTGCGCCGAAACGACGTCGGTCGGGTGTTGTTTCCCATGCGTCGAGTCGTACCCTGAGAGTTATGGGCTTGTGCATGAAGGACGCCGTCCGGGTCGCCGCCGATTCGGGCGGAGTGAACACGATGGCGGTGCACGGGGCGGGCCCGAGGGTGATGATGGCGGGCCAAGCCGTTCCCGAGGCGGTCGAGGCCAACGAGATCCTCGAGGCGGAAGATCGGCCGTGGGTGACGGTGGTCTGGGACGACCCGGTGAATCTGATGCATTACGTCACCTACATCTTCCAGAAGCTCTTCGGGTACAGCAAAGGCAAAGCAACCGAATTGATGCTCCAGGTGCACAACGAGGGAAAGGCGGTGGTGTCGTCGGGATCGCGGGACAGGATGGAACATGACGTGCAGCGTCTGCACGCCGCGGGCCTCTGGGCGACCATGCAACGTGACGAATGAGACGGGCGACTACCGTAATCCCGTGCGCAAGTGGAGCAGAAAGAACTCGCTGAGCGGGCTCAAGCTGCGGTCCGAGATGGACGCGCGGGAGGCCGACGTGCTTCGCTCGCTGGTCGGGGCCGTCACCGGACTGCTCACCGAACGAGCTTCCTCGGGTCCCGACGACGAGCTGGCCGCGCTGACCGGGCTACGGATCGGCAACGCCACACCCCCCGACGACCCCCGGCTGGCTCGCCTGCTGCCGGATTTCCATCGCCCCGAGTCCGGTTCGCCCGATGCCGACCGGGCCGACCTCAACAGCGCGCTGCGCAGCCTGCACGAGCCGGAGATCATCGATCGCAAGGTGGCCGCGGGTTCGGTGGTGCTGGAAACCCTGCCCCCGCGCGGCGGCAAGATCCTGATCACCCCGGAACAGGCCGATGCCTGGCTGACCGCGCTGAACGACGTGCGGCTGGCCCTGGGCACGGCCATCGGCATCGACGCCGACACGCCCGACCAGCTGCACCCGGACGATCCGCGCGCTCCGCATCTGGACGTATATCACTGGCTCACCTGGATGCAGGACTCGCTACTGAGCGCACTGGCCCCCTAGGAAATTTCCTGATTCGAATCTCACTGCGCGAAAGTATTGACATCTCCCGCGACCACCGGATTTCCCGGGGCGGTGCGGGAAATGCGGGGGCTGCGGCGCCGGACCTGGGAATAGCCGAATATTCTGGGCCGTTGAGGACAGCGTTCCGGCCCGCGCGGTACGGAAATCGCGGGTGTGGAACGGAAGGGATGCGACAGTGCTGGTGATCAGGGCCGACCTCGTGGACGCGATGGTGGCGCACGCGCGCGCCGATCATCCGGACGAGGCGTGCGGGATCATCGCCGGGCCGGAAGGTTCGGACCGCCCCGAGCGGTTCGTCGCGATGATCAACGCCGAACGCTCGCCGACGTTCTACCGCTTCGATTCCGGCGAGCAGCTGCGGGTGTGGCGCGAAATGGACGACCGGGACGAGGAAGCGGTCGTGGTCTACCACTCGCACACCGGGACCGAGGCGTACCCGAGCCGCACCGACATCTCCTACGCCTCCGAGCCGAACGCCCACTACGTGCTGATCTCCACGCGCGATCCGGAGCAGCACGAGCTGCGCAGCTACCGGATCCTCGGCGGCGAGGTCACCGAGGAACCAGTCCGGATCGTGCCCGCCTACGTCGGCGCGTGATCCCTCCCGACCAGCAAGAATCAAGGAGTCCCCATGCCGGTAACCGTGTCCATCCCGACCATCATGCGTCCCCTCACCGGAGGTGAGAAGCGGGTGCAGGCCACCGGCGCCACGCTCGCCGCGGTGATCGACGACCTCGAGGCCAACCACGCGGGCCTGCGCGACCGGCTGCTCAAGGACGGAAAGCTGAACCGGTACGTCAACATCTACGTCGACGACGAGGACGTGCGTTTCACCGGCGGGCTCGAGGCCGAGGTGCCCGAGGGCGGCACCGTGACGATCCTGCCGGCGGTCGCCGGCGGCGCGCGCTGAATTACCGTGGCGCGCTACGAATCGCTGATCGAGACCCTCGGCAATACGCCGCTGGTGGGTCTGCGTTCGCTGTCCCCGCAGTGGGAGGGCGAGGACCATGTGCGGCTGTGGGCCAAACTCGAGGACCACAATCCCACCGGTTCGATCAAGGACCGGCCCGCGCTGAAGATGATCGAAGAGGCCGAGGCGCAGGGCCTGCTGCGTCCCGGTTGCACGATTCTCGAGCCGACCAGCGGTAATACCGGTATCTCACTGGCGATGGCGGCCAAGCTCAAGGGTTATCGCCTGGTGTGCGTGATGCCGGAGAACACTTCCGTGGAACGTCGCCAGCTGCTGACCATGTTCGGCGCCGAGATCATCGATTCGCCGGCCGCGGGCGGCTCGAATCAGGCTGTGTCGCTGGCCAAGAAGATCGCCGCGGAGAATTCCGAATGGGTGATGCTGTACCAGTACGGCAATCCCGCCAATGCCCTTGCGCATTACGAGGGCACCGGACCGGAGATTCTCGCCGATCTGCCGGAGATCACGCATTTCGTGGCCGGGCTGGGAACCACCGGAACATTGATGGGTACGGGACGTTATCTGCGCGAGCACGTTCCCGATATCGATATCGTCGCCGCCGAGCCGCGTTATGGCGAACTCGTCTACGGCCTGCGCAATCTCGACGAGGGATTCGTCCCGGAACTCTACGACGAATCCGTGCTCACCTCTCGTTTCTCGGTCGGCCCCTACGATGCCGTACGCCGCACCCGCGAATTGGTCCTGCAGGAAGGAATTTTCGCGGGTATTTCCACCGGCGCGATCCTGCACGCCGCGCTCGGTGTGGCGGGTAAGGCGCGGAAAGCGGGCAAGCGCGCGGATATCGCCTTCGTGGTCGCGGACGGCGGATGGAAATACCTGTCGACCGGTGCTTACGACGGCACCCTCGAAGAGGCCGAGGACAAACTAGAAGGCCAACTTTGGGCTTGAATTTTCGGCCTCCGCTTCGCGCCGAAAACCTTTGGGGTTGGCGTCGTTGAGCCTTTCGCTTCGCGGGCGACTTCCAGCGGGACGCCAGGCGCTTCGCCGCTGGGCGCGTTTGGTCATCGCTTCGCCTCGCTTCGGCGGGAGTTTCGATCGGCGGAGGCAGCGGGGAGTGCAGTTCGGGGGTGAGGTTCAGGGGTGTTTCGGGATCGGGGTGGGGCGGCGGGTCAGTCAGTACGCTGGTAGGGGTGAGGTTCGGATTCCCCACCGCTCTGCTCTTGCCGGGGTGTATCCGGATCTCGCCAGGAGGTGAGGTCCGATGACCGCGGGGATGGGATCGTCGTTCGATCCGGATCGGATCGCTGCCCTGCGCGGGCAATTGGACAAGAGGTCCGGCGGTGTGTCGCGCGCGGCGACGAAACAGTTGTGGGCGCGGGCCATCGCGATCACGCTCGGGTTCGTCGTGCTGCTGTACGTCGTCGAGGGGATCGACGTGATCGCGGGGCACGACCTGGACCAGGCCGGGATCCGCCCGCGCAGCGCGGCGGGGCTCGAGGGGGTGGCGTTCGCGCCGCTGCTGCACGCGAACTGGGCGCACCTGATGGGCAATACGTTGCCGGTGATCGTGCTCGGACTGCTGACGTTGCTGACCGGTATCGGCCGCGGGTTGGCCGCGACCGCGATCATCTGGGTGGTCAGTGGCTTCGGCGCCTGGCTGATCAGCGCTTCCGGGACGGTCACGGTCGGCGCGTCGGGCCTGGTGTTCGGATGGCTGTTGTATCTGATCTCGCGAGGGTTGTTCGCGCGCAACGTCTGGCAGATCGTGCTGGGCGTGATCGTGGGACTGCTCTACGGCGGGATTCTGTGGGGCGCGCTGCCCGGACAGGCCGGAATCTCGTGGCAAGCACATCTTTTCGGCGCGTTGGGTGGACTGATATCCGGTTGGGTACTCTCCGGAGATGAACGTCGTCATCGTCGCGGGGATAGTGTCGGCCGCCTCGCCTCGCCGTGACGACTGCGGAACCCGGCCGACGAGTTGGGGGATCCCCTCTTGACCAGTAGTGCAGCGTGGGAGCATGGGGGAATGCGCCTTACCGTCATCGGGTGCTCGGGCAGCGTGGCCGGCCCGGATTCCCCAGCGTCCGGCTATTTGCTGACCGGCCCGGAGATGACTCCGACGGTGATCGATTTCGGCCCCGGCGTATTGGGCGCATTGCAACGTCATCTGGATCCGGGCGAGGTCGACATCTTCCTCACCCATCTGCACGCCGACCACTGCCTGGATCTGCCGGGCCTGCTGGTGTGGCGGCGGTACCACCCGAATCCGCCGAGCGGGCACGCGATCGTGCGCGGTCCCTCGGACGCGCCGCTGCGGATCGGCAACGCCTCGGCCGAGGTCGGCGGGGAATGCGACGACTGGTCCGATGTGATCGACATGCGCGCCTGGAAAGAGGGCGAGTCGATCACCTTCGGCCCGGGGCACACCGTCACCGCGCGCCGGATGTACCACCCGCCCGAGTCGTACGGTCTGCGGATCACCACCAAGGCCGGGCGCACCCTGGTCTATACCGGGGATACCGCGCTGTGCCCGGCGGTGTTCGAGCTCGCGCAGGGTGCGGACGTCCTGCTCGCCGAGGCGTCCTGGACGCACGACCCCGGCAATCGTCCCGAGGGCATCCACCTGTCCGGTACCGAGGCCGGGATGGTCGCCGCGCAGGCCGGGGTTGGTGAGCTGCTGCTGACCCATATTCCGCCGTGGACCTCGCGCGAGGACGTCATCGCCGAGGCCAAGGAACAGTTCACCGGCCCGGTGCACGCGGTTTCGCCCGGTGAGGTCTTCGATATCTAGGTCGCCTCGTGCGGCGCCGTCCGGACTCCCGGGGGGAGCGCGGATTTGGGGGAACGCCTACCACTAGGCTGCTGGCTGTGTCGAGACGAGCCGATGGCAGGGCGGACGATCAGCTCCGCGAGGTCCGCATCACCCGGGGATTCACCACGCATCCCGCCGGGTCGGTGCTGGTGGAGTTCGGGCAGACGCGGGTGATGTGCACCGCGAGCGTCACCGACGGGGTTCCCCCGTGGCGTCGCGACTCCGGATTGGGTTGGCTCACAGCCGAATACGCGATGTTGCCCGCGGCGACGCACACCCGCAGCGGCCGTGAGTCGGTGAAGGGCAAGGTCGGCGGCCGGACCCAGGAGATCAGCAGGCTGGTCGGGCGCTCGCTGCGCGCCTGCATCGATCTGGCCGCGATCGGGGAGAACACCATCGCCATCGATTGCGACGTGCTGCAGGCCGACGGCGGCACCCGCACCGCCGCGATCACCGGCGCGTACGTCGCGCTGGCCGACGCGGTGACCTATCTGGGGGCGGCCGGGCGGCTGGCCGACCCGCAGCCGATCTCGTGCATGATCGCCGCGGTGAGCGTCGGCGTGGTCGACGGCCGGGTCCGGCTGGACCTGCCGTACGAGGAGGATTCGCGCGCCGAGGTCGATATGAACGTGGTCGCCACCGACACCGGCACCCTGGTCGAGATCCAGGGCACCGGCGAGGGTGCGACGTTCCCGCGCTCCACGCTGGACAAGCTGCTCGATTCCGCGCTGGCCGGATGTGAGCAGCTGTTCACGGTGCAGAAGGAGGCGCTGGCGCAGCCGTATCCGGGCGTGCTGCCCGAGCCGGAGAAGAAGAAGTAGTGGCGCGCCGGGTACTGGTCGCCAGCCGCAACGCCAAGAAACTCGGCGAGCTGCGGCGAATTCTGGCCGAGGCCGGTGTCGAGGAGCTCGAGATCGTCGGACTCGACGAGGTGCCCCCGTACGAGGAGGCCCCCGAAACCGGCGCGACGTTCTCCGAGAACGCCCTGGCCAAGGCCCGCGACGGCGCTGCGGCCACCGGATTGGCTTGTGTCGCAGACGATTCCGGTATCGCGGTGGACGCGCTCAACGGTATGCCCGGTGTGCTGTCCGCGCGCTGGTCCGGCCGCCACGGCGACGACCGGGCCAACAACGATCTGCTGCTGGGCCAGCTCGCCGACGTCCCCGACGAGCGTCGCGGCGCCCGTTTCGTCTCCGCCTGTGCCCTGGTGGCCGACGGCCGCGAGGTCGTCGAGACCGGCGAATGGCCCGGTCACATCGCCCGTAAACCGTCCGGCGAAGGCGGCTTCGGCTACGACCCGCTCTTCGTCCCGGACGGCGGCACCGTCTCGGCCGCCGAACTCACCCCCGCCGAGAAGGACGCCGCGTCCCACCGCGGCCGCGCTCTGCGCGCCCTGCTCCCGGCCCTGGCCGCCCTCGCCGAGTGACTCTGGATCTTCTTCGACTCGATACCTCCATGTACAATATCGTGTACATGGAGGTGAATATGAAGATCATGACGATGTCGGAGTCCAGGGCTGCCTATGCGGCCACACTCGATGCGGTGATCAACGATCAGGAGGAGGTCGTTATCACCCGCCCAGGCGGGGAAAATGTCGTGATGATTCCGCAGCGTGAATACGAATCATTGCGTGAGACAGCGTATCTGCTGTCCAGTGCTGCCAACGCTCGTATCCTCACACGCCGGATCGCGGAACTGCGCGACGGTGTCGGTGAGCGTCACGAGCTGCTCGAGGACGAGGCCGAATGACGAAGGTCGCCTTCCACCCCGAGGCGTGGGAAGAGTACCTGTACTGGCAGCGTGAGGATCGTCAGATCCTCCGGCGTATCAATCAGTTGGTGGCCGACACATGTCGCAATGGAAACGAAGGTATCGGAAAGCCCGAACCGCTCCGAGGTGATCTCAGCGGATTTTGGTCGAGGCGAATCAACCAGGAACATCGCTTGGTGTACACCATTACTGCAGACGAGATGGTGATCGTCGCCTGCAGATTTCACTACGGTCGTTGATTCGCGTCAGAAGTTGTAGGTCTGTTTGACCTGCTTGGCGTTGGTGTGTTCGACGAAGAAGGACAGCAGGGGGATGGTGCCTGCCAGGAGGGTGCCGATGGTGCGGCCGACGGGCCAGCGGACCTTGACGGCGAGGTCGGCGGTGACGATCAGGTAGACGAAGTAGACCCAGCCGTGGACCACCGCGATCCAGTTGGGGGTGTGCACGCCGAAGCCGTACTTGGCGATCATCTCGGCGCACAGCAACAGCAGCCAGGTACCGGTGGCCCAGGCCAGGACGCGGTAGCGCAGGAACGCCGGGCGGACCTTCGCCGCGGAAGCGCCGCGCGCGGGTGCGGCCGGGGCACTGGCCGCCGGTGTGCTCGCTGCGGCGGTTTCGATGTTGTCGCTGGCGCTCAACCGGCGCTCCTCTCGGTCTCGCGGGCGTCGAGCCCGGCCTCACGCATCTGCTCGTGCAGGTCCTGGGCGTGCAGTTCGGCCAGATACCTGTTGTATTCGGCGAGCACCGGATCCTGCTCGTGCCGCACGGTCGGCCGCTCGGGCAGGATGCCCGCCGGAATCTCGCGCTGCACAGCGGGTTTCACGATCTCGGGCCGCTCGGACTCGGGGGTGTCTGCCTCGCGTTCGAGACGGACGAACCGCACGTAGGCGAACACCACGAATCCGGCGAACAGCGGCCACTGCAGTGCGTAGCCGAGATTCTGCCCCGTCCCGGTCCCGGATTGGAATCGCCCCCACTGCCACCAGCCCAGTGCCAGGCAGGTCAGCGCCGCGACGATCACCAGAACGATCAGCGCGGGACGGCGGTGCGGAGCGGACACGGCTTCTACGGTACTCGTCTACTACACGTTCCGTAGGGGCAGGTCCGCTCCCGGCGGCCGATCACCGGTCACACCGGAAGTACGGCCGTGACCGGCGCGACAGGGGGGCTCGGGCGGGGCCGGGGCCACGATTCGATCAGAACGTGTAGTGCACACCGGTGAGCCGCTCGGATTCGTCCCACAGCCGGCGTTGCAGTTCCCGGTCCTGGGACAACTTGCTCGACGGCGACGCCTGCACCGGTCCCTGGCTGCCGAACAACCGGGTCGGGCCCCAGTACTGGTTCGGGTCGGCATCGGGCATGGTCGCCGCGAACAGGCTCGAGTGCGCGGCGCGGGCGGGGGAGTGCCCGATCAGCGCGACCGCCGGCTTGGCCACCTTGTCCATGAGCGTTTCGGTCCGGGTGAACAGATCGGTCGCCGAAACTCCCGGATGCACCGCGTAGGAGCGCTTGGGCGATCCGGCCTCGCTCAGGCGGCGCTGCAATTCCCGGGCGAACATCAGGTTCGACAACTTGGACTGGGAGTAGGCGAGATTGCGCTGATAGCGGCGGTGCTCGTAGTTCAGGTCGTCGATCCAGAGCTTGGGCGTCTGGCGGTGCGCGATGCTGGCCAGGGTCACCACCCGGTCGCGAATCCGGTCCAGCAGCAGCCCGGTCAGCGCGAAATGGCCGAGATGGTTGACGCCCCACTGGGTTTCGAATCCGTCCTTGGTGCGTGAGAACGGTATGTTCATCAGCCCGGCGTTGTTGATCAGCACGTCGAATTCACCGGTGCGCTCGGCGAATTCACGGATCGAGGACAGATCGGCCAGATCCAGCGCCGCGACGGTGACCTCGCCCTCGATGCCGTCGGCGACCCGCTGCGCGGTGGCGGTGTTGCGGCAGGCCATGATCACGCCGGCGCCCTTACCGGCCAGCACTGCGGTGGTGTTCTTGCCGATGCCGCCGTTCGCGCCGGTGATGACGAATGTGCGACCGGTCAGGTCGGGAATTTCACTGGGGTTCCAGGCCATTGCGCGGACCTTTGCTGGTGTGGTCGTCCGGGCAGCGCCCTGCTGCCCCGCCGGGGATCTTACTTTGGAGTAAGGTCTCCGGAAAGGGATCGCCGAGAAGCGACTTTCCAGCGTGTCGCGGCAGTTCGCCGACGGCCGATCGTACCGGCCGCGGCTCGTGTCCTCCCTCTGGAACCGCCGATCCCGGCACATACTGTGCACATGACCGGTGCCCCCGCAGTCGTGGACGCCTCGGCTCCCGTGAGCCATACCCGCGCGAATGTCGTCTTCGTCACAGTCGTACTCGGTATGCTCATGGCCGCCCTCGATCAGACCATCGTCTCCACCGCCCTGCCGACGATCGTGGCAGATCTCGGCGGCGCGGGGCATATGGCGTGGGTGGTCACGTCCTACCTGCTCGCCGAGGCGGTTGCGACCGCGCTCGCCGGTAAATTCGGCGACCTGTTCGGCCGCAAGCTCGTCTTCCAGCTCAGCGCGCTGATCTTCATCGTCGGCTCGATGGTCGCCGGGCTGTCCAACGGCATGCTGCTGCTGATCGTCGCGCGGGCCGTCCAGGGCATCGGCGCGGGCGGGCTGATGGTGACCTCGATGGCGCTGATCGCCGACGTCATCCCGCTGCGCGAACGCGGCAAATATCAGGGCGCGCTGGGCGCGGTGTTCGGCGTCACCACGGTGGTCGGCCCGACGCTCGGCGGGCTTTTCACCGATCACGCGAGCTGGCGGTGGTGCTTCTACGTCAACGTCCCGCTCGCGATCCTCATGATCGTCATCGCGGCGCGGGCGATACCGCGCGTGCGCACGGTGATCCGGCCGGTGATCGACTATGCGGGCATCGCCCTGGTCGCGGTGGGAGTGAGCTGTCTGATCCTCGGCCTGGAATGGGGCGGTCAGCAGTATCCGTGGGGCTCGAGCACGATCATCGGGCTGTTCATCGCGGCCGTGATTGCGCTGACGGCGTTCGTCTTCGTGGAGTTGCGCGCGGCCGAGCCGATGCTGCCGATGCATCTTTTCCGCAGCAACGTCTTCACCGTCTGCTCGATCCTGTCGTTCATCGTCGGCTTCGCGATGCTCGGCGCGATGACGTATCTGCCGTCCTATCTGCAATATGTGGACGGGGTGTCGGCGACGGTCTCCGGAGTGCGGACGCTGCCGATGGTGGTGGGCCTGTTCATCACCTCGATCATCTCCGGTCAGGTCGTCGGCCGGACGGGGCGCTACAAGTACTTCCCGATCGCCGGGACCGCGGTCATGGCGCTGGGGCTGTATCTGATGTCCACGATGGGGCGCGGTACCGGGATATGGTTCGAATCGCTGTACATGCTGGTGCTCGGAATGGGCATCGGGCTGGCCATGCAGGTGCTCACCATCGTCGTGCAGAACACCGTGCCCTACGCGGATCTGGGCACCGCCACCTCCGGGGTGACCTTCTTCCGTACTCTCGGAAGCACTTTCGGCACCGCGATCTTCGGCACGCTGTACAACAACCAGATCGGGACCAGGTTGGCCGAGGCGCTGGCCCGCACGCCCGGAGTTTCCGCGCAGGTCGCGCAGAATCCGCAGCTGCTGCGCAAGCTGCCCGAGGAGCAGGCGGCCCCGATCATCGATGCGTACGCCACCTCGATCGATTACGTGTTCCGCTGGGTCGTGCCGGTGGCGGTCGTGGGCTTCCTGATCGCCTGGCTGCTGAAGGAGGTTCCGTTGCGCGACAGCATGCGCGCGGAGGCCTCCGATGTGGGCGGGGGGTTCTCGGTGCCGGACTCGGCCGATTCGGTGGCGCGCCTGGAGTACGCGCTGGCCAGTCTGATGCGCAAGCTGCGGGCCGACGAACTGCCCGATCCGATGATTCTGGCCGCCTCGGGCACCTCGCTGACCAGGGATCAAGCGTGGGCGATCGGGCAGGTGCAGATGTTGCGCAGGGCGCGCGGCGAGGCAACCCTGGACGCCATCGCCCGCGCGCACTGGCTGCCTCCCGAGGTTCTGGAACCCGTGTACGACAAGGCCGTTCGGCTCGGAACGATCGAATTCGACGGCCCGCGAATGCGGCTCACCCCGGCCGGACTCGCCGAGTCGGATCGGATCAAAGCCGCGTGGCGCAGCTGGGTGTGCGGCCGGATCGACGACTGGGACTGCGCGAATCCGGACGACCGGGCGTTGTTCGACAAGGCCCTGGACAACATCGCCACCAAACTTCTCGACGAATCCGATCGTCCGGAGTTGCTCACCGCGCGGGTCTGAGCGGTTTCGGGTGGCCAGGCCGCCTGCCACCCAAAACCGCCCGTGGCACTGCGTGATTCAGGCCCGGATGAGTTCGGCTCGCTCGTTCACCGGTGCGTCCCAATCGATCACGTAGCCCTGCTCGCGACGCATGGTCTCCTCGATCTTCATCGCCTTGGCCGCCAGCGGCATCAGCACCGGCATCATCCGGCGCATCACCGGCCCCAATGTCTTGCCGTGGTTGATCTTCGCGCCGCGCTCGGCGATCCGCTCCACCCGCGGCCGGCGGATCCGCTCGTAGGTCGCGAAAGCCGTTGCCGGGTCATCGAAGTCGCGCAGGCAGCGGGCCAGCTGCACCGCCGACTCGATGGCCTGCGATGCGCCCTGCCCGGTGCTGTTCGACGGTGCGTGCACCGCGTCGCCGACCAGGATCATGCGGCCGCGATGCCAGTTCGGCACCGGCGGCATGATGTGCAGACCACCGATGACGGCCAGATCCTCCGGGGCGGTGTTGCGGGCGAACTCGCCGCCGGGGGTGTCCTCGCCGTAGGTATCCCGCAGAATGCGCAACCACTGTTCGTTGGGGATCTCGCGGGCCTGGGACATACTCAGGTATTCCGCGTGCGGCAGGTTCGCACCCCAGCCGATCCGGCCGTCGGGCATCGAGTTGTACAGGTAGTAGGCGTTCTTGCCGAACGCGAAGAACATCGTGTCCGGCGCGACGTCCACCGAGCATTCGACATAGGCGCCGAAGCCCAGCATGCCGGTGTAGTTCGCCGCGGGCGCCTTCGGATCGATGAGGGTGCGGACCTTCGATTTGATGCCGTCCGCGCCGATCAGGCTGTCGGCGGTGGCGCTGGTGCCGTCGGCGAAGCGCGCGGTGACCCCGTCGGCGTGCTCGTCGACGGAGACCAGGCGCTTGTCGTAGCTGAAATCCACCCCGGCGGCGACGGCGTGATCGTGCAGTACCCGATGCAGCTCGCCGCGTTCGACGAGTTGCATCGGCTCGACATCCCCCAGGCTGGGCATCTCGATGTTCTTGCTGCCCACCGACATCACCTGATGCCGGATCGGCAGGGCGACCTTGCGCAGCGCGTCACCCGCGCCGATGACGTCCAGCGCGGCCAGGCCGTTGGCGGCGAAGCCGAGGGTGCTGCCGATGTTGTAGGCCGGGCCCGGATACGCCTCGAAGACGCGGCCCTCGATCCCGGCCATGCGCAGTGCCGTGGCGGTGACCGGTCCGGCGACACCGCCGCCGATGATCAATGCGGAACGAATTGCGGACATGAGTGTTCTCCCTGTGGATGGGTGTGAATGCCCGATCCGATTCGCGCGAGGGGAGCCCAGTTATCCTGTAGTTGCCACACTTGGGCCGGGTTCGCCCGCGCGGATGCGGTTCGAGACGGTAAGGGAATCGGGCTCGGAAAGGTGTTGCCGCACCTGACCGGGCTCGTTTTCTGTCATTTCTCGGTGCTGTTATTCCTGACTGCTGTCGGTGGACTGCTGGTATTCCCCCCTCTCCACCATGCCGACGACCTCCTGGGGGTCGATGTTCTCGGCGTGCATTCGGCGCCACCACTCGACGTCCGGGAACGTGCCGGTGGTGAGCTCCTCGCGTAAGGCGTCCACCCAGGCGACCTCGGCCTCGAGCATCGCGATGGTGAACTCGTTCTCGACCAGGAACAGCCGCGGGACCGTGCCCCGCACCTCGTCGAGTTCGGCTCGGTCCGCGGCGATCTGGCGGGCCAGGCGTTCGGTGCGCTGCTCGAGCAGCGTGATCACCTCGTCCGGGGGGATGATCGCGGCGACGGACAGGCCGGAGACGAACGGATGATGGACCGGTGCCGGGGTGCTGAGCAGCTCCCGCGTCCAATCCTCGGTTTCGGCGCGACCGGCCGGGGTGAGCGCGTAGATGGTGCGCTCGGGCCGGGCTCCGTCGCGCTCGCTGCCGACGATCTCCAGGAAGCCGTGCTTTTCCAGGTTCTGCACCACGGTGTAGAGCGAGCCCCATTTGACGTCCATATCGCGTTCCTTTCCGCGATTGCGCATCTTGGCCGCGATCTCGTACCGGTGCATGGGCCCCTCGACCAGCGTGGCCAGCACGGCCAGCGCCAGCAGGTTGCCGACCTTTCGCCGTTTCATCCGTGCTCCCTTCCGATGCTCGTCTACGAATATACGTTCACGAGTATTCGTACGCAAGTAGTGAAACCGGCGGAGGTGTCATCGCCTTGCCGGTCGAGGTGAACCCTGGAGGCGCTCAATAGACTCCTCGCGTGACGGCGCTGTGCGATCCGTGTGGTGCGACGGGGTGAGGTGGCGGACGTGGTGGAACGCGGCGCGGAGGGCGGCTTGGACCTGGTTCACCTGCGCACCTTTCTGGCGGTCTACCGCGCGGGCTCGGTGACGGCGGCGGCGCGGTTGGTCGGGTTGTCCCAGCCCACCGTGACCACGCAGCTGCGCCTGCTCGAAAAGTGTTTGGACAGGCAGCTTTTCGAGCGTCTGCCGCGCGGCGTCGCACCGACCGCGGCGGCCGGGGAACTGGCCGCGCGCCTGGCCGGGCCGATGGACGCGCTGGAGGCGATCGCCGGTGGCGGCGCGCGGGCGCCGGTCGCGCAACCGCCGGTGCGATTGGCCGGTCCCGCGGAGATGCTGGCCGCGCTCGTGCTGCCCGCGCTCGCGCCGCTGGTCGCCCGGGACGTGCGGCTCACCGTGACCACCGGCCTGGCCGAGGACCTGCTGGCCGGCCTGCGCACCGGACAGTACGACCTGGTGGTTTCGGTGATCCGCCCGCGCGGGCGCACGGTTCACGCCGAGGTCCTGATGGACGAGGAATTCGTTCTGGTCGCCGCGCCCGCCGTGGCCGCGGGTATCGACACGCGGCGGCTGCGGTCGGCGGACCATACTGCCCTGGCGACCGTCCCGCTGCTGAGTTACGCCACGGACCTGCCGATCCTGCGCCGCTACTGGCGGCACGTCTTCCATACCCGGCTCGATGCCGAACCGGCCGTGGTCGCCGCCGACCTGCGCGCCCTGGCCGCCCTGGTCGCCGCGGGTGCGGGGGTCAGTGTACTGCCGCGTTATCTGATTGCGGCACAACTGGATTCGGGCGAACTGGTGACATTGCTCGACCCCGAGGAACCGCCGATCAACACCGCATTCCTGGCCCGCCGCATCGGGGCGCCCGCACTGCCCGATGTCGACGCCGCGCGGCGTGCCCTGCTCGCGGCGGGCCGACGTTGGTGAGCGAACCGGGGCGGCGCCCGAAGTTCGTCGGCGCGGCCGTGGGCGGCTCCCAAGAGTGGCTGTCCCAGCGACGTCGCCGGCGCGGACCGGGCACGAAAGCAACTGCTGCGAGGTGGCGGAATCGAACGCGAACGGCCGGTCTCGCGGTGGGAAGTCGATTGCCGCGGTGGGGTGGCGGGAGGCCGGCGGCGTCTGCGAACGAGTGGAACCGGTCAGTGTTCGGTGCGGTGGCGCAGGATTCGGGCGGTTGCCTCGTCGGCGGGCAGGAAGGCCTCGAGGTGGAGTTCGGACAGGGTGATGTCGGTGGCGGTGGCGAAGGAAGTGAGCGTGGTGATAAGTCGTAACTCACCTGCATCGGTGCGCAGGCGGAGCGGGACGGCGAATCCGAGGTAGTCCCGTCCGGGGGCGGTGGGCGGAAGGTAGCTCTCCAATTCGGCGGCGAGCGCTTCCAGTTCGGGGTCGGGGCTGGCTCGGACCCGGTTGCGCAGCGCTTCGGTGACGTGCCGGCCCCACTCGGGGAGGTTGAGCACGCGCGGTGCGAGCCCGTCGGGATGCAGGGCCAGCCGCCGCACGTTGATCGGTGCGCGCAGCAGTTCGGGGGAGCAGCCCTCGAAGAACAGCTCGAACGCGGCATTGGACTCGACCAGGATGCTGTGGCGATCCACGACCAACGCCGGATAGGGCATGTGGCCGTTCAGGATCTGCCGCAACGCCGTGCGGATCGGCTCCAATTCCGTTGTCTCCATACCAGATTCGCCGAAGATCGGCGCGTATCCGGCGGCGGCGAGCAGACCGTTGCGCTCGCGCAGCGACAGGCTCAGCGATTCGGCCAGCCGCACCACCATCGCCCGTCCGGGCTGGGAGCGGCCCTGTTCGAGGAAGCTCAGGTGACGCTGGGTGGTGTCGGCGCGGATCGCGAGGTCGAGCTGACTCCACCGCCGCAGCCGACGCCATCTGCGCAGCTCGCGACCGAAGGCGGGCGCGGCCAGAACTGTGGTCATGTTCCTCATGATCGACCTCGCGCCGCGACGCTGCCATTCCCTCCAGGGAGTCGCGCACCGGCGTCCGGCGCGAAAGACTCTGCCGCACGAGCGACCGGGCCCCGCTCGGACATGCGAACAGCGGGCTCGCCGAGAAAGGACACACCGTGCGCAGCGCACTCACCGACAACGAACTGAAGCGCCTGGCCGACCGGTACCTCGCCCAGTGGAACGAGCCCGATCCGAGCACGCGTCGAGAGCTGATCCGCGAGGTGTGGGTGGCCGACTGCGTGCAGGTCCTGGTGAACCCGCCGGAGCAGATTCGCGACAGCGCGGCGAATCTCGCCATAGCCGCTCCGCCCCTGGAGGTTCGCGGTTACGACGCGATGGACCAACGGGTTTCGCGCGCCTACGAGATGTTCGTCGAGCCGGGGCAGTACGTCTTCGAGCTGGAGGGCGAGGTCGTGGCGCAGGCCGGGGCCGCGGTGACGCTGACCTGGGTGATGCGCTCGCGCGCCGACGGCGGCGTGGCGGGGTCGGGCTTCGAGGTGCTGACGGTGGACGAGGCGGGCCGCATCCGCACCGATCACCAATTCGTCGGGTAGCGCATCGCCGTGGCGGTCGGGTTCGCGTCGAGACACGCGGGAATCCGGCCGTCCACCACTGGGTACGCGCGAGCTACGCCGTACCGCCGGGGCGGTGGCTAGGGTGGGGTGCGTGAAGATCTTCCTGGCAGGCGCGAGCGGTGTGCTCGGTAGCCGATTGACTCCGTTGTTGATTGCGGCCGGATGCCAGGTGGCGGGAATGACCCGGTCACCGGAGAAGGTCGAGATGCTGGCCGGATTCGGCGCCGAGCCGGTGCTGTGCGACGTCTTCGACGCCGCGGCGCTCGAGCGGGCGGTGACCTCGTACGCACCCGATCTGGTGATGCACCAGCTCACCGACCTGCCCGACCGTACCGAGGATCTGGCCGCCGGGCGCGCCGCCAATGCGCGGATCCGCAGGGAGGGCACCGCCAACCTGATCGCGGCGGCGCAGGCCGCGGGCGCGAAACGCTTTGTGGCGCAGAGTGTTGCGTGGGGCATGTCCGGAGAAGGCCAGGCCGCCAAGGAATTCCTGGAGTCCTCGGTACTCGGCCTCGGCGGCGTCGTGCTGCGGTACGGCCAATTCTACGGTCCCGGAACGTATTACCCGGATCCGGCCGAACTTCCCGACTCACCCCGGATCCATATCGACGAGGCGGCCGGCCGTACGGTTCTGGCGCTCGATCTCGGCAGCGGAATCTATGCGCTGACCGATGACGGAACCTCGGATTTCACACCGGTGGATTGAGGAGGAGGGCATGGTGAACGCCGATCTGCAGCACCGCTGGGTCACCGCGTTCCAGCGAAATATCGGCAATCCGATTCTGCGCCGGCTGCCGATTCAGACCATCCTCGAGACCACCGGTCGCGTCAGCGGGCAGGCCCGGCAGACGCCGATCGGCGGGGCCCGGCGCGGTGATTCGTTCTGGTTCGTTTCCGAATTCGGTGAGCGATCCCAGTACATCCGCAATATCCGGGCCGACAACCGGGTGCGGCTGCGGCTGCGCGGACACTGGTACACCGGGACCGCGCACCTGCTGCCCGAGGACGACGCCAAGGCCCGCATGCGCGAGCTGCCCAGGTACAACAGCGCCGTCGTCGGGGCGGTCGGTACCGATCTGCTGACCGTCCGGGTGGATCTGGACGTCGGCCGCGCGTAGGTCTCAATCCGAACTAGATACGGATCAGACCGTCCCCTGTGCCGCGATCTTCGTTAACGTGCCTGGTAAGTGGGCTTTCGATCAGCGGTTCAACTGGTGGACGAAAGGTTCCGGCTATGGCTTCACCCGAGAGCGGACAGGAGAACGAGCCGTCGGACGGCGAACGCGACGGTGGGAAGTACATGGCGGTGGCTGCCGTGGCCGTTCTCGCGGTGGCGGTGGTGGTGGGCGTGCTCGCCGTCCGATCGCAGCAGGATGTGCGGTCCGCGGCCGCCGACGCGACGGCCGCACCCAGTGCGGACCCCGTGGTCAGAACCGAGGGGGTGCCGGGCGCGGGCAAACCGCATCAGGAGGGGGACGACTGCTCGCACGATTACATCGCCGCGCGATGGCAGCAACGGGATGGCCGGTGGGTGTGTGCGCCGCCGGGAATTATGAGTTCGGTGCATCGGGTCGGCGAGGATTGCTCGCACGACGGCCAGGTCGCGCAGTGGGTGGTGGGCCCGGGACCGGCGTGGTTGTGCCAGACCCAGCGCCGAATGACCACCGGGGCCGCCCCGCCCGCGCCGGCCTCTGCCGAGACGACTCGTCCGCATACCGTCCAGCAGGCTCCGGTGCACGTGCCGCCGCCCGAGCCGGCCCCGGCTCCGGTGATCACCCAGCCACCCGCGCCGCGTGCTGTGCCTGCTCCGGCTGAGGACCAGCGTGTTGTGCCTGCTCCGACTCAGGACCAGCGTGCTGTGCCCGCTCCCGCTCCGGCGCC
>CBJNFW010000039.1:0-40667 GCA_966435935.1 uncultured Nocardia sp.
GGGCCAGATACCGGCCCAGAAATCCGGTCGCGCCGGTCAACAGCACCGTGCGGACATCGGAGCCGGGCCCGGACAGCGACGGGGCGGCCGCCAAGGTCTCCGAATCTATGAACGTCGCCAGCGTCAGATCCTTGGCAGCCACTTCCGTGGCGTTCATACCGTGTACGGACGTGAACGTGGGGCGACCGACACCGTCCCGGCGTCCGGTCTCGATGTAGGCGGCTATTGTCCCCAGATCTCCGGCCGGGCCGACGATCACGCCCACCGGCACCTCGATGTCATAGATTTCCTGCAACAGATTGGAAAATGTCAACGCCGACAGGGAATCTCCACCGAGGTCGGCGAAGTGCGCGTCAGGACGCACAGCCTCCGAAGCCCCCAGCAACGCGCCTGCGGCACGGCTCACGGTCTCCAGCACCGGCAGACTGCTGCCATCACGACGCAGTGCGGCCAGATCGTCCGCCTCGCTCGCAGCCAGATCCACATACAGCTGCTCGAGAACGGGGCCGTAGTGTTCCTTGAGCTTCGGCCACGCCAGTTTGCCGATACCCGTCAACAACCCATTCTCCAGCGAGAACGGCGTGAACTCGACAATGATGTCGCGGGGAATCTCATAGGACTGCAGGTCGGCCTCGGAAGCCGCGCGACGAAGCGCTTCCGCCAGAACAGGTTTCAGTGATTCGGCCGGATGTTCGGCCAGCGCCTGCTCGCTCGGCACGACGACAGCCAGCAGGTACGGCCGGGCGCTGTTGGCATACAGGTAGATCTGACGCACCAACGGGCTGTTACCGAACACAGTCTCCAGCTTCGACACAGTGACGAACTCGCCCTGCGAAAGCTTCAGCACGTTATTACGCCGGTCCACATACTGCAGCCGATCGGGCCCCACCTCGGCCATGACGTCACCGGTGTGATACCAGCCCTCGGCATCGAACAACTGCGCGGTCAACTCCGGACGCTTGTAATAGCCCCGGACCACATCGGACGACTTGACATACAACTCACCGCGCGGATATGGCCGATCGCTGCCGAAGTACCCCAATTCGGGCACATCGACCAACTTATAGTCGATCACCGGCGGCCGCTGGATCTTGCCGTTCACAGCGATGCCACGAACCTCGGTCGCCCCGTAAGCCTCTCGTAGCGGTAGCTCGAGCAGCGACTCGACCCAGGACCTCAACTCCGGCGAGATGGGCGCCGACGCTGTCGAGGCATCGACGAACCTGCCACCGAGCAGGCTCTGCCGCACCTCCTGCCGTACCTCGGCCTCGATCGCCGCCGGGTCACCGCCCTCGGACGCTCGACGGGCCAGCCTGGCTTGGTATTGCTGGAACAGCATTTCCCAGATTCTCGGCACGAAGCGCAACTGCGTCGGCCGAACCAATTCCAGGTCCTCGAGAAGGGCCGACAGATCGCTCTTGGCGGTGAAGTAGGCGATACCGCCCTGCGCCAAAGTCGAATACCACGTTGCCCTACCGAACATGTGGCTCATCGGCATGAAATTCAGAGTGATCATCGGCAGGGGCCGGCTCATGTCCTTGCGCCAAATATCGGCGATCAAATCCTCGCCGAACATGGCGCCCTTGGGAGTTCCGGTGCTCCCAGAGGTGTACAGGATCAGCGACAGCGGGTCAGGTTCTTCTGTGACCGGGACCGGCGGCAGTTGCACAGGATGTGCCATCATCTCGGTCAGCGTCTCGACCACGATGTCCGCACCGAGGCCGGCCACGCGATCGCGGGCCGCGGCCACCGCGTCGCGATGGTCGTCTACCTCGGGGTGATAGTCGAAGACCAGCAGCATCCGGGGCCGGTGTGCCTCGGCCAGTTCGACCGCATCGGTCAGGTAGTCCACACTCGCGGCGATGACGACCGGTTCGGATTCCTCGACCGTCGGGCGCAAAGCGCTGACCGGCGCGCTGGTGTGCAGCGGCACCGCGGTGGCCCGCATCCACATCAGAGCGAGATCGATGACCGCGTAATCGATGCTGGTGAAACCGAGCACGCACACCGCGTCCCCGGGCCGCACCGAGACCTTCGGCCCAGCGGTCAAACCCGTCACGACCGCGCCGATCCGATCCCGCAACCCGCCGTAGGTGATCGTATCGAATCGCGGTAAGTGCCGTATCGATACTCGATCGGTGCTCGGGTCGCGTTCGTACTCCACCGCACGCCGTCCGAGAGCTGGGCGGTTCGCGTATCCGTCGAGCACCACCCTCAGGATCTCCGGCAGTGCCAGTCCAGCGGACTTGATCTGGTCGAAGATCGTGTCGACGCGCCGGGCGGCCGCGAATTGCTCATCGGTGGCGAACAACTCGGCAATCCGACGTTCCAGCATTGCCGTGCGTGAGTCGGTGGACATGCGGCCTCCTGCGCTACGTGACTCTCGGTCGGTATCGAGGTACCGCCTCGCGCCCACGATTCGGCTCGACACCATTCAGCGTAATTACTTATATCATCTAACTATCTGATCAGTGTAGTACCGGACAGGCATCAAACGCGAAACATGGCCGCTGCGATGCCACACCTCGGCCTCTCGCGCCCGGCGAAGATCATGGCGGCCCCTCCGCCGCCACGGAATCGCGATCAACGGCACCCAGCTGAAGATCACGCCCCGGATCACCCCATCGGACCGGGGCCGTACATCGTCGATCGGCCCCGCATCGCCGGGAAACCGTCCGCGTTCTGGGTAACAGTGAACGGAGCCGGCCATCTGCGGCACCGCCCGCCGATCACATAGCGGCACGACCTCCATGCGGGACTGAGCCCTCCGATCGCCAACCATCCGTCAGCAATACAGATAAATGATATATCTATTAATGTGTCTGGTTGCCCTTGAGTTGCGGCCGGTTGAACGCATCGGTGACGTGACCGATCTCGTCGCCACCGAGGGCCGTCGCCGCGCCCGACTGTACCGGCGGCGAATCAGCTATCAGGACAAGCGCGAAGTGGTCACGAAGGCCGCGGTGTGAGGATCAGCGCAGTGATGCCCGCAGGCAGCGAGTCACATGAGCTGCTGTCTCTTGTCCGGCTTCCGTCGGAGCCTCACAACAACCCGGTTAGCCAGCCGGAAGGCCACCCGACATCTGATCGACGAAACCCTGTCCGCACGGGAACGGCGTTCCTGTCAGGGGTCTTTCGCGCAGCGTTGGAAGACACGAAGATCGAACCCGGATCGTCGTACGAAGAGGGAGAGCCCATGCTTCTTTCCGGAAGAGTCGCCTTCATCACGGGCGCGGCCCGAGGCCAGGGTCGCAACCACGCGGTCCGGTTCGCGCGGGAGGGCGCATCGATTATCGCGGTCGACGCCTGTGCTGCGGTGGCATCCGACAATGCATATCCCGCCGCGACCGAGGAGGATCTGGCCGCCACCGTAAGCCTCGTCGAAGCCGAGGGGCAGAAGATCATTGCGCGCCGCGCGGACGTCCGCGACTCGGCGGCACTCGAGCAGATCGTTGCCGACGGCGTGGCGGAGTTCGGCGGCCGTCTCGATGTCGTCGTGGCCAACGCCGGCATCTGCAACTGGAACCGGTTCTGGGAAATGCCGGACGACCAGTGGCAGACCGTGATCGACATCAATCTCACCGGCATCTGGCGAACCCTCAAAGCAGCCGTTCCCGCCATGATCGCCGCGGGCAATGGCGGGTCAATCATCACCGTCAGCTCTGTCGCCGGTCTCAAATCGCTCCCCGGGCAGGGACACTACGGCGCCGCCAAACACGGCGTCGTCGGCCTGACGAAGTCCGCAGCAATCGAATTGGGCGAATATGGGATCCGCGTCAATTCGATACACCCCTGGGGCGTGAGCACACCGATGGGCGAGGACCCGACCGTCGGGACCGTGCTGTCCGAACATCCCCATTACGCGGCATCATTCGCCTCGGTGCTGCCAGATTTGCCGTTCGCCGACTGTGATGACATTTCCGACGGCGTAGTCTGGCTCGCCTCGGACATGTCGCGTGCGGTTACCGGAACTCAGCTCACCCTCGACATGGGCGCTACCAAGGTGTGAATCGCATGGCATGACCTCAACTATTCGGCGACTCAACAGGAGCACATGTTTCTCGGTGCCGCCTGAACGTGGTGCGCCTGTTTCGAGAACGTGGTGAATGCCGGCAGATTCGCGCGGGCGGTGTCGAGGTGTCCGACGCCTTCCGGCCGCTTCCGGCCAACGTATCGAGTATCCGACCATTCGTCGAACAGAATTCTGTTCGACGACGGCCTGCTGTACAACGGCTTTCGGGCCACGATCACAGACGTCAGCGCGTACCGGTGCGACATCAACAAGCCGGCACCCTGGCATCACCTCACGGGGCGTGCTTCTCGACACCGTGCGCACCTTCGCGGTGCCGAAGCCTTTCTGCCGGACCAAAGTTCAACCAGACCTGCCACCGTGTGCGAAGCGAATCCACTGACCAGCCCGGAATTCTCGAGTTCGGGCATTACTGATGGTCTGTCGCCGCGCCGGTTCGCGGGTTCCGGCTGTCCTCCATGACCGCCATGTCGGCGACAAAGGACTATATTCCCCTGACGCGATGAACGCGTATTTCGCCTTTGGGATTTACCCAAAGAAGGCTGCCCGTCTTCCCGAAACTTGTTCTGCTCCCACAACTTTCGCTCTCCTATTCCGAGCGCTTTCGGCTGAGTCCGATCAGCGCCAGGCAAGTCTGAACCAGCCGTGGCGTTCGGGCCTCGATAAGCGCTCACCAATTCAAAGGTCGATTCGGTCGACCGCCCGCATCCCGCGCGGCGTCGACCTGGAACCGTCCGCCGCTCTCTGCCGATACCGCCCTGGCACTCTCGACCGAGACTTCGCGAGTTTGTCTGCGCGACAAACAATTACATTCATGCAGTCACCCGTTTGAAATATTGTCCGAAGAACCCCGGACGCCTCACGTGTGACCTCGAAGCAACCACCGACACCGCCGTCCAAACTGGTCAAACGTTCAGCAAATGGCTCGGGTAGCCCTGCGAGGGCTAGTTACAAGGAGGCCTGGAAAGCCGTCCTACCGACTCATGTCCGCTGTTTGAATAGATCTCAGCGAACGGGCCCCAACAGCGGCCAGCCGAATGGATCCCGATCGCGGTATTCGAGCCCGGAAAAAGAAACCGAGGAGTGTTTCGCGATGTATCACGTCGCTGTTTATTTCGATGTCAAGCCCGGCAAGGTCGAGGAGTTCATCGCGGCCTCGCTCGAGGACGGTCGGGATTCGAACGCCAACGAGCCGGGCACACTCCGGTTCGAACTGATCGCCGACGAGAACAACCCGAACCGGTACTACCTCAACGAGGGCTACGAATCCCTCGAAGCGTTCGACACCCACGCCGCGGGCCCGTACTTCCAGAAATTCTTCGACACCATCGTCCCGCTGGTCGAAGGCGGCGAGCCGACCTGGCTGATCCGCGGCAACCGCGTACCCGACACCCGGCCAACGGTCGTCGGCGACAGCGCGCTGGGCTTCCGCTACGCCGACCACGTCGCACTGCGGGTCGCGGATTACGACGAGTCAATCGCGTTCTACACCGACAAGCTCGGCTTCGAACTGGTCAAGGAATGGACGCTCGGCGACGCGATGCCCGGTGTGCGGTTCGCCTACGTCCGGCTGGGCGAGTTCGAGATCGAGCTGATCGGAGACGGCCAGCCGACCCCGGCCGCAGAGCAGAACGATATCGGCGACCATCTCGGGCGCAGCGGATACATCCACCTGTGCCTGCGTGTGGCTGACCTGGACAAGACCGTGGAGGAATTGCGTGACCGCGAAGTCACCGTCTTCGCCGAACCGTTCGTCGTCGATCCGATCGGCCAGCGACTCGCAATGATCAAAGACAACAGCGGAAACATCATCGAACTGGCCCAAGCCGTCACAGCCTGACCCACCCGGTTCGTCTGCCTCAACCCGGTTGCACCCGCCGAGACAGACGAACCGGTACCTGGGACCTTTGAAATTTCGTGAAGTCGTCGTCAGTGAGTCGAAAAAGCCTGCGGCGTGGACTCGAGCCCGTCTCCACCGCTACGCCGCATCGCCGAAGCTGAGAAGGAGTCCTACCGTGAGTCGAAGTGTTCGTTTCCGCCAGGTCGGCGGGCCCGAGGTGCTGCGCTTGGAGCAGGTGCCCGATCCTGTGCCCGGGCCGGGCGAGGTGCTCATCCGGGCGCGTGCGTTGGGGTTGAACCGCGCGGAGTCGATGTTTCGTCTGGGGCAGTACGGGGACGAGCCGGTGCTCCCCTCGGGAATCGGCTATGAGGCGTCCGGGTTGGTGGAGGCGGTCGGTTCGGATGTCAGCGGCTTGGCGATCGGGACCGCGGTGAGTGTGATCCCATCCTTCTCGATGACCGATTACGGCGTGCACGGCGAACTGGTCCTCGCCCCCGCGCACGCGGTCGTGCCCAGTCCACAAGGATTGTCCTTCGTCCAGGCGGCAGCGCTCTGGATGCAGTACGTGACCGCCTACGGTGGTCTGATCGAGGTCGCCGGTTCGACCACCGGGGACACCGTACTGATCCCGGCCGCATCCAGCAGTGTCGGCCTCGCGGCGATCCAGGTGGCGCACGCGGCCGGGGCCCGGGCCGTCGCGCTGACCCGGACGAGCGCGAAGAAGGATCGCTTGCTGGAGGTCGGTGCAGACGCGGTGATCGCCACGGAAGAGGAGAACGTCGTTGCCCGCGTCCGAGAGCTAACTGGCGGCGCGGGCGCGCGGGTGATCTTCGACCCGGTGGGCGGCCCCGCGCTCGAGGGCCTGGTCGCGGCGGCTGCGGACAACGCGATCATCGTGCTCTATGGGCTACTGGACCGACGACCCGCGTCCCTAGATGTCGGAGCCGTGTTGTTCAAAGGCCTGACGATCCGTGGTTACGAGCTGTTCGAGACCACGAGAGATCAGGCGCGTCGGGATGCCGCGGTCGAGTTCATCCGTCAGGGTCTGGCCGAACGCATCCTGGCACCGGTGATCGACAGGACGTTTGCACTGGAGGAGATCGAGCAAGCACATCGCTATCTGGAAGCGGGCGGCCAAGTCGGCAAGATCGTCGTCACCGTCGGCGATCCCGCCTCCGATGAAGGCGATCCCCGATGAAGTTCGGCTTCATCATGTTCCCGACGCGGGACGCGATCTCGCCGGGTACATTCGGTCGCCTGCTCGAGGACCGCGGGTTCGAATCTCTGTTCATGCCCGACCACACCCATATCCCGGCTGTCACGCCGGAAAGGTTCGACGTCCTGAATCTGGCGCCGGAATTCAAGAACGGTATGGATGCCTTCGTCGCGCTCGGCGCGATCGCCGAGGCAACCGAGAGATTGCAGATCGGCACGGCGGTGCTGTTGGTCCCGGAACGGGACCCGATCATCACGGCCAAACAGTAACCTCTCGCGCTCAGGTCGTAGCCCGGGTTTTGAACGATACCCAACTCAATCGTTGACAGTAATCGGTCTCAGCTTTGCCCACCGAGAAGCCGACTCGAGTGAACGCCGATTCTTCTCATTCGTAATCGTTCTTCCACGGCGCTTCGTCTTGGAACGGTGGGTCGACCGGCTTGCGCACCGCGTGTGCAACATCGAATTCCAGCGTCAAGGTGACGGTGCGGTCCTTGATTTCGGCGACGATGGGGAACATCGAAATCATCGACCCGGAACGACAATTGTGCGCCCGCAAGTGTCGTTCCGTTGGGCGCCTCGATCCTGAATACGCCATTATCGACGTTTATCGATCCGCCGTCGGCCCGGATAGCGAGAATGGCGGAAATTGGCCACGACCAACGATAGGAGAACTACGTCGGGCGCAAGCGCCCTTCAATCCGGAAACGCCTGTGCATTACGCCGGCTCTATTACTGCGATGTGCTCATATACTGCGGCGCAGCTCGGGCGGTGCAGATAAAGGCAGGGTAGGTGGCAGATCTCCACGCCGGGTGCCGGATCGATCGAAACAGCAGCTCCACTGTATGGCGGCGACCGCGCACCGACGCATCGTGCGCGGTCGCTTCCATTCAGTTGGCGAGGGTGAACCGTTGCCGGCGATGTGCGGGGCTATCGATCTCGTCGAGCAGGGCGACCGCGTAGTCCTCGGCGGAGACCGAGTCGCCGACGGGGTAATCGGTGCCGAGCTTGTACACGCCTGTGCGCTCGCCCGGCTGGATCACCGGAGCCGGTGAGATGAAGGTCCAGTCGGCATCCGCATCGAGCGTACGCATGTACTCCAGCGCCTCGGCTCCGATCACCGCCTCGTCGTGATAGATGACGGGGAAGTCCGGATGTTGTAGAAGCGGCCTGTCGTCGACGATGAGTGATCCGGCACCGCCGACGACGAGCAGACGAGTGCCGTTCAGCGTTTCGGCGAGCGTGCGCAACTGTGCCAGGAACTCGCGTGGGTTGCCGCCGGTGCGGCTCGGTCCGATGGCCGAGACGACGACGTCGGCCTCAGCCGCGATGCGCCGGGCGAACTCGGCATCACCCGCATCGCCTTGCACCGCACGCACTCCGACCGGCAGCGGACCGCCCGACCGGGTGATCCCGATGACGTCGTGCCGGCGTCCCAGCGCCTCGGCGACTACTCGGCTCCCGATCATGCCGGACGCGCCGTATACCGCGATCTTCATCCTGTGCTCCTTCGCTTGCGTGCGCCGAAAGGATTCGGCCTGGAACCAAGGTATCGATTGGTGACCTAGTACTTCAACGTGCTATAGATACCTGATGGTTACTATTGGACCGCCTCGCCTTGTCGACCGGCTTCGGGCAATGCGTGTTGACGCGTACGAGGGAGATCTGTTCGACCCCGACTGCCCGACCAGGCGAGTTCTGGACAGGGTCGGGGACAAATGGACCGTGCTCATCGTGCTTCTGCTCACCGACGGCCCGATGCGTTACACACACCTGCGCAGTCATCTCGGACGAGTCGCTCCGAAGGTGCTGACCGAGTCGCTGCGGAGGATGGAGCGTGACGGCCTGGTCACTCGCGAGATCTTTGCCGAAGTGCCGCCGAGGGTGGAGTACACCCTCACCGACCTGGGCAGTTCTCTGACCCAGCCGATCGCGGCGATCGGCGACTGGGCCGAGCGGAACGTCCACAAGATCATTGCCGCCCAGCAGACGTACGACGCCGACCACGGCGACTCGTAACTCGCACTCCCCTGCCTCGGGCGACACCGCGGAGGCGCCGCTCGCCAAGAGCCCACCAGCATCGCGGCGCGGCCGCGCAGGTAACCCGATAAACGGCCGGGCTCGCGCGTGTCAGGACACGGTCAGGGGCGCGGCGGCGACCGGCGACAACACACGTTGCCAGGCCGAGCCGTACCGGGTGTACCGCGGCGGCACCGCGATCCGGGTGCGCAGGTCGTCGGCGGCGGTGCGCGCCCAGAATGGGTCTTTGAGGATTTCACGGCCGACCAGGGTCAGGTCCGCACGGCCGTTGCGCAGAATCTCCTCGGCCTGTCGGCCGGTCTCGATCAGGCCCACGGCGCCGATCATGATCCCGAGCTCACGACGCAACAGATCCGCAGCAGGCACTTGGTAGTTGGGTAGGAGTCGACCTTGACAGCGGCGATGCCGCCGGAGGAGCAGTCGATCAGGTCCACGCCCTGCTCCTTCAGCCAGCGGGCGTAACGAATTCCCTGTCAAGTCTGCATGTTGAACTTGTTGGGTCCCAACGGCATGTGGATGGTTACTTGTTGGATCAGGTCGTCAGCCCGACCGTGCGACGCGGAAACCCCGTCGGTATCGCGTCAGGATTGTTACCTGTATGTAACTGGTATTCGAGTGGTCTGTATTTCCCTCGGGCGGGGCAGCCGAGCGCGGGCAGCCCCGGGCTGTCCGGACCTGGAGCGTCAGCTGATCGCTCGCGTCGCCCGCTGCTCTGTGCCCGTTTGTTCCCGGGTTTGGAAGCGTATGAGGTATCCGTCGGGGTCGGCGACGAGGAACTGTTGGACTCGCACTTCTTCGGCGTCACCGGTGCGGTACGACTGCGTTTCCGGTGGCATGAAGAGTGGGTAGTGGGCTTCGCGTAGCACGGAAAGGATCGGCGCAAGGTCGGGGACGGTGATCTGGAAGTTGATTCCGCGCCCGAAGGGCCGGTCGAGTCGTGTGTTGATCCAGTTCCGGCCAGCACCGCGTTGTTCGAGCATGATGTGTGCGGTGCCGCGGGAAAGGTACGCAAAGCCTTCTTCCGCGCGCTGGTAGTTTATCTCGAACCCGCAGAGCCCACACCAGAACGCGATGCTCTTGGACGTGTCGGAGACGAGAAGTTCGGGAACGAGCGCGGGTTCGGTAGCGGCGGAACTCATGTCGTCATGCTGTCAGATCCTTCCATTGGCGTCGGCAGAGCGCGATTGCGCGGAAAGCCCTGCGCGGCTGCCGTATTCCCCCCCGGGCCTTATTCAGGATGTTTCCTGTTGAGGTCCCGGGTGGTGTAGGTGGTCCAGCTTCTTGCTGCCTCTGCCCAGATCCGGTTCATGTGGTGGGCGGAGGAGCCGAGAGCGTCGGCGACTGTCGGACGCAGGAGCCTGGAGTAGGGGGCCGGACTGCGCTAGGGCGGGGATCCGGCGCGAACACGGTGACGTGGCCGCCTGGAATATCGGTGTGCAGTGCCCACATGAGTGAGCTGGCGTGTTTGTCGCCGTCGCCAGTATTTCGGGCAGGCCAGTGTACTGAACGTGGCAGTGCTGATCCACTTTTCCGTGACTGTTGACCAGAATTCTAATTCAGTCATAAGATCATGCAGTGGATCGGACGGAGCGAGCTGAGCGGATCCTGGATGCTGCCGCGGAACTGCTGCTGCGGTGGGGGTATCCGAAGGTGACGATCGAGGATGTGGCCAATCTTGCCGAGGTCGGCAAGGGAACCCTGTATCTGCACTGGAAGACCAAGGATGAGCTGTTTCACGCGGTGGTGCAGCGTGAGCTGGCGGCGGTGGCTGATGAACTCGCGGCTGACGTCGCCGCGGATCCGCAGCAGCTGCGATTGCACCGGTTGACCCGGCGTCATTTTCGGTCGGTGATGGACCGGCCGTTGCTGACCGCGTCGATCCGCGCCGACACGGCCGTACTCGGCAGACTCGCCCGTGAACGGATCGCGGGCAGACACCAAGGGGCATTGGAGGATTACGTCCGCCTGCTGGCCGAACACGGTCTGGTTCGATCAGCGATGCCCGTCGAGGAGCTGGTGTACGCCTGGCATGCCACGGTCACCGGTTTCTTCCTTGCCGAACCACACCCAGAGGGCCTCGAACGCGCCGCGGATGCTCTCGCGAACGTGGTACAGGCCGCCTTCGAGCCGTCGGACGCGGGCGTCGGCGGTGATCTGGCCGAGCCCGCGGCCCGTGTCGTCGAACTGTTCACCGACATCGCTGCCGAGCACCGAGCGCGCTACCGCTCCGGCAGCCGATAAACACCGAGATAGGAACTGCGACATGCGAATCGGGTTGATGATCAACGAACAGGGACTGACGCTGTCCCAGATCACCGAGTACGCCCAATCCGCGACCGACGCGCGGCTCGCGTCGATCTGGCTGGGCCACCACTACGGCTGGGATCCGCTTGTCACCCTGGCCACTGTCGGGCCTGCGCTACCGGGAATCGGGCTCGGTACCGCTATTGTGCCGACCTATCCGCAACACCCGATCGCCCTGGCCAGCCAGGCGTTGAGTGTGCAGGCGGCTGTAGGGAACCAGCTCACCCTCGGGATCGGACTGAGCCATCGCGCGATCATCGAGGACACATTCGGCTACTCCTACGCACACCCCGCCCGGCACCTGCGCGAGTACCTCACCGTGCTCGCACCACTGTTGCGCGGCGAGGCAGTCTCGTACCGCGGCGAGACCATCACCGCCGACGGTGGAGTCGTTGTCGCCGAGACACGCGCTCCGGAACTGCTGGTGTCGGCCTTGGGTACTCGCACTCTGGCCATCACCGGCGAGTTGGCTGACGGCACGATCACCAACTGGACAGGTCCCAAAGCCCTTGCCGACCATATCGTTCCGACCATCACGCGAGCAGCGGGTCAACGCCGTCCACGCATCGTCGTCATGGTCATGGTGTGCGCGACGACCGACGCCGCGGCAATCCGTGAATGGGTAGCCACCACCTTCCACCGATCCGCACAGTTTCCCGCCTACCGAGCAATGCTCGACCGCGAAGGCGCGGACGGTGTGGCCGATATCGTCATCGCAGGCGACGACGCGACCATCGAACGCCAACTTCGCCGCTACATCGATGCGGGTGCGACCGAATTCGCCCTGCTACCGGTCGGGTCCGCTCCCGAACAACGGCGCACCATCGAGCTACTCACCCACCTCAACTCGACCGCCGCAGCCTAGCCTCGATTTTCATAGCCACTGCGGCGCCGCCACGCCGCCCGCACCCATCTCAGCGAATCCGGAGCCCCGGCCGATGCGGGACAGTCAATCCCGACACTATCGGCGGCCACGGGTCTGTCCAGTATTGTACAGTCCCCTTCGCGTGGAATTCGACAGTTCCTGCGCTGATTCGGATCGACTGTTCGTCATCTCTGTCTGCCGTTCGGGTTATCGCTGAATAATTGTTTCTCGATGCGGATTACATTCGAAGGAAAGCGTGGGTCTGATACGGATGCAGGCATGCGAGCTGCGGCTCGGGATTGCTCGGCATGAAGGCGCACACTCGGCGTCGACGTCAGTGAGCGTGTCGAGAAACAAGATCCGCGTATTGGGCGATTTCCTCGTGTGTAAATGTATTTCTTGAATATCGTCAGCGCGGTGAGGCGGGGAACCACCTGGTTCAGCGAGTCGATCGGCAATTGCCGATCGACTCGGTAGGCGTCGAGAAATGTTCGTGCGCGTCGGCCCTGGGTCTGTGGTGAAGTCGGGTTTCCGCTGTCGCGGTGCCCGGTCAGGGTGCGAACCGGTACAGCGCGTAGGCAAGATCCCATGAGCGGAGGCCTGGTCCCGCGGTGTCGAAGTCGATGAGGGCGTAGGCACGGTCGCCGTCGTACACGCAGTTGTAGGGCGCGCAGTCGTTGTGGCAGATGACTTCGACGGGCTCGCGGGGCGGCCAACGCCACCCGTCGAGCCACGTGCCGGCCACCTCGGCGGTCGCGTCGTGGAATCGCCGCAACAGATGGCCCGCGCTGGTCAACGCAGCTTCGCTGCTCACCTCCGGGGTCCACGGGTAGTGCCCGACATCGCCCGGAAGGTAGGTGAGTACGTCGCGGCCGTGTTCGTCGATGCCGAGCGGGTGCGGAGCACCGTCGAACTCGGTGTCGCGTAACCGAACGAGCAGGTCGTGAACCCGCGGGCTCCACGAGTGCGACAGCCGCCGAACGGTGTCACCGATCCGCACCACCGGGTCGGTGTTGCCTCCTTGCAGGTGCTCCTCACGTGATGCGTCGACGACAACTCCCCTGATCGACTCAATCGTCTCTATCTCTGACCGGTCGAGTATCCCCCACTGGGCAGCGAGATCCTCGGCGGTCGGGCATGCTCGTCGATGTGGCAGAAGTAGAACCAGGCCGTCTGCGTGGCGTGCTCATCATCGAAAGTCTTCGTCCTGTCGCGGAGTTGACCGATATCGCCATCACGGTGAGCACCATCTCCCGCATACGGCCCGAGGTCCGCAGCGCGGGACAACCTGCCACGTGGACGCTGATCCACTTCGAAGCAGACGAGACGGCCGCGGAAAGGCTCGCTTCCGCGCTCGCCGACACGCTGGAAGCAGGACCCTGGTACGTCGACTTCCGCACCGCAACAACGACATACGTGGTCTTCTCAGGTCGGATATTCAGCTACGGGCGCAGCGAGCCGGATGGCCGTGTCAACGCAATCGCGCATGCTCGAGAAGTTGGCATACCCGAACCCCAGCTCGACTGGAGCTGAACGTCTCCCGGCTGCGCGGTACGGCGACGTCGTTATGGAGAGTCGCCCCGTGTGGAATGCACGGCGTCGGTCAGCTGCAACTCGTACAGGAGATCGGGGTCTGGTCGCGGCTGGTCGGCGGACAGCATGCGGTATCACTACTGATCTCGTACAACACTATTCGACCAGCACGGAGAGCGATCGCCTGTTCCGGACTGCACACGGCCGTCTGGAATTTCTTCGAACGCAGGAATTGGTCCGTCGTGTCCTGAGATCGCCGGTGCGGGTGCTCGATGTCGGTGGCGGGACGGGCGTTCATGCCCGATGACTGGCCGCCGATGGCCATTCGGTACATCTCATCGACCCCGTCCCCGGACATGTCGAGGTGTCCGCAGCACTGCCCGGGGTCACCACGCAGGTCGGCGACGCCCGGCGCCTGCCCGCCGCCGATGATTCGGTCGATGCCGTTCTGATGCTCGGCCCGCTGTACCACCTCACCGACCCGGCCGACCGTACAAGTGCGCTATGTGAGGCCATGCGAGTTCTTCGCCCTGGAGGTGTCCTGATCGCTGCGGCGATCAGCCGCTACCTGTCAGTGCTGGAAACCGGCACCCGCGGCACGCTCGATGACACCCTCACCCTCGCAGTGCGCGACGTCATAGCGACCGGCGACTACGACGGCCATGTCGGTTTCATGCGGACCCCTGGCACACCGCCGAGGAGCTATGCGCTGAACTCGAAGCGGCCGGTCTCCCCGACGTCCAGATCTACGGCATCGAGGGCCCCGCTTGGCCGACCCTCGACCACGCCGGCCCCGGCGACCGGACGCTCGTGCCAGCAGCATTACGGTGTGCGCAACTGTTGGAACAAGACCCCCGCATCATCAACACCAGCGCACACCTGCTGGCGGTAGCCCACATCGACAGCTAACCCGTACCTGCCGCCGCAAACGCTGAGTGGCGCGCACCCAGCAAGGGCCGCACGACATCGACCCGCTCATCCTTCGGCTCCGACACCCCGTGGCCGGACAGCGCGGCCTCGGCTGCCGAATACGCGTCCAGCGCATCAGACTTGCCGCATCGACGCCGTGTCGCCTTGTCGGACCAGCAGACCTCGACGACCGGAATTCCCTCCGCCACCAGCGCTCTGGGAAATCCGGGGTCGCTGACACGGCATCGCCTGTGCCCCGCTAGGTGCCGGATGTCTCGGTCTCCGGCTCAGTCGCGCGTTTCAATCGTTGTGACACTGGCTGTGATCGGCGAGGATTTCGTTGATCAGGCGCCGGATCCGCGTCGGCTGGTCGTGGTCAGCTGTGGGGCGCTGGGTGAGTGTCAGTAGCGCTTTCCACAGCGCCCAGCCGCGGGCACGGGCCCAGGTCCTGTTGTCCTGGTCGACTGTTTCGCGGAAGATTTCGCGGCTGCGCCCGGACAGCATCGTCCATGCCAGCACCAGGTCGCAGGCAGGGTCGCCGACCCCGCAGGTGCCGAAGTCGATGACCACCGCCAGCTTCCCGTTCTCGACGAGCAGGTTACCGGGGGCTATGTCGCCGTGGAACCAGACCGGGGTCCGGTCCCATTCGGTGGCCGAGGCGGCCTCCCAGACGGCGGTGGCCGCGGCGGTGTCGACGTGGCCGGTGAGCATGTCGAGACAGTGGCGGGTCTGCTGGTCGTAGACGCTCGGTGAGTGTCCTCGGTGGAAGCTGTGCACGCCGGCCATCGGTGCCGCGGTGGTGTCGCATCGGTGCAGAGCGCGGATGAATTCCGCGATAGCGACCGCGAAGTCGGTCGTATTGTCGATATCGGCTCGGTCGGCGGTCTCGCCGGGAATCCAGCGGCGCACCGACCAGGGGAACGGGTAACCGAAACCTGGTGCGCCGTCGGCAACGATGGTGGGCACCGGAATCGGTAGTGCTGGAGCCAGTTTCGGGAGCCAGCGGCTTTCCTTGGCGATGGCGGGTGCGTAGCTTGCCGCGGTCGGCAGCCTGACGGTCATGTCCTCGCCTAGGCGGTAGGTGCGATTGTCCCAGCCGTCGTGGTGCACCGGCGTGACCGGCAAACCGCGCCACTGCGGAAACTGTGTCCTGATCAAGCGTTCGACTAGGGTCGCGTCAATTCCGGCGCGACCGTCCACGGAGTCAGCCATCGAGCCATCCTCGGTGTCAGCGCCCAATCCCGACAACCGATTTCTCGGCCCGCGGGTCTCGACGGATGGCGGCATACTTGTCCCATCTTCGACTGCCGAGGCGGCGCCACCGCGGGGCTCCTACGAGATGTTCAGTTTCCAACTCGGGCGTCTGCGGGCTCTGTGCTGTCGTGGCGGCGATGTCCGGAAAGTTCGATCTGCTCCACGCCCATATGCCTACGACGAGTCGGTTGATGCACGTAACCCATTGAGTACCAAGGTGATCAAGCGATCCGCCTGTGCAGGACCAGCATGCTCACGTGTCCATGCCGCTGCGTTGATCAGCGTGAACAGATCGGCCGCGGTGGCATCGGGACCGAGCGTCGCCGCCCGGCCCGCGCGGTCGATGAGTTCCTCGCCGATGCTGTTCATCCGCAGGCAGGATGCGTGCAGTTCGCTGCCGTTGTCCTCCAGGCTGTGCACCAGCACCTCGGCCAAGCCCCGATACGTGGCGGCGTGCTGGACCACCGCGCGCACCCACTCGGTCACTGTGTCGGCCGTGACCGGCTCGCCGAGCAATCGGTCACCGCGCTCGAACAGGTCCTCGTTGCGGTCGGCCAGCAGTGCGGCGATGAGCGCGCGGCGAGAGGGGAAGTGGCCGTACAGCGTGCCGACACCCACACCGGCCCGGCGCGCCACATGCTCGAGCGGCGCGTCGGCACCACCCACGCCGAAGACCTCATCGGCGGCGGCGAGCAGGCGTTCTCTGTTGCGGCGGGCATCCGCGCGCGGACGGCGGGCCCGGGATCCGGTTTCCTTCAACACAATCCTTTTAAGTCGAGGCACCCTCGAGTTATATTTCGAGGGTGCCTCGATTTTAGAAGGAGTAGATGATGATCCTGGTCACGGGTGCTACCGGTTCGATCGGCCGCCATCTGGTGGATCGGCTGCGGCAGCAGACCACCCCATTCCGGGCGCTGGCGCGCGACCCCGACCGCGGGCGCGAACTCGACTGCGATGTGGTGGTGGGTGATTTCGATGACGCGGACTCGATCGCGGCCGCGCTGGCCGGTGTCGAGCGGGTGTTCCTGTGTTCACCGGGGGCGCAACCGACTCCGGGACCGCAGCCTATGGTTGCTCAGCAGACCACCGTTATCGACGCGGCGGTACGCGCGGGAGTGGAGCGCATTGTGAAGGTTTCGGTCTGGGGCGCCCGGCCTGGTGGTCTGCTGGCCGAGGGTGCGCACGCCGAGATCGAGGCGCGGCTCGAAGCATCCGGGTTGAACTGGTCGATCCTGCAACCGAGCGGGTTCATGCAGAATTTCCTCACCGGCGCAGGCGCATTCACCAGCGGCGGTGATCTCCTCGGCGCCTACGGTCAGGCTCGGGTGTCCTACATCGACTGCGCTGATATAGCCGCCTGCGCTGCGGTCCTGCTGACCAGAGATCTCGGCAGCCGACAGAGATTCGTGCTGACTGGCCCCGAGGCCCTCACCCACACCGAGATCGCCGCGCGGCTGTCCCAAGCACTCGGACGGACCGTGTCCTATATCGACCATCCCGCAACGGATTTCGCAGACAGCCTGATAGCTCAGGGGCTACCTGCCCAGTTCGCCACCGACGTGGCCACGCTGTATGCCGATGTCGCTAGTGGATCTCTCGCCGAGACCACCTCGACCGTGCGCGATCTCACTGGCCGTCCGGCCACGACCTTCGCCGAGTTCCTGGCCCGCGACCGTGATCTGTTGCAGCAGTGGCCACCACAGCACGTGGGATGAACTGGTCAGCATGGCCGTCACGCATCCCGGATTGCGCCGACGGTCCGGCAAACCATCGCACAACGATCTACACGTACACGACGCACCGCTGTTCATCGGCCATGCCCTGCGTCAAGTCAAATGACAGTGCAGCGCAGCAGGCCAAGCGGTGACACCGACGCCGGTTTCGTTGATTGCGGCGCGCCGCATTGCCAACTCGCCCTCGCAGTCGCTCAGGTATCGGCAGCTATCGCCCGCGATCCCGATGGCGACTCAGTGGCTGGTTTCGGGGCGCGGACCTGGGAACGGGGTCACGGTCGCGCGGGGACGCACGAGCGTTTCACGGAGTTGCTGGTTCTCGAGGGTGAGTTGGTTCACCACCGTCACGAGTGCGGGAACGTCCTGGCGTAGTTGCGTCAGTTCGGCGTTCTTGTTGGCGATCGTCTTCGTGAGTTTCGCGATGGTGGCCCGGAGCTGTGATTCGATTTCCGAGGTGCCAACGCGCGCCGCGGCGCGGGCATAGAACTCATTCTTCAGGTCCGGATGTCGTTGTGTGAGTGCGTTTCTGGGGACACCGGCCTCCAGCGCCAGAGCGACGATGGTGAGCGCGCCATTGGAGTAGCGGGGCGTGCCGTCCAGGATGCGGTTCATCGCGGCGCGGATGCGGTCGCGTTCCTCGGGCGCGGGGCTCATCCGGCCTCGCCTTTGACGTCACCTTCGCTGTTGTCGCCCAGTGTGATTCGGGTTTTCTGGTGGGTTTGTGCGTGGCCGCGCAGCTTGTCGGCGTTGGCGCGCTGCCGGTCATCGAGCGGGCCGGGTGTGTGCGCTGCGCGTTGATCGAGAAGGTTTGCGCGGCGGCGTAATTCGGCCGCATGCTGGTCGGTGCGGATCATGTTGCCGCAGCCCGGGACGCAGTGGTCGAGCCCGGGGGTGTCCTTGATTTCGTCGCGGTGACACAGTGCTCGTTCGCGTTTGTAGCGGCATAGAAGGATTGCTTGGGGGCTGTCGTAGATCATCGCGTCCTGGTTCGCGAGCAGGCACCGCGCGGTGGTCACACTGATGACCGTGCCCGCGAAGCGGGAGGCCTTCGCGGCGGCGGTGATTGCGTTGCGTGCTGCTGGCCCGGAGACTCCGCCGCCGGCTTGGAGGTCGTCGTGAAGTTCGGCGACAGTGTCCGCGACAGCGCGGACGGTCTCGATGTCGATCAGGTCGTGGATGCCGCCGCGGCTGCGCGAAGCGTATCCGCCGGTCGCGAACGCGGATCGCATGTGCCCGTACTGGATGGCGAGTGCGACATGACCGTTGGGGCGGCGAGCGATGTGCCAGGCCAAGTTGTAGACGTCGTTCAAGGCTGACCGTTGACCGAACAGGGATGGCGGTAACTCGGTCTCACCGGTGACTCCTCCGTCCGATGTGAGTGACGTTCGCTGTGCTCTGTGTGTCTTGAAGAAGTGCATTGTGAAGACTCAATCGCTGGATCTGCGCGACGGCCAATTGGAGTTGTTGTTTCAGCTGATGGTTTTCTCTCTTCAGCTTGGCATTCCGCGCCGCGAGCCTGACTTCGTCAGTTTGCCGGGCGGCCTCGGGTATCGGGGTCCTTCGGAGGTCGGCGATTTCTTGGGCAATGTCCGGGTAGCGTCGGCGGAATGTCGTGTTCGACAGTCCGAGGGTGCGGGCTAATTCCAGGACGCTGGGACGTTTGGCGTGTTCTTCGCAGGCAATCGTCAATTCCTGGAAACGTTTCCTGACCAACGCGTCGGAGACGTCGGGATCGTTGCGCGTCATGCTGGCGGGTGTTCCTATCCGTTGGCCTCGAGGAAATCGACTATCTTCTGCCGTCGCCGGGTGAGGAGGGTCTGAAGGCGCGGGGCGAGCAAGGGGACGCGGCTGAGATGCTCGTCGATCCGGTCGATCTCGGCTCGCCAGGTGCGGATGTTCTCGGCGGTCAAGGCCACGTTCTGGCAGGCCAGCGGCTGACATCCGCTGCGGGCTGGGAGGTCTTCGCTGTTGCCCCTGCGGGCTTTCTCGCAGAGTGCTTTGACCGGATCGTTCACGCAGGTGATGTAGTCCCCGGGGAAGATCGCTGGGTTGTGCCGCTTCATGATTCTCTTGAGGCGATGCTGGTCGAGGACGACCTGGCCCTCGAACTGAACATGCTGATCGAATTCGGTCAGGCGGCGTGCGGCTTCAGCCGAGGACGGACCTGCCAGGCTCACGTGTTGGTGAGAGTCGATCATCTCCATGTAGACCTCGCCGCGCGCGATGGCCTGCTCGCTTTCGACCTCGGCCCGGAAGCCGGAATCGCTTGTGCCAGCGTAGCCTTCGAACATTTGGATACTGTGGTGCCGATATTGCAGCGCTCCGGCGACGACGCCGCCAGGGTGTCGCGCGATATACCAGGCAAGAGCCCTTCTGAAGACTCGCGTTTTCAGATGTAGGCCGCTGCTTCCTGCGGCGATCGTGTCGGTCCGGCCGTGTTGTTCGCAGAGGCTGTTGACGAAGTCGACGAACAGGTTGAGGTTGAGGATGGTGGCACCGACGCCGACAGCTCGATCTTTCTGGTCTCCCTTTGCTTGCCCTGACCTGTGTGGCAGAGCCCCGAAGAGATAGTCCTGGCCGGGTTCTTGGAGTTGTTCGAGGACGTGGACGGCGCGGGCGACGGCCTCGCAGACGGTCCAGGTGGCATCCACTCCGGTGACGTCGTCTTCTCCTTTGAAGGCTCGACTGTGGATTTTCCAGCGGTAGGGGCGCCCGTCTTCATCGCGTTTGATCTCGACGCAGCCGCGTTTGATGTGTTTGACCTCGACGTCTCTCATCCCGCTCAGGAAAGCCGTCGTGATGTAGCAGGCGATTTGCAGTTGACGGGCCAGCGCGGCCAGGCTCGTGGGCAGGGCGGGCCAGGTGTTGATCGCGGTGACCCATGGTTTGCCGTCGAGAGTGCCTGTGATGGCGTCGGTTTCGATGAACGCGGAGTCCGCTATGCCGACGACGGCGGCTGCGGCATCGATCATGTCGATGCGATCGATGAGGTCTCGCCGGTGGCAGCCGAGCAGGGCGGCAAGGCGTGTCACATTCGGTTGCCCTTCATGCCCCGGTATCGGCCGGCATTCCGCGATGTGACGGTCCAGGAAGTCTTGGAGGCGTTCGTCGATGCCGTAGCGAGACACGGGGCGGCGGCCGCCGGTGCGCTCGGAACGCCAGAGGCGGTCTGCTTCGAGAATGTCCGCAGACCAGTCGATGAATCGCAGCGCCCAGACCAGCAGGGGCCGAGGACGTCTTCGGGCAGCCGATCTGTTCTGTTCTCCCGGTCACGGCGTGGCCGGTCCTCGCCCCATCCGTCCAGGTGCAGGGGATCGAATTGGAGCCGGTCGGCTCCCAGGTGGATTCGCCAGCGCCAGAGGAGCCGGACCGCGACTCGCGCGGCTTCGCGGGCGCCGCGGCTGCGGGGCAAAATCTTCAGCAGGTGACGGTTGTAGGCATCCAGGTCCGCCGGTGTGATGGCCGACAGCTCGCGCAAGTGTGCGGGCCACCGCGCATCGAGCCAGATCAGGAACCGTTTGATGTCCCCGAAGGCGGTCCGGACCGAGGCAATCGCGCCGTGCTTCTCACCGGTCGGCGGCTCCAGATCCTGACAGAGCAGGCTGTAGAACAGGCGCCGGGTCGCCGGACGGAATCGCTGCGGCAGCGTGAGGAAGTCGAACACCACCGTGCGTTCCTGAACCTGCAAGATCGCTGGCTTCATGCGCCAGACATCGTCGCTGAAGCGCGAGGTGTCCGCGAGCTGGGTGCCCGGCCGCAGGGGACGTCCGGCAAGGACGAAGGCCGAGGGCGACGGGGCCGAACCGAGCGCCCTGGCGGCATCAGCACTCATGGTGTCTCCCAAGGATTTTCGACAAGATCGAGCAGTGCGTCGGGAACCTGTTGCGCTCGTGCGCGAGCCACTTCGGCTTCACTGAACTTGCCGAGGATGTCGCGGCGGACAGCGACCCAGGTGGCTCCGTAGCGTGCCCACCACTGTTGCTCGGCCAGATAATCACGGAGCCGGTTCAGGGCGTCGAGCAGAGACAGCAAGCGCGGCAAATGGTCTCGAGTGATCAGGCAATTGCCGCAGTGAAAGCAGAGCAGGAACGAGTCGCCGCAGGTCTTGCCAGTCTCCGGGTGATGCTCGAAGTCCGCGCAGGCACTCCATGCGGTGTCGAGCCGGCCCTCCGCGAGGTCGCGCGCAGCGCCCGGCTCCAGACCCGACTGGTCCGGCCCGTCAGCGCCGGGAAGGACGGTAGGACTGCCGCGACGGGCGGTGACCCTGGCATGCGCCGCCCGTGCAGCCTCTTCGGCATCGGCGAGGGCGGTGGCGATGACGTCTTCTGCCCATTCCCGGGTCGCGGCGTCAGGCTTGAGATAATTGGCGTAAAGGACTTGTGCGGTATTGGTTTTCGCTGCCGATGGCAGGTGACCGCCGAGCTGTCGAGTGCGCCGGGCATCGGCGGTGGTCTTGATCTTGTTGAAGCTGATCCTGAGTGGCGATGCCGGTGGTGCAAGCTCCCGATCGTCCGGCGCTTCGGGTCCAGCAGCGACAATGGGATCACAGAGCAACGGACTGGGCCGGGCCTGCCCCCACTGCGTGAGGTTCAGTTGCCCACTGGCCCGCAGGTCCGTCGCAAACGGTGCGTAGTGCTCGTGGTGGGTTCCTGTCATCTTGTCGCGATGGCCGTTGCGCCAGAGGCAGATCGCGGCCGGCGATCGGCAAATCTCGCGGCTTCGGGCGGTGAGTTCCAGCAGTAGCAGGTAGAGGCCGCCGGGGGTGTGCAGTTCGCGCGATTTCGGGCCGATCTCCCAGGTCACTTTGTTGAACCACTGATTCGCGCCGCGGCGGCGTTTGGTCAGATCGACCTCGACAGCGCGGCCCTCCAGCAGCCGATGCTCGACGGGAAGCTCCTTCAGCGTCTCCCCGTTGCGTTCGGTCACGATCGCCAGCAGGATCAGCAGCGGAGCAAGATCGCCCCAGGTCAAGAACAGTTGAGAAGCCAGTTCGCGCCGCTGTGCCCATTGCCCGAATCCTGTTCCGAGCGGAACGGCGCCGGTGGCCGCGAGATCGGTGAGGATCCTGGCCCGCTCACGCTGCTGCAGTGGAACACCGTCCGGGTCTTCCCGCCATCGGCGGATCAGCTCCTCGTTGGCGCGGATGCGGCGGACGATGTTGGCGGTGTCCGCCCTCGCAGCGGCGGTCAGTCTGCTCATCTCACCGGTCGAATAGCCTCCGACCGCTTCGCTGTTCGGTCGGAGCACGCGACGTGCCAGCGCGTCCTGGGCGTCCGCCGGAATCTGGCCTCGGATCCTCTCGTGGCCGAACAGCAGCTGAAGCTCGGACATATCCATCTGGCGGGTGCCCGCTCCGGAATCCGTGCGGGTGTGGAAGACGTTGACGTGATGGCGAGTCAGCTGGGAAGGCATCGAGGGCTGCGGATCCAGACCAGCCAGAAACTGAGCCCAACGCCGGACCGACAGCCATTTGCTTTGCGCCCCAGACAAAGTGCGGATCCCGCCACTGGCGCCGGTTCGCAGAGCGAACGCCTCAGCCAGCAGCGGATGCCAGCCGGGTAACGGCAGCTTCCCGACGTCGAACGAGCCTCGTCTGCCGTCGTCGCCGTGGAAGTCGACGACAAGTCCTCCTGCCCCCGTGTGCCGGACCGGCGACGGCGCTTGATAGCCCTCCTCCGGCAGCACCGCGGGGCGACTGTGCCCTGTGCTGCCTCGTCCCCGCCGTGTCATACCTGTGCCTGGTCAAGATCGGCGGGGGGTTCCTCGGTGCCCAGCAGGTCCATGGGGGTGTCGCGCGGGTCCTCCCACTGATCGGGCACCAACGCCATCCGAGTCTCCATCTCCAGCTCCTGGAGGGCATGCAGGTAAATGGTCGTAGTCAAGACCGATCGGTGTCCTAATCGACGGCGAACCCAGTCCAGCGGATCGCCGAAGATCCTCTGGTAGTGCAGCCGCTGGTCGGGTTCATCTCGGCGAGCGCAGCGATGTGCCCGCGCTGCAACTGTTCGAGCGTTACGACCGAAAAAGTATGGCGGAGAAGGTGTGCGTGCCCGGCCAGGTCGAGACCTTGTGCGGCGCAACGGATATTCGCATCACCGAACATATCCTTCCAGGTAGACAGGCTCAGGGGCATACCGCTCTCGCCCAACCACAGCATCGCAGGCTCGAGACCGTCCTCGGTGTCCACCAGCAGGCGCCGCCGCTCGGCCGGGTTCAGGTCTCGGATGTCGACCTTCGTGCCGCGTTGAATCCCGCTCGTGCAGACCGCCTGATGAGGAGTGCGGGGATCGGCGATGACGAACGGTCGGCGGATCCGCTGATACGTGCCGGTAGCGCGGGCCTCTTCGACAACAACACAGCGGTCCTCGATCACGTAGGAAGTCACATCTCGCCGCACCGAGGCCGGCACGTAAATCCAACGAGCGGACCCGCCCTTGGCGATCGCTTCCGGCAGCCAGAAGCGGCTGTATCCAGCAGGTCCGGAGCCGATCGGCACCTCGAGAACCAGCAGACTCGCCTGCTCCTCCAACCGCAATCCGGTGCGCACCATCAGATCACAGAAAGCGGCATTGCGGGAGGCCCACCTGCCGCGGAAGTTCTTGCGCGGCAGACCATCACGGTTGTAGCCGAGCACGCCGACATCCCGCCACTGCCGATAGGAGGCGGGCGGAAACCACTCGATGGCATCCTTCCCGCCGTCGTGGGCATAACTTGCCGGAACCTTCTCGACCCCCGCGGCCGACCGGCCTCGGCCCCGCGCTCCAGGGGAACTGTGGTGACCTGCTCGACTGGCTCTCTGCGGAATAGGAATCTCTGCGACCCAGGACTGTCGGCTGGCGTACTCGTAGAACTGAAACAGGTGGGATACGTCCTGGCTCCATGTGTCGCCGCCGATCCGGGGCCCGCGTAGGTCATGCCGCCGCCAATAGAGGAAGGCGTCGTGGTCGCTTGTCGTCGCATCTCGCCAATAGGCTCCCCGGGTCCGATGAAGGAAGTTGAGGAACATGCACAACGCGGCGGCCCTGTTCCGCTGGCTATTGATCGGGCCCGCCAAGAACTCCACCCTGTGAAAGTGAGAGTTCAGATCGGTGTCGTAGGAGAAATCCGGCCCGAGAATAAACGGCGTCCCGTCCGGGATGCCCATCTCGTCGAGCCATAACTCCCAATCCTCGTCGGTGTCCGCGGCATGCCAGGAACGAGGTGAGGGGTGCGGCAAATCCCTCGACGTGTAGTGGACCGACCAGGCCCTTCGGGATGACACCGCCAGCACCGTACCCGCCGGATAGCTTCAATGTGATCCTGTCAGGATCCGAACTGCTCCGCGATGCGCCGACAGAACTCAGCCGCTTCCTCACCGGTGATTGCGCTGTCCAGGAGCAACTGCAGGTACCGCTCGTAGCGGGCGACCTCGGTGGGGTCGGCGATCGACAGAGCACCGTCAGTGGTCTCGATGATGACGATGTTGTCGAGCTGATCCCATCCGTGCAGGTAGACCATCGGAGCTGGCCTGTCTGCGCAGACGATCCCGATCGTCGCGTGCGTCGTGGTCGTCGTCGCCAACCGTGCCAGATGCAGTGCCTGCTCCCGCATGGTGGCGGGGTTCGCGATGCGGTTGTGCAGCGCGGCCTCACCGACGAGCAGGGTTATCCGGTGGCCGGGCTCGTACAGTAGCGCCTGACGGCGTATGCGCGCTGCGACAAGGTGGTCGATCTCGGTCTCGCTAGCACCGTTCTCGGCGGGCCCACCGGGCAGATGCATTAGCTGCTGTGCATAGTCGCTGGTCTGGAGCAGTCCGTGGATGATATTGGGCTGGAAGGCGGCAACGACCGTCGCGGCACGTTCGACGGCTCCGATCGACGCCTGGAATGCCGCGCCGCCGCCCGCGTCTTCCACCATTGCCGCCGTATACGCCGTATACCAGCCGTACTGTGTGCGCTCGAGGAGCGTCAGCAGCTCATCGGGTGCGGTGTTGCAGGCGGCGGCCCACTGCAGGATGTCGTCCTGGCTGGGCAACCGGTGGCCGTTTTCGATCTTCGACACCTTCGGCTGTCCCCAGCCGACCTTATCGGCCAACGCCGTGCCGGTGAGGCCAGCTCCGCGCCGAACAGCGCGAAGGCGTTCGGCCAGGGCGGTTTTCGGGAGTTCGAGAGCGGCCATCGGGCTGTAGGTCCTTCCTTGAGTCGTAGTGCGTCGCAGCTGACGTGCATAAATTCTCTCACGCTCGACATATATTCCCCATAAGGAGCATACTACTCCAATGGCTAGGAATAATATTCCAGGGTAGGTTCGGCGAAGGAGTGACCGTGGTGGACACCCAGATCACCACTCTGCATGGCCGCCCTCCTGACGAGGCTCTCGACCGGCGGTTCGGGACCGTTCTGTCCGCCGAGGTCCGGGAGGAACTCGGCCCGGAGTGCGGTGCCGAGATCGGGGCGTTGTTCCTTTTCGGCGGCGACCCCGGGATCTCTTCATCTCGTATCGCGGTGATGATGACCCGATCCGACACCGAACTCCGCAAGGAACTGGTGAGGACAGGCGGATTCGACTGGCTGTCTGGGACCCGGGGGAGAGAACAACAGTGACGCAACAGTTGCACCCGCAGCCACCGCGGCGAAGAGGGGTCGGTCCGACGGCCGGTCGGCTACTGCAGAGGTTCAATGATCGTGTTGCTGTAGCTGGCACGAAAGCATTCGGCACCATGTGGGCGTTCTACTGCTTCGCTTTCCTGGGCTTGGTCCCCTTGGTCGATCCCGCGCACGAAACGACGTACCTGTACTGGTCCAACGTCATCCAACTGGTCTCCCTGCCCATGCTGATGGTCGGCACCGCACGCGTCGGCGCACGGACCAGACAACCGACCAACGAAGCGCCTGATGAGCAGTGAACATCATGGTGGGACGGCTGGCCCAGCGGATATCAGGGCATTGGGATGGCCGCGAAGCGGGGATCACCGACATCCCGCTCCGACCAGCACAGCAGTCGGGCCAATCCTGTTCTCCAGCAACCGGTCACTGACCGACCGTGCACAAGCCAGGGACCGACGAAAACGCATCATCCCGATGTTCCCGTGCGGATCCGCGGGAATGGTCTCCTCGACCAGGTCGTGGGCGAGGGCTTGCTTGTTTGCCCAGGTGAGGAAATCTTCGATGCGCTCGCGGATGCTGGTGTCTTTCAATGAGCCGGTCCTGACCGCTACCTGCTTGCGGTCGTGGAGGCGGCTGTCGAACAGCAGGTGCCCGTCGGGGACCATGTGTTCCAGGACGCGGATGGCGTTGACGACTGGGGTGATGGCGACCCACGGCACGTCGTGTTCCACGCCTGCGGAGATATGGTTTCCTTCGTCGTCGGTGGCGGTTTTGTAGACGTGGCCGCGGATCAGATGCCGGCCGGTCACACCGTGCTCGTCGGGTTCGGGATCAGGACAGCATCCGCTGCGCAGGCCCAGGATTTCCGCGGGTCTCATGCCGGTCAAGTAGGCGCAGACGATGAACGCAGCCGTGCCGAGGTGCCGCCACAGGAACGGGGCCTCACCGAAGTCCAGCGTTGTGCGCCAAGGCTTTCCGCTGATCTTCCCGGTGATGTCGATGTCGAGTGGGCAGGGCCCTGGATGTTGGACTGCTGCTGCTATCACGTCCTTGCGACGGCGAAGCATCACTTCCAGTTGTATCAGGGCGGCACCGGTTCGGGCGCAGATGTAGGTTCTGGCGAGGCTGGGTTTGCCGGCGGTCATGGTCATCGGCATGGGGGCCTGGTTCGTCATGATCGAGTCGATGTAGCAGCGCAGAGCTGCGCGACCGGTCGGGGTGACCGGGTTCGTGCGGGCGGCGTGGATCATCTGCCGGCGTGCGGCGTGGGCGGCGAGGATATCGTCTGCGAAGTCTTCTCCAGATTCCGTATGTCTCATGAGACACCGTGTCACCCCTTGCGGCGTTCGCAATCAAACAGCTACGCAGTATGTCCGGTGGCAGCGAATCATGCTCTGCGCCAATGAATCTTGTGCGTCCTGCCAGTTCTGCCACTAGAGTTTGCTCGATCGTGTTGATCGTATCGGGTGGTCGGCCAATCAGGACTCCACCCTGTCTCAGCCTCGGCGCCGACCATTATGGGGTTCGAGTAGTCGCCGATAAAGCAACGGAGACCTCTATTCCTGCGGGTGCTGTCCGCCAAACTGATCGGCGTATGCGCCCACGGCACCGATGTAGTCGTGCAACGGTCCGGCGGCGGATCGTTCGAGGCCGGGCGCATCGGCGGCCGAGGCGACGTTCAGTGTGTTCATGGTGGACGAGAGTTGGTTTCCGGAGACGAACACGCTTTGCAGCACGTTGTTGTCCCAGCAGCCGAAGAACCGCCCGTTGGACATCAGATTCTCGAAGCTGCCGACGTCGCTGTACAGTGTGCCCGCCTTCTCCTGAATCTGGCCGATGTCTCCGGACGACACCGCGGTGTGATAGGCGGCGACGTCCTGCGAGAGCGGTTGCGCAATCGCTGCATTGAACTGTTCGGCATCGAAACTAGGCGACGCCGACGCTTGATCCGCGTCTGTGCACGTAGCCGTCGCTGGTGCGGGAGTGGATGCGGGAATCGTCAGCGGGCCCGGTGCCGGCGGCAGGGCATGCGCCGTGGCCGACGCGGGTGTCGCCGTGGTGCTCGACGCGGTAGTCGCAGTGGCCGCCGCGGCGCTCAATGCCGACGCGGCGGTGGCCGACGCCTTCGTGGCCGCAGCGGTGGTGGTGTCCGTCTTCTTCGGCGGGGGGCCGACTATCGCGCCGATGATCATCATCAGCACGCACACCCCGACGATTCCGCCGAGGATGTACCAGGGCCACCTTCGGCGCCTACGGGGGATGGGCGGCTGCCCTTGTATCGTCATACCGGGTCTTCGTTCATTCCTTGAGGATTGGTACAACGGACGCACTAGAATGCGGTGTCCGCAGACCTACGGGTTAGTTGACGGCCTTCCAGACGCCACAGTTCCTTGAGGTGAACGAGAAGTCCGAACCAGCGATGGTTACCTGGACACGGTCAGCGTGGTCGATGAATCGGTTCTGGATGATGCCGCCCGAGCTGTCCTGCCGTTCCCAATAGCAGCCGTCCACCGCTGCATCTATCGCGTATGTCCCAGCGTGGACCTCCGAACCCACCCGGTATGTGCCGTCCCTGAACGCGTTACCGGAGGATGCCAGCGAGATGTCCTGCTGCCACGTTGGCGCGTGTGGGTGGTTCGGGCACAGCACCAACGCTCCAGAGACCTCCTTCGCCTGGTCTTTGCTCATGAGGAAGTTCGACCTGAGATACACGTCATCCGGGGATACCGAGGCACAGATCTCGAATAGTGCCGAAATATTGCCATCGGTATATCCCGCTGTGTTGTATGCCGTCGTTTCAACTGGCCCGGATGGGCTCACCGGCGAGTTGGCAGACGAGCAGTTCGACAACTTGGACGCCCAGACTTTGCTGAAGTCGACTGCGCCAGTGACCTCGTCGGGGACCAGCGCGAACTGCGCGCTCGGTGTCGACTCCGGCTCTTCCGCGTTATAGGTACCCTGACATCTGACGACCACCCTCCCTGCGAAGGTTGCCGGACGGGCTGGCGTCGTCACCCCAGACGCTGGCGAAGCGATGGTGGGCGGTTCCTGAGATGCGACGGCCTCCTCGCTACTCACGTGCGCGTCGAACGCCGCGTCCGCGCTGTTGTCGTGTCGGGCGATGGCTGAGAGCAGCCCAATCACTCCGGCGGCAAGGCCGATCCCGAGCAGCACAACGAGACTGGCAGCAGCGATGTGGCGCTTGCTGATTCGGCTCATGATGGACCCTGTCGCTCGAACCATTCACCCATTCGTATACCTCGTTCTGCTCTACGACCTGCGCCGGCCGGGGTATTCCCCATCCAGCGCGTTCGCGACCTCGTGCAGCTGATCAGCCAGGAGCCGAGCGTTCGCGGGCGACATCCGAATGATCGTCCGGTTCGAGGCATCTTCCGGCAGGTGCCACACGTTGATTTCCGCGTTGTTCTGCTCCGCGTCTTCGCTCCGGCGTGCCCCGACCGTCTCGCCAGCGGTGGTCTTGGGTTGCAGCGACTCAGCCATAGATTGGGCCTCGATTCGTTATAGGTAGCCGTCACATCGCAGTGCTTCGGCATAGCTATCGGCCCTACACGGCATGCGTTACAGCCCCCGTCCTGTGGAAACCCGCTGCGCCCGAGGGTGTCTCATGAACGATCAATTCTCAACATCAAGTCGGCACTGATCGACATCGTCTCGGCTCCGCACCAGATGAAGCGACTCGCGAGGGCACGCTGCTTCTACGATCTCGGCCGCTACCCCGACAGCGGTTTGTGCCTGCTCGGGTCATCTCCAGCGTGTGCGGCAGCATTTCGCGGTTTCGCCAGTGACGGCGCTCGCTGAACTTCCCCACTGACGCTCACCGAAATTCCCCATTTGTCCCGTGTGGCTCCGCCGTGAAGGGCGGGCCTCCTTCGATGCTGGTGGTTACCACACCTGACCAGCGCTTTCGATCGGAGGAGGCCCGCTTTTCCATGTTGACACGTGAGGAAGATGTGGAAATCAGTGCCCTACGCGCCCGAGGCTGGACGATCTCCCAGATCGCCCGGCACACCGGCCGCGACCGAAAGACCATTCGCGCGTATCTGGCCGGGGAACGCACCCCCGGCGTGCGGAAAAGGCACCTGCCCGATCCGTTCGAACCGTTCGTCGACTACGTGACCGCCCGCCTGACCGAGGACCCGCACCTGTGGGCGCAGACCTTGATGGACGAGCTGGAACCCCTGGGCTTTCCGCTGTCGTATCAGTCGCTGACCCGCAACATCCGCAACCGCAACCTGCGGCCGGTCTGCCAAGCCTGCCGCAGCGCGACCGAACGCCCCAACGCCGTCATCCCGCACCCGCCCGGCGGTGAAACCCAATGGGACTGGGTCGATTTGCCGAATCCACCCGCTTCGTGGGGGTGGGGCGCGAACGCGCACCTGCTGGTCGGGTCCCTATCCCATTCCGGCCGCTGGCGCGGCTATCTGGCCCCGGCCACCGATCAGCCGCACCTGATCGAGGGCTTGGATCGCGTCGCCCGCGCGCTGGGCGGGGTGAGCGGGTCGTGGCGGTTCGACCGCATGTCCACGGTCTGCCACCCGGCCAGCGGGCAGGTGACCGCGTCGTTCGCGGCGGTCGCGAAGTACTACCAGGTGGTGCCGGTGATCTGCCCGGCTCGGCGCGGGAACCGCAAGGGCGTGGTCGAGAAAGCCAATCACACTGCCGCGCAACGCTGGTGGCGCACCCTGGCCGACGAAGTGACCGTCGAGCAGGCCCAGGCGAGCCTGGACAAGTTCTGTTCGCTGCGCGGGGACACCCGCCTGCGCCCGACTGCCGACGGCCGCGCCAGCGTCGCGACCGTCGCCGCACGAGAACCCTTGCGGCGCATGCCCGCCGACCCTTATCCAGCGATGATCGCCGAACCCCGGGTCGCATCACGCCAAGCGATGATCTCCTGGCGCGGGAACCGCTACTCGGTGCCACCCGAACTCGCATCAGCGACCGTGGTCGTCGCGCAACCGTTGCGCGGCAACATCATCGACATCGCCACCACCGCCGGGATCGTGATCGCCCGCCACGAACGCGCCGCTGACGGCCTGGGCGCGACGGTCCGCGACCACGGTCACGTCGTCGCGTTGGATGCTGCGGCGATGGCGGCGGCGAACACCGGTCGCCCGCATCGCCGCAAGGAACGCATCCCACCCGGCGACGCCGCCCGAGCCGCCGCCGCTGCCCTGCGCGCCGCAGCCGACCCCACCAACAACCCAGACACCGGCACCAGCGCGACGGTCACCGACCTGGCCGCCTACGAGCGCGCCGCCACCGCCAGGAGCCGCAAATGACCAACCCCGCCCCGCGCAAGTCAAACCGCCGCGTCACGAAAGCGGTCGGCGCCGACGAGACCGCGACCCGCTACCAGCAACTCCGCTCGCACCTGGCAACGCTGAAACTGCACGCCGCCGCGGAAGCCCTACCGTCGGTGCTCGAAGACGCCACCGCGCAAAACCTTTCAGCGACAGCAACATTGGAGAAACTGCTCCGGATCGAGGTCGACGACACCGAAGCCCGCCGCCTCGCCGGGCGGCTGCGCTTCGCCAGCCTGCCCACGCCCGCGTCGCTGGAGAACTTCGACGTCGATGCCGCCTCTGGCATCGACCGCCCGCTGCTCGACGAACTCGGCACCTGCCGCTACCTCGAAACCGCCACCAACGTCCTGCTCATCGGAACCCCCGGCACTGGAAAAACCCATCTGGCAACAGGACTCGCACGGGCAGCCGCGCACGCTGGTTACCGCACCTACTTCACCACCGCCACCGATCTCGCCGCCCGCTGCCACCGCGCCGCGATCGAAGGCCGCTGGGCCACCACCATGCGCTTCTACGCCGGTCCGGCGCTGCTGGTCATCGATGAACTGGGATACCTGCCCTTGCCGGCCGAAGCCGCATCGGCATTGTTTCAGGTTGTCTCGCAACGATATTTGAAGACCTCGATCGCGATCACCACCAACAGAGGCGTGGGATCCTGGGGCGAAATCCTCGGCGACAACACCGTCGCCGCAGCCCTCCTGGACCGGCTCCTGCACCGGTCGATGGTCATCAACCTCGACGGCGACTCCTACCGGCTCCGCGACCACCAAGCCACCACCGACAACCTCCGCCGAGCCACCACCGGAAACCGTGAACCCCTATAATCGACACCGCTCACGGGTGGGGAATTTCGGCGAGCACAGCCGGGGAACTTCGGCAAGCGTAGTCACCAGTCGGTGTTCCGGACTGGTGAGGTGTCGTGGGATCTGTCCGGTTTCCAGCCCTTGGGTGATCGAGGGCTGGGCCCGCTGGCGTAATGGGTCCAGACGTCTCCGGTCTGGGCGGCGACATGACAGCCTGCCAACACGATATGTACACGCCCACGTCCGAGGCAACCGAGCCTGATCGCTCGCTTCCTTCGCTCGCGGTGGTGATGATGGTGTACACCCGGCCGGACCAGTTGGGGGCGAGGCTGTGGCAGGTTGTTCGCGTTGCGCGTCGGCCGGGATGACGACGAGGACAGTGCTTTTGGGCTAAGTTGAGGGTGTCAAGGTCGGCCGGCATTCGGGGAGTGGGAGTTCACCATGCCGTCGCGCCGTCTCAGATATTGCTCCACAACCGCGCGGGCCTCTTCCATCGGAACCTTGATTCGTTCGATGTGGCGTTGACGGGTGCGAGCGTCGTCGCTGTCGTGGTCGAGAACGTCGAGGCACTCCATGACGCCGGAGACATCGTCCTGGATGAATTCCACCCAGTGGGCGCCGTCGACAGTGTGGCGCGGATGCTTGACCATTGGCAACCTCGCGACCAGCTGTTGCAGATCGTGGGTGTCGGTGATCGGGAAGGAGAGCCAGTCGCTGACGTCGACCCAGCCGTCCTCGACGAGGGTACGTTCGCCATGGCCGACCAACTGCCAGGCCAAGGGCGGGAAGAACACCGATGACAAGGCCATCAACAACTTCGACTGGTGATAGGACACGTTGTCGTAGATCCCCAGGGTGCTGCCGGAGACCCAGGCCGTCTTTCCACGGGCGAAGGCCAGAAATAGCCGATGCCCAGCAGGAAGTTGCACTGCGGTCATCGGGTCGAGTACCGCAGCGACCTGAGGCCAATTCGCCCGCATGAGTGGGGTGGTCGCGCACATCCCCAGGATGATCGACCGCGCCACCGCGCCGGGACGGAACTGGATCGACGGCATTGGCACCGATTCTTGCTGGGGTTGACCCAGTGATGCGGCCCACAGGGGGCGCAAAGCGTCAGAGAGCGCCCCGTAGGAAGGATCGAAATGGCGGCCAGCTGCTTTGTTGCAGGAATCGCACTGCCCGGGGAAGTGGATGCCCCCGCGGTCGTAACGACCCAGTGTTATCGCGCTGGTCTCGCTGTTGAGCATCCACTTGGCTCGCGTCACGGCGTCGGTATTACCGGCGCACTGGGGCGGCACGTGCGCCCTGGTCATCTTCGCAACCTGTCCGCACACCAGACACTCGTACCGGCCATGGCGAGTCCGGTAGGTAAGAGCAAGCCGGACTCCATGTTGATCTGTTCTTGTCAGGTCCATGCCTTCCGTAAGTCGGTGTGCACTGGGCGAATCCAGAGCGACATCAACAATTGTGCCCCAGTCCGGCAGTCTTCATTGCGCTGGTTCCAGAATGGATCCTCAACGCCCAGCAGAACGAGCAAGCCCAATGGCGAAACCACCCGCCCCAGAAACTACCCAACATCATTGACCAGCCCCACCAATTGCCAATCAAAATTCTTCACCGCAGGTCAACGAACCTACTTCAACGACGAATCGCTGGCACAGGACACAGTAGTTTCCGGATGCGCTAATCAGAGCGATCGGATCCGGCTATTGCAGCTGGTGCGCATTGCGCCAGGCGTCCCAGATCTCGGGCCTGAGTTTGCCCCGGTCTGGGACGGTGAGCTGGTTGGCACGAGCCCAGGCGCGGACTTCGGCGGTGGATGGCTCGGGTGCGGCGGGCGCGGTGTCAAGCTCGGTCGCCTCGATGGCGCTCGGGGCGATGCGGTCGATGGTGACGCGCTCGTCCTGGGCCCACGTGTGCGCGGCTGCCAGGAACCTGTAGGTCCATTCCTCAGCGAGCTGGCGTGTCTCGCAGAACACCAGAGGGACACTGGGCCAGCGGATTTGGAGTTCCGCTAGTCCGTCAGCGACGAGCGCGGGTCGGATCCGGTCCAACTTGAACACCGCCGAATAGCGGTCTTCGACCACGACTGCCGCGCGGGGCAGTGAGGCGAGTTCGGCGACCGCGAAGCGTAATGTGCCGCCCGTGAGGCTGGACACGAGGTCTTGCAAGGATTTGCGTTCCACGCTCGCGACAAGCCGCCCGTAGTGGACCAGGCCGTAGTCCCCGGCGGGAAGGGCCCGCCGCACCGTGGTGACCTGCTGGCCGCCGAACTTGTAGGCGTACTGCTCACGAGTGTCCACTACGATTTCCAGGTCGGAGAGGCCAGCGGCGCGGGCGGTGGGGGTGCGCACGTTCGGGCGGGCTTGCTTGCGGGTGCGTGGGGACTGCCAGAACACCATGTCCCGGCCCCTGGCGCGGGTGAATACGATCTGCGAGCGGTTCTCCCTGCTTCGATCCACGACCAGGTCGATAGCGGCGCCGCGGCGAGCACACGAACGCAGCGCGGCCCGTTCGACGATGTCGGGGTCGGCCAGCCACTCGTCGGTGGGAACGGGGTGACAGTAGAGCGCTTTGGCGCGCGGCCATGTGCCGGAGGTGCGGAAAACCAGGCCACCGGAGATCGGAATTCGTAGCAGGAACGGCAGTTTCGAGTCCGGGTCAGGGTTCGCCGCGATCAGCAACTCCATGTCGGAGCACTCTATCGCGGCGAACTCCACATCTTCGCTGCCCAAGCATTCATGGCTGAAATTCGATCCGGTCGCTGTTCAGCAGGGGCCGATCAGTGGTGGGTCCTGATTCCGTGTCCGACCGGAACGGCGTGTGCCGAGGGAAACGAGTTGGCCGCTGTGGTCGAGTTGTTGGCGGAGCAGGGTGTTGTCGTGGTGGAGGGCGGCGATCGCGGTCGCGGCGGCGTCGAGGCGGTGGTGCAGTTCGGTGCACTCGCGAGTCTTGTCCGCGAGCTTGGTGCGCAGAGTGACCAATTCGTCGTTCTTACGGGCCTCGCCTGGGGTGAAGCCGTTGCAGTCGGCGACGCGGGCGTCCCATTCGGCCATGATGCGGGTGGCTCGGTTCATGGTGGCGCGGCTGACCTTGGCCTCTTTCCAGAGGTTGTCCTTGACCAGCCGCCCGTCGGTGCGCTGGGGACGCCCGCCCAGCAGCCGGTTCATCGCCTCGCGCAGGCTGGCTGCGGTGCCGGGAGACACTCCCTCGTCATGGTGCGGGTCGGCTGCTGCATCGGGAGTGGTGGTCACCGTTGTTCCTTGTCCGCCTTGTGAATTACTGCCTCGACGTGGCTGAGTTCTTGCTGGAGGGCCGCTTTCCGGCAGGCCGGCAGTTTCGGGGTGTTGATGAGGGTGAGGAGAGAGCGTTTCTCGGCTTCCCAGATCGGCAGGTGTTCCGGGCCGATCATGCTGTTGGCGCAGCGGTCCGGCCGGCACCGGTCCTGCAACGGCCCTGTGTGGCCGACAGGTGTGATCGCGTCTTCCAGGCAGACCGCGCCGGTGGGGTTGTTCTCGTCGAAGGCGCAGTGGTTCAGGGTGCCGAACCGCAGGGAGATCCGCGTTTTCCGGAGCAGCGCTCGTTCGATAGTGGCATCCCCGCCGTGGGCCTTCACGGTCTCTTGAATGTTGGCGAAGGTTTTCGCCAACCGGTCGGCAGCGGGCCCGTAACCGATGGGGTCACCGGCCCTGTAGGAGGCGTAGAGGTCTTCCAGGCGCCGGAATCGGGCTGCGTCGATCGCCGAGTCGAGGTGGTCGGCCCAGGACAGGTCAGCGGCGGCGTAGCCCTGAGTGCTGCGATTGGCCAGCGCTCGGGTGGCGACGTGCTTGAGCTGGATGCCCAGAGCGATCTCGGATCCTGGGAACTGATCGGTCAGCATTGTGTCGGCTGCCAGAAGGAAGGGACCACTTCGGAGCTGTTTTTGCCATGAGGATGGGACCACCCGTTTGCCATTGATGGGACCACCTGACTAGCGGTTTTGCCAGTTATGGGACCACCCGGCGTGGCTTGCGGGTTTCCGGTCGCTCGGCCGCTGTATTGGCCAAATGAGCTACCGGGAGGTTTCGGTGATCGAGATCAGGGAGATGCTGCGGCTATGGCTGCAGGGTCGCGGTTTGCGGGAGGTGGCCCGCCTGTCGGGCACCGACCGCAAGACGGTGCGCCGGTATGTCGAGCGAGCCCAGTCGTGCGGGGTGGACCGTGACGAGGGCGTGGAGCAGTTGACCGATGAGCTGCTGGCGGCGGTGATCGCCGGGGTTCGCCAGTCCCGGCCGAACGGTAAGAGCGATGTATGGGCCACGCTCGCCGGTCAGTCCGAGCAGATCAAGGAGTGGCTGGATCAGGGCCTGACCCTGACCAAGATCCATATTCTGCTCGCCCGCCGGGGCGTGACGGTGTCGTATCGGACGTTGAACCGTTACGCGACAACGGAATTGGGGTTCGGGAAGCGTCGGGCGACGGTGCGGGTCGCCGACTGCGAACCCGGCGCGGAAGTGCAGGTCGACTTCGGTCGGCTCGGGCTGCTGACCGATGTCGAGGGTCGTCGGCGGGTGGTGAAGGGGCTGATCTTCACCGCGGTGTATTCGCGGCACATGTTCGTGTTCCCGACCTATCGGGAGACACTCGACGACGTCATCGCGGGGTTCGAGTCGGCGTGGGTGTTCTTCGACGGGGTGTTCGCCGTCGCGGTTCCGGACAATATGAAGGCGATCGTCGACCGCGCGAACGCGACCGATCCCCGATTGAACGACTCGTTCCGCGAGTACGCCGAGTCCCGTGGGTTCGTGGTGGATCCAGCAAGGATTCGTAGCCCGCAGGACAAACCACGTGTCGAGCGCTGTGTTCCTTATGCACGGTCGAATTTCTTTGCCGGGGAACAATTCCGGGACCTTCAGGACTGCCGGGAACATGCGCAGCGGTGGTGCGCGGAGACCGCAGGAATGCGCATCCACGGCACCACACGCCTGCGTCCGGCCGAAGTGTTCGCCACCGACGAGCACCCGAAGCTCAAACCGTTGCCCGACACCGAATTCGACATCCCTACCTGGGTGAGCCCGAAAGTTGCACCGGACCGGCATGTTCAGATCTCCCATGCCCTCTACAGCATTCCCGGTGATCTCGTCGGGCAGCGCCTGTCCGCCCGCGTCGACTCACAGACGGTGAAGCTCTACTTCCGTGGTGAACTGATCAAAGTCCACTCCAAGGTTGGGCCCGGTCGCCGGCAGACCGATCCGGCGGACCTGCCCAGCGAGCTGAGCGCCTATGCGATGCGCGATCTGAATACGTTGCAACGCAAAGCATTCGACCACGGCGCTCATGTCGGCGCTTATGCGGCGGCGGTGCTCGAGCATCCGCTGCCCTGGACCAAGATGCGGCAGGTCTACCGGCTGCTCGGGCTCGTGCGCCGCCACGGCGCCGACGCTGTCGACGACGCCTGCCGCCGCGCCCTGGACGCCCAAGTCATCGACGTCGGTGTCATCGACCGCATGCTGGCCCGCGGCACCACCGGTCAGCAGCTGACGCTGCTGCCGCCACCGGCGCCGTCCCGGTTCGTCCGTTCCACCACCGATTTCTCTGTCAGGAGGCCTTCATGAGCACCACTCGCCGTCCCGCCGCGGCCCCGGCGGTCAAACCGATCGAGGTCACCCCGGAGCTGAAGTCGCTGATGCGCAGGCTCAAGCTGGGCCAGCTCCTGGACACCCTGCCCGAGCGCCTCGCGCTCGCGCGGTCGAACCGGCTGCCGCACCACGACTTTCTGGAGATGTTGTTCGCCGACGAGGTCACCCGCCGCGACCGGCAATCCGAGCAGCGCCGCGCCACGACCGCCCACCTGGACCCGCAGATGCACCTGGCCGCATGGGACGATTCGACTGCGGTGACCTTCGACCGCGAACTCTGGGCCGAGCTGTGTTCGCTGCGGTTCCTCGCCGACGCCTACAACGTATTGATTATGGGTCCGGTCGGGGTTGGAAAGACGTTCCTGGCCAACGCATTAGGACACATCGCGGTCCGCCGCCACCATACCGTTCACACCGAGCGCGCCGATAAACTGTTCAAACGGCTGCGCGGCGCGCGGCTGGACGGCAGCTACGAGGACGAGATGCGCAAACTGCACCGCGTCGACCTGCTGATCATCGATGACCTGGCCCTGCACCGGCTCGAAGCGGTCGAGACCAACGACTTCTACGAGCTCATCGTCGAACGCCACCGCAAAGCCTCCACCGTGATCACCAGCAACCGAGAACCCCCAGAGATCCTGACCATGATGGCCGACCCGCTCCTGGCCCAATCGGCGATGGACCGGCTGCAATCCGCAGCCTACGAACTCGTCGTCGAGGGCGAGTCCTACCGCCAACGCCAGAAGCCGCGCCGCGGCAAACCGACCCATCCCAGCAGCTCGGACTGATTGACCAGCAGCCCGGTCATCGGCCACGATCGATAAACGACCCCGCGACCGGACCCAACCCGGTCCCATGCTCATGGCAAACCGGTGGTCCCTTCAGGCTGGCAGGCGACAGGACCTTTCCTGCCCCAGCCCGAATAGAGCCGAAAGGCCGGTCCATCACAAGCGGGTGGCGAGCGTCCTACGGCGCTCAGCGCAGAGACATAGCGTACACCCGCGTGCTGTTGGTCGTCTTGATCAACACAGCACGGCACCCGCACCTCAGCGGAGGCCATCCGTGCAGCACCGGCCGGGCGCAGTCAAGCCGCATCCGCCATGACCTCCGTCTCCTGGCGCCGCGGCGGCTGGGATATGGTCTCGTCAGCGTCTGAATTATCGGCGATCAGCATTGCGTACTGCCGTGAAACCCAGCCATGCAAGCTCAGCATCACCCCGACCATCACTGGTGCGATGCCGAACTCGATGGCGGTTGCCCACTCTGCAGCCGCAACGTGGGGAGCGACGTTGAGTGCGAGCGAGGTTCCCAGGAGGAAAACCTCGAGCAATGCAATCCGACCGCGCGCGACAGTCCGACCGCGTCGGGTGGCGGTCGTCGTCACCATCATGACGATGATCAGGGGTACAGAGACCAGCGCTTCTACCCCGTAGCTGAGCCAGTACAACGGGTCAGCCATGTCTCCGCCAGGCACCAAGTTGTGCTGCACATTCACACCCGACCACGACATACCGACTGCGACGGCGCCGATCAACACTCTCGACGCCCAGGTCGCCTGCCGATAGAGGGCAGCGGTCAGTGCCGCTGGGCTGGTGGCACGCCTATGGTCGGCATCCGCTCGCCGGTGCCAGAGTTCATCCTTCAGTTCGGTCCGTCGTATTCGCTCGTGGACCTTCCGCTCCCAATCGGCCATCGAGGCATCGGCCAAGCCTGATCTCAAGACCTGCCGACGCTCGCGAGCCCGAACCCGCTCAGCGACAACTCGTTCGGCCAGTAGCTCATCATCGGATCTCGCGGTACGAAGTGCGGGGCGGTCCTGAAATCTCATCCGCTCCTCTGCTGCGGCAGAGTAGTCGGCCAGATCGACTATCTGGCCGAATCTTGCGGGCCGGGGTGGTCTCCAGCCATGCCTGCAGATAGCATGCAACATGCCGGGAAGCTCCATTCTTCCTGGTCATGCCCCCTCATCGGAGGTCCAGTCCGGTGGGGGGCACTTTTGACGTTTGCGCCGGCTCGCCGACGGGGTGAGCGGTCGGGGGCCGTGATGCGCAGTGAACACGCCGTACGACAGCTTCGTCAAACTGCGCTTCGGCTATCGGAAACACTTCTCGCAGGTCAGGCGGATAGCGCGGATATTGCTGACCGAGCGAGGAGAGCGCAGCACAAGCGACTAGGGATCTCCGAAGTGGTCCGGTTCCGGTCAGCCGTCCAGCGGCTGTGGCTACTTTGGGAAAAGTGGGAAAAATCTGCGCCTCCCAGCCCTGCCGAAGGCGCTTGAATCCGATCGAATCCGGCTGAACGCACTCGCCGCCTGTCCCCCACTGGACTCGTGTGCGAGCAGCCAGGCCGCTCGACACGGCGGCAAATTGCGCGGGATTGCAGATGCCCCTATGAGTGGTGGCGGCGAGCATGACGGGGCTGTGAACGTTCGGCGCGATGTCGGCAGCGCGTCGCCGATGTGCCGGCAGAGGTGATCGTGGCAGCGGCGAACAAAAGGCTGAGCCGGGCCGACCGGCGATGGCCCGAGGCCGCGATAACGACCCGAATCAGACTGCCGCACACCATGTTTGAAAAACACGAGAGTCCGGCCGACCCGTACCCCGGGGCGGCCGG
>CBJNFW010000040.1:0-40231 GCA_966435935.1 uncultured Nocardia sp.
ACCACCCGAGTTCGCAGACACACCCGAACCACCCGAGTTCGCCGAAACACCCGGCGCAGCCGGACCACCCGAGTTCGCAGACACACCCGAACCACCCGAGTTCGCCGAAACACCCGGCACAGCCGGACCACCCGAGTTCGCAGACACACCCGAACCACCCGAGTTCACCGAAACACCCGGCACAGCCGGACCACCCGAGTTCGCAGACACACCCGGCACAGCCGGGCTACCGGAGTTGGCGGGAGAGGCCGGGCCGACAGGGCTATTCGAGTCGACCGGAGTGCCCGAGTTGGCAGCGGCGGCCGGGGTGGCGACACCGGGTGCCAGTTGCAGGAGGGTGGTGAAATCGACGACCTTGGTGCCCAGGGTCGGGGTGGCGATGATGACGCCGTTGCGGAACAGCCGGAATGTGCCGCCGCGGCCGGGCAGGAGCGATTCGGGGCCGAGGGCCGGTCCCAAAGTGCCTGTAGGACCGCCGGTTTGGGCGTATTTGGTGTCGATGGCGGTCGGGCCGGGTGCGGGCTCGGGTGCCGGGGGATCGGCGGGGGCGAGCGGGGCGGCGGGAGTCAATTCGGCTGGGGTGGGCCCGATTTCGAACATGCCGGCATCCATGGGGTGCACGCCGTTGGGCGCCGAGGAGTATTCGGTGCGCAGTAGGTGGCCATCGCGCAGCAGTACCTGGCCCGCGGTCGCGCGGACGTCCGCATCCGTGCGCGGATCCTCTCGGCTGGTTCCCGAATACGCCTGGCAGTCCTGGGTGTCACAGGTCTGCGCGTACGGGTAGCGGGTCTCGGCCAGGGCATAGGACCGGGCGGCGATCGCCTGGGCACGCAAGGCCTCACCGCCGCCCTGATCCGCCCAGTCGGCGGACATCTCGGTCGGCACGACGCCGCGCAGGTAGTCCTCGGTGTCGACGCGATCGACCGTGCGGATCTCCTGGCCGTCCAGCGCGACGCCCAGCGCTCCCCGATATCCGCCGGCACCGCAGATCTTCAGCTGTTCGGCCGCCGGACGGTTGGCGCCGGGCGCGATCGGGTAGACCCACGGGTCGGCGGTGGACCCCTGCCACAGCACGTCCCCGCCGCAGCCCGACAGGACGGTGACATCCGCCCCGCCGGACGTGGGCGTCAGATGCGCGACCTGCCCGGGCAGCACATTCCGGCCGGCGACACTCAGCCCGGAATCGGAGTAGACGTCCAGCGGCTTGTCGTCCTGTCCCATCAGCCGCACCCGCACCGCGGTCGGCGCGATGGTGGCCAGCTGAGCGCCCGGATAGTAGCGCTGCAGAATGCCGATCGCATTCGTCCCGGATTTGGCCTGGTCGAACGCGCCGAACTGGCTCATTCCTCGGCCGTGCCCCTCGTCCACGCCCGCGGTCGTGCGGTATGGCACCGCAGCGGGCCATGCCCAATAGAGAACGCCGGAACCCGCGGTCAGCGCGGCGACCATCCCACCCGCCATCGCGACACGCCGGTGACGGCGTCTGCGCGACAGTCCGCCGTGGCGCATGGGCACGAACCTCGGACGTTTCGAGCTGGTCATCACGCACTCCCACGGATTCCGCGCACCGGTCGGCGGGACGTTCCCCGCCTGCCTGCCCGCTGGATGTCTATCGGAAAGCTACATTCGAGTTATTGCTATCTAAGCCTCTACCAAAGGTTTAGATTTGTCGGTTGGGACCAGTGTGACGCTTGATCCGTCAGGAATCAACCATGGCCACCCGACCGACGGTCGCCGGTTCTACCTCGAATGGAGCAGCTCGTGCCGTACCGCAGACCCAAAAGGTCGTACGTCCTTCCCGTCGTCGCCACGCTCGCGGTCGTCGCACCGCTGTCCGCGATCGCACTGCAGGGTTCGCCGGAATATCGGAACACCGATAACAGCGACCTATCCGCTATTCCGGCGCATTTCGCCGAGGTCCTACTGGACTCGGTCCCGGACGCCGTGCTGCCACTGCACGAACTCAGCGGCCTGAGCCTGCCCGACCTGCGCCTTTCGGACCTCCGCCGCCTTCCGCTCCCGAGCGCCGTGCCGATACCGCCGAACCTGCCCCTGCCTCCGGGCCTGCAACTCCCCGCCGAAATTCCGCTCCCCCGACTCGGCGATCCGCGGACCACGCCAAACCCGGATACCGCAGCACCACAGGCCGGACCAGCCGGACCGACGCCGCAACCCGGCGTCCAGGCGCCACTTTTCCCGCAGGTCCCCGACACTCGGCCCACGTCGCCCGCGGCCCCACTCCCCGGCACCCCGCAGGTCCCCTCCGGACCTCAGGCGCAGGTCCCGGCGCAGCCCGCACCCGCGACTCCGGCCGGACCCGCGACACCGCAGGTACCAGCCGCTTTCCGCGCTCCGGGACCGGCGACGCCCTCCCCTGGTAGCGAAACCGCCGCCACACGGGTCACCCGCGCCTCGGCCGGTGCGGCGCATGCCCTGCCGGTATCCGCATCGACCCGTGTTCCAAAGGCTTCGAAAACGGCTGATACGCAATATATTCCGGCTGATCCGAGGGCATACCCAGCGAATAGCGCACCCGCCGCGGCCGTGCGGTCCGGCGCGAGGAGTGTGGCCGTGCCGGTCGACTACCCGACCTCACCCGCAGCGCCGGACCCCTCCGGAACCTCTGCCGTGCCGAACCCATCGGCGAATCCGGATGCGGCCGTGAGCGATCCGGCGTTGGTACCGGGAGCCGACCCCGCCGCACCGGCACTGGCGCCCGGGGCTGTCTCACCCGAGGTGGCGGCACAGGTGGGCGCGCGGGTCAAGGAGGTCACGCGGGAGACGCCGTTCAGCATGGTGGCGCTCACCGCGAAGGATCTGGACGGGACGACGGCGATGATCCGGGCGCGCGATGCCGATGGCGACTGGGGCGCTTGGTATTGCGCGGATCCGATCGAGACCGGCCCCACCGACGCGACCACGCCCGACCGCGCCGGGACCGAGCCGATCTATGTCGGCAGCACCAAGGATGTGCAGGTTCTGCTCACGCACAAGGCCGGTGCGACGGACCGAACCGAGGGCGCGACCGACGTATCCGCCGTGCTGATCGACCCGGGCCGCGGCCCGTCCGACGCGGCGCTGGACGCGACCGCCGCACCGCTGCCCGACGGCGGCCCGAAGGTGATCACCCGCGCACAGTGGGGCGCGGACCCCTCGCTGCGGTGCGGCAAACCGACCGTCGACGACGGCCTGAGCGGAATCATCGTGCACCACACGGCAGGCCGCAACGATTACACCGCGGCGGAATCGCCGGGCATCGTCCGGGCGATCTACGCCTATCACGCGAAAACGCTGGGCTGGTGCGATATCGGCTACAACGCCCTGGTGGACAAGTACGGCCGGATCTTCGAGGGCCGCGCCGGCGGTCTGGACAAACCCGTGCAGGGCGCGCACGCGGGCGGCTTCAACGAGCACACCGCCGGGGTCGCGCTGATGGGCGATTTCCGATCCCAGCCGCCGACCGATGCGGCGATCCAGGCCGCCGGACGTTTCATCGGCTGGCGGGCCGCGATCGCCGGACTGAACCCGCTGAGCAGCACCACCCTGCACTCGCAGGGCACCGGCTACACCCAGTACGAGAAGGGCGCGGCGGTGAAATTGCCGACCGTCCTGGCCCACCGGGACGTCGGCAAGACCAGTTGCCCGGGCAATGCCGCCTATGCCCGGATGGACCACATCCGCGAAATAGCCGCGGACACCGCTTCCTCGATGGCCGCCCGCAAGCTGTCGAATAGCGGTGTGTCACAATATGATTCGAACAGGCCCGGGAAAAGCGTTGCCGCGCCGGCCGATTCCGGCAGGAACGCCGGGTACTCGACTTCGAATTCCGAGCCATCGCCGAGTCCCGGACCCACGCCCGATGCGACGGCCCCCATGCCCACACTCGCCCCGGCATTCCCGCATTCGACCCTGCAGCGTTAGCTCTTGTCGCACAAGGAGTTCAGCGAGTCCGCCCGCATCCGGGCGGACTCGTCACATTCGCGTCGATCGGTCCGGTAACGCGAACCACTCTCATCGACCATCGGCACGGTCGGCATCGACTAAGATCCCGTACGCACTCCCGGTGACAGCAGCCCGAGTCGGAGTCCAGCTTTCAGGAGGCAGCGGAGAGGCTAACTCCCGCAAGAAAATCCAGCAGGTCGACCCCGAAATGCCGGACGCGGCCTCGAATCCGTACCTATTCAGCATTCGAGGACGCGAACACGATCCCCGGTCGGCGTCTCGATCACCGCACCTGCCCTGATCACTGCGCAGAACACCCTCGGCGACGCGAATGCCGTCCAGCCGAGGCGAATTCGGCCCGCGAACGCGAATTCAGCTGGACCACCAGCGTTCCAGGACGCGCGCGACGCCGTCCTCGGCATTGCTGCCGGTGATCTCGTCGGCGGCGGCGATGGCTTCGGGGTGGGCGTTGCCCATCGCGACGCCGTGACCGGCCAGACGCAGCATCGGGACGTCGTTGGGCATATCGCCGAAGGCGATGATGTCGCGGTGTTCGATCCCGAGACGTTCGGCGACGATGGTCAGGCCCGACGCCTTGGTGACCCCCGGCGCGGACAGTTCGATCAGGCCGTGATCGGTGGAATAGGTGAGGTCGGCACGGTCGTCGAGATGCGGCTCCAGCGCCGCGCGCATATCGGCGCTGGTCGTGCCGGGCAGCCGGATCAGCATCTTGATCGCGGGCGCGGCGAGCACCTCGCGGCGGGCGACCTGCGTATCGTCCGGATTCAACCAGGCATGCTGATATTCGGGCGAACTCACGAACTGCGGAGTGGCGGCATCGTGCGCGGTCTCGCCGACGCGCTCGGCGGCCAGACCGCAGCCGGGCAGGACTCGTTCGGCGAGTTCGGCGAGCCAGGCGAGCCTGTCCACATCCAGTGAATTGCTGTACAGGATCCGGTCGGCGGCGCTGTCGTAGACGACCGCACCGTTACCGCAGACGCACAGCGGCGGGTAGCCGAGTCCGTCCACGACCGGATCGATCCACCGCGGCGGCCGCCCGGTGGCGAGGACGAAATGCACACCGTCGTCGACGAGCGCCTTGACCACGGCCCGGGTCCGCGGACTCACCTGCTCGGCCCGATCGATCAACGTGCCGTCGACATCGGTGGCCACCAGTCTGGGCTTGGGCGAGTTCAGGCGAGTCACCTATTCCATCCTGCCCGAAATGCTCGTGCCGAAGTAATCAGTTTCCCGGACGCCGCCACGAATCCTCGGCCGCGTCGAGCGGCGGCACCTCCGGAAAAGGCGTCGGCTCGTTCGAATAGGGCATCGATCCGGGAGCCTGCGGCGTCCCGCCGGCGATCGGGCCCGGCGCACCGGCCGACGTACCCGGCCCGGTCTGCCCCGCGTACGGCCCGGTCTGCCCCGCGTACGGCGCGGGCTGTCCCGGATACGAACGGCCGGAACAGGGCGCGGGGCCCGGCCGGAACGGATCCACGTACGGTGCGTTCGGCGCCGGATACCCCGCGGGCACCCGACCCGGGTACGGCGCGGGATATCCGGTCGCCCGCCCGGGAACGTGAGCGAGCCAGCGCCCGGTCGCGGGCACCAACGCCAGGATCGCGGTGGTGACGGGAAACACCTGTCCGACCACTCCGCCGAATCCGCTCATCAGCCCGACCGCACCGTGCCCCGCGCTCACATCGCCGACGTTCAGCACGGTATACGCCGCCACCCCGGTGACGATCGTGACCACGCATCCGGCGACGATGAGGATCCGCCCGAGCGGCTTACGCCGGAACATCGCCACCGCACCGGCGGTGAGCAAGCCCCCGGTGACCAGGCCGACCACTCCGAGGACGATCAGATAGCCGGTGAACCAGGAGTGGAACGCAACGGCGGAATCGCCGAAATCGGGCAGGGCGACGCCCACCACGACGTCCAGCACTCCGCCGAAGATTTGCCCGACCGCACCGAGCGAGGCGAGCACACCGGCGGCCATCGCCGTCCCGCCGCTCGGTTCCATGCCCTGGCCCTGTGGATACGGTTGATAGCCGCCCGGATACTGGGGATAACTCACGACCCGCCCCCTGTCGTACGACGTCGGACCGCCCGACGACGTTGAAACCTTCTCTGCACGATATCTCGCGACGGAAAGTGCGGTCGTCGTGCGTAACGCGCTCGCCGGAATATCTATCCCTATGATCGGGGGCTAGTAACCGACCCGAGGGGACTGATGACCGGCTTTCTGCTACGACGTGCGCTCAACTATGTCGTGCTGTTGGTGCTCGCCTCGTTCCTGACCTTCGCGCTGGCGTCGCTGACGTTCCATCCGCTGGACAGTCTCGAGCAGCGCAATCCCCGCCCGCCGCAGTCGGTGATCGACGCCAAGGCGGCCGAACTGCATCTCAACGAGCCGATCCTGCCGCGTTACGGCACCTGGGTGAAGGACGTCGTGGTGCACGGGGGCTTCGGTCGAACCCTCGATGGTCAGCCGGTGAGTCAGGAACTGGGCCGCCGGATCGGGGTGAGTCTGCGACTGCTGGTGATCGGCTCGGTGATCGGTACCGCGCTCGGCGTGCTGATCGGCGCGGCGGGAGCGATCCGGCAGTACCGATTCAGCGACTATTTCACCACGATCATCTCGCTGCTGGTGCTCAGCACGCCGATCTTCCTGTTGGCGACGCTACTGAAATACGGTGCGCTGGAACTCAATACGGCAACCGGTCAGCAGATCTTCCTCTATACCGGCGAAACCTCGGCAACCGCCGTGGACGGGCTGTGGAATCAGTTCGTCGACCGGCTGCAGCACATGGTCGTGCCCACGCTGGGCCTGGCCCTGGGCTCGATGGCCGCATACAGCCGCTATCAGCGCAACGCCATGCTCGACGTTCTGCAGAGCGATTTCATCCGCACCGCCCGCGCCAAGGGACTCACCCGCAAACGCGCGCTGTACAAACACGGCCTGCGCACCGCCCTGATCCCGATGGCGACGCTGTTCGCCTACGGCCTGGGCGGTCTGATCACCGGCGCGGTGTTCACCGAGAAGATCTTCGGCTGGCACGGCGTCGGCGAATGGCTGGTGGACGCGATCAACAAGCAGGACCTCTACATCGTGGTCACCGTGACGACCTTCGCCGGCCTGGTGATCCTGATATCCGGCCTGCTCTCGGACATCGTCTACGCCATGCTCGATCCGAGGGTGCGTGTGTCATGACAGAAGTCGAACTGATCAGCAAGGGCGCGCCCGAGCCCACCGCGGCCGGACGCCGGAAACTGGTGTGGCGCAGGTTCCTGCGGAACAAGGCCGCCATCGCGGGCGCGATCGTGTTGCTGCTCATCGTGATCGCAGCGTTCGCGCTGCCGCCGATCCTGCCCTACGACTACCGGCACATGGATTACGCGGCGCTGTATCAGGCGCCGAGCCCGAACCATCCGTTCGGCACCGACGGCAGCGGTGAGGATCTGCTCGCGCAGACGTTGCACGGCTTGCAGAAATCGCTGATCATCGGCTTCTGCGTGGCCATCCTCGGCTCGATCATCGCGGTGGCCGCGGGTGCGGTGGCAGGCCTGCTCGGCGGCTGGACCGACCGGGCGATCATGTGGCTGGTGGATCTGCTGCTGGTGGTGCCCAGTTTCATCATCATCGCGATCTTCTCCCCGCGCACCAAGGGCAGCGGATCGATTCCGCTGCTGATCATTCTGCTGGCCGCGTTCGGCTGGATGATCAGCGCGCGCATCGTGCGCGGGCTGACGCTGAGCCTGCGGGAACGCGAATTCGTCCGCGCCGCGAAGTACATGGGCGCGTCGACGCGGTCGCTGATCGTCACGCACATCGTGCCGAACGTGGCCTCGTTCCTGATCATCGACACCACCCTGGCCCTCGGCGCGGCGGTGCTGTCCGAAACCGGCCTGAGTTACCTGGGATTCGGCGTGCAACCGCCGGACGTCTCGCTGGGCACGCTGATCGCGGCGAATTCCCAATCGGCGCTGACCTTTCCGTGGCTGTTCCTGTTCCCGGGCGGTTTCCTGATCGCGATCGTGCTGTGCGCCAACCTGGTCGGTGACGGCCTGCGAGATGCCTTCGACCCCAGTTCCTCCCGTGCGCGAGCCCGTCGCAAGACCGCCAAGGCCCCGAAGCAGAGCAAGCGGAAGACTCAGTCATGACCGACACATCAGCCACCGCCGCCGCACCCGAGGCTCCGAAGCAGACCACGACCGCTCCGCTGCTGGAGGTTTCCGATCTGCACGTGTCCTTCCCCGGCGAGGAGGGCCGCATCGACGCGGTGCGCGGAGTGAACTACTCCGTCGCCGACGGCGAGGTGCTCGCCATCGTGGGCGAATCGGGTTCGGGTAAATCGGTGTCCTCGCTGGCGGTGATCGGCCTGCTGCCCGATCAGGCCCGAGTGCGCGGCTCGATCCGGTTGCGCGGCAAGGAATTGCTCGGCATGGACGACAAGGCCCTGTCGACCTATCGCGGCAGCCGGATCTCCATGGTGTTCCAGGATCCGCTCTCGGCGCTGACCCCGGTGTACCGGATCGGCGACCAGATCGCCGAGGCGCTGCTCGCACACGGCTCGATGTCCAAGCAGCAGGCCGCGACTCGCGCGGTGGAACTGCTGGACCTGGTGGGGATTCCCGAACCGCAGGCGCGGGCGCGCGCCTTCCCGCACGAATTCTCCGGCGGTATGCGTCAGCGCGTGGTCATCGCGATGGCCATCGCCAACGATCCGGAACTGATCATCTGCGACGAGCCCACCACCGCGCTGGACGTCACGGTACAGAAGCAGATCCTCGGACTGCTGCGCACCGCGCGCGATATCACTGGTGCGGGCGTCATCATGATCACGCACGATATGGGGATCGCCGCGACCATCGCGGATCGGGTGGCGGTCATGTACGCCGGGAAGATCGTCGAAACCGCTGGCACCACAGACCTTTTCCGCTCCCCGCGGATGCCGTACACGGTGGGGCTGCTCGGTTCGATCCCGCGTATGGACGGTCCGGCGCGCACGCCGCTGATCCCCATCGAGGGCTCACCGCCGGCCATGCACGCATTGCCGCCCGGCTGCCCGTTCGCGGCGCGCTGCCCGGTCGCCATCGACGAGTGCCACGCGGCCGAACCCCCGCTGCAGGACATCACGCCGGGACATCGGGCGGCCTGCATCCGCACCGCGGAAATCGGCTCCGCGGAACTGTTCTCGGCCTATCGGCGGGAGATCACCGAACCCGAACCCGAGGTCGAGACGGATTCGCATGTGGTCCTGCGGGTTTCGGAACTGACCAAGGTATTCCCGATCACCTCGGGAGTGATCCTGCGCCGCCGCACCGGCGAGGTGCGCGCGGTGGACGGGATCGATTTCGAACTGCGCGCGGGCCGCACACTCGCGCTGGTCGGTGAGTCCGGCTCCGGCAAATCCACCACCCTGACCGAGATCATGGAGTTGGCCGCGCCGCAGAGCGGCACGATCGAGGTACTCGGCAGTGATGTCGCGACACTCACCAAGGCCCGCCGCCGGGAGATCCGGGCGAAGATGCAGATCGTCTTCCAGGACCCGTCGGCGTCGCTCGATCCGCGCATGCCGATCTTCGACGCCCTGGCCGAACCCTTGCGCATCGCCGGACGTCCGCGTGAGGAGATTCGTTCGCGGGTACCGGAATTGCTGAAACAGGTCGGTTTGCGCGCCGAGCACGTCGACCGGTATCCGGCCGACTTCTCCGGCGGGCAGAAGCAGCGCATCAATATCGCGCGGGCGCTGGCCCTGGATCCGGAGATCCTGGTGCTGGACGAGCCGGTGTCCTCGCTGGACGTCTCCATTCAGGCCGGTGTGCTGAACCTGTTGCGCGATCTGCAGATCGAGCGCGGACTGTCGTATCTGTTCGTCTCCCACGATCTTTCGGTGGTGCGGAATCTGGCGCACGACATCGCGGTCATGTATCGCGGCAAGATCGTCGAAATCGGCCCGGCGGAACAGATTCTGACCGATCCGCAGCACGATTACACCCGCGCGCTCATCGACGCGGTTCCCATTCCCGTCGTCGCCCGCTAGGAGCAGAATCGTGAAGAGGCGCACATTCGGCAAGGTCGTCGCGGCGGCATCGGTATCGGCGCTGGCGGCGGCGTGTTCGTCCGGGACCGGCTCGACCGGCTCGGCGACCTTGGGCACCGTCAACGACATCAATCCGCAGCCCCGCGAGAACGTCCGCGACGGCGGCAATCTGCGGTTGGCGATCACCGCCATCCCGTCGAACTGGAATGTGCAGTGCGTCGACGGAAACGAAGGCGAGACAGCCGATCTCATCCGGTGGACGATGCCGCGAGCGTTCAAGGCCGATCCCGCCGGTCAGCTCACCATCGATACCGACTACTTCACCGACATCAAGCTGGCCAACACCAATCCGCAACAGGTCGTCTACACCATCAACCCCAAGGCCGTGTGGTCCGATGGCACCCCGATCACCTGGGAGGATCTGGCGGCGACCTGGCAGGCGTTGAACGGGCGGGACAAGCGCTACCTGTACGCCATCAGCAACGGTTTCGACCGGGTCGAGAAGGTCGAGCGCGGCGTCGACGACCGGCAAGCGGTACTGACCTTCAGCACGCCCTACGCCGATTGGCGCGGTCAGTACTCAGGTAATTCGATCCTCTACCCGAAATCGGTGACCGGCGACCCGGAGGCGTTCAATCACAGCCTGGCCGACCATATGGGACCGTCCGCGGGACCGTTCGTCGTGCAGTCGATCGACCGCACGCAGCGCCGGATAGTGTTGGCGCGCAATCCGAAATGGTGGGGTGCGCCGCCCAAGCTGGATACCGTCACCTACAGCGTGCTGGACCAGTCGACCTGGGCCGCGGCCCTGCAGAACAACGAACTCGACCTCGCGCGCATGGCGAGCCTGAACGACGTCCTGTTGATCCGGCGCACCGCGGGGCTGCAACTGCGGCACGCGCCGATGAACATGTGGCGCTGGCTGACCTTCAACGGCGCGCCCGGTTCGATCATGGCCGATCCCGCACTGCGCGTGGCGATCGCCAAGGCGATCAACCGGCAGGCCATCGCCGATACGAGCTTGGCGGGCCTGACCGATCATCCGCGGGTGCTCAACAACCACATCTTCGTCATGGGACAGAAGGGCTACCAGGACAATTCGGCTCCGGTCGCCTACTACCCGGCCGCTGCCGCGCGGCAGCTGGACGGCCTGGGGTGGAAGCTTCAGGGCGACGTCCGGGTGAAGGACGGCCGCCAGCTGGCGTTCCGCGATGTCATGTACAACGATCCGGGCTGGGTCACCATCGCCAAGATGATCCAATCGGATCTGGCGAAGGTCGGAGTGAAGATGTCCATCGATACCCGCCCCGGACAGGACTACTTCACCAATGTGATCATTCCGGGCGACTTCGACACCTCGCAGTACACCCTGTCGGGTGATGTGTTCGTGTTCAACAGCATTCCGCAGGAATTCGGCCTGTATCCGAACAATGTGCAGGGCAATTACGGCCGGATCGGCTCACCCGCCCTGAACGATCTGATCGACAAGGCAGTGTCCGAACTCGATCCGGACAAGGCCATCGCGCTGGCGAATCAGGTCGACACCCAGATCTTCGCCGAAGGCCACTCCCTGCCGCTGACCCAGGATCCGGGGAACTGGGCCACCCGGGCCAACCTCGCCAATATCGGCGCACCCGGCCTGGCCACCTACGACTTCACCGCAATCGGCTTCGCCAAGTGAGGCCGCCCCGACGGAAGGATCGATCCATGCGGATTCGTTCGACCTTGCTCCCGCTCGCGATCCCGGCGCTCGCCGTCGGATTGGTGGTGTCGGGGTGTAGTTCCGGGGGCAGCAATCAGGCAGCCAATGTTAATATCGGAACGGCCAACGACATCAATCCGCAGGACCCGACCGCGTTGCGTGACGGCGGTAACCTTCGGCTTGCGATCACCTCGTTCCCGGCCACCTTCAATTACCTGCATATCGATGGCGGCGACGCGGACACCTCCTCGATCATCGATCCTATGCTGCCGACAGCGTTCGTCAGCAACGCTGCTGGTGAGATGTCGGTGGACCACGACTACTTCACCGATATCAAGCTGACCGGTACCAATCCACAGCAGGTGACCTACACCATCAATCCCAAGGCGGTATGGTCCGACGGCACCCCGATCACCTGGGAAGATCTGCAGTCCGAGGCCCATGCACTGGGTAGTACCGGCCAGGGGTTCCAGGTCAGTTCCACCGAGGGCTTCGAACGCGTCCAGAAAGTGGAACGCGGAGTCGACGATCGACAGGCTGTCGTCACGTTCAACAAGCCGTACGCGGAGTGGCAGGGCATGTTCGGCCCGCTGTACCCGAAGGCTGTCACCGAGAACCCGCAGGCGTTCAACGACGTGGACCGTAACGGTCTGGGGGTCAGCTCAGGGCCTTTCGTCATCGACAGCATCGACCGGACGCAGGACCGAATCGTGCTGAAACGCAATCCCGCATGGTGGGGTGCGAAACCGAAATTGGACAACATCACATTCACCCGGCTCGATCAGAGCGCGGTGCTGGGCGCGGTGCAGAACAACGAGATCGATTACACCTATGTGTCCGGCCTGCCCAATGTCGTCGCAGCCAAGAACGCACCGGGCGTGGTGGTGCGGCGCGCCCCGGAACCGAGCTGGAGCCATATCACCTTCAACGGCGCGCCCGGCGCACTCCTGTCCGATCCTGCCCTGCGCCTGGCCATTTCGAAGGCCATCGATCGACAGGCGATTGTGAACCAGGCTCAGACCGGCATCGTCGAAAATCCCAAGCCGCTGAACAACCACATCTTCGTGATGGGGCAGAAGGGCTACCAGGATAATTCGGCCCCGGCTGCTTTCGATCCGAACGCGGCGGCCAAGGAACTCGACGCCCTGGGTTGGAAGCTGAACGGTGACGTCCGCGAAAAGGACGGCAAGAAGCTCGAATTGCGCGATGTGATGTTCGACCAGAAGGAATGGGTCGACACCGCGAAGATCGTCCAGCAGAACCTGGCCAAGGTCGGTGTGAAGCTGGATATCCAGACCGTGCCGGGCACCGGACTGTTCACGAACGTCATCGACCCCGGGAACTTCGATCTGGCGCAGTTCAGTTGGGGCGGAAGTTCGCTGCCGCTCGTCGCGCTCCAGCAGATCTACTACTACGACCCGAACAACCTACAGAGCAACAAGGCGCGCATAGGCTCCGATCAGCTGAACGCCCTGATCGACAAGACCATCTCCGAACTGGATTTGACCAAGGCCAACGAGCTGGCCAACGAATGCGACAAGTTGATCTGGCAGGAAGGCTATTCGCTGCCCCTGCAACAGGCCTCGGGCACCTACGCCACCCGGGCCAATCTCGCCAACATCGGCGCATTCGGTCTCGCTACCCCCGATTGGACGAAAGTCGGCTTCCTGAATTGACTACTCCCCGCCCTGCAGGACGGATTTTCCCGGACTCGCGTCCAGGAGTTCCTGTTTCACCGGCGATTGCCGAAGAGATACCTCTTGCGGTCTGACATCGCCTCCGCAGGCGTTTACAGTCTCCACCAGCCCGGCGGCGACGAGGATGTTCTTGGCGGCGTTGATGTCTCGGTCGTGCCGAGTGCCACAGCCGGGACACGACCACTTTCGCGTCCCAAGGGAGAGCGCGGCAAGAAGATGCCCACATGCGCTACAGGTTTTCGAACTCGGATACCAGCGGTCGATGACCACAATGCGGCGGCCGGCACGTTCGGCCTTGTATTCGAGCATGGCCCGAAACTCGCTCCACCCGGCCCTGCTGATCGACTTTGCCAGACGCCGGTTGCGGACCATATTCCTGGGTGCGAGGTCTTCTACCGCGATGGCGTCGAACCGTTGCACCAGATCGGTGGAGATCTTCTGCAGGAAGTCACGGCGGGCATCCCGAATACGGGAGTGCTTGCGCGCGAGCTTCACTCGCTGTCTAGCACGATTAGCGGACCCTTTCCGCATCCGTGCCATACGCCGCTGATGACGAAGCAGACCACGTTCATGCCGAACTACATGCTCGGGATTGGCGATCTTGTCTCCAGTGGAGAGAGTGGCGAAGTTCTTGATGCCGAGATCTATACCGACCGAATTTTCCGTCGGCATGACCGTAGGCAAGTCGGACTGATCCACTGCGAAGGTGACAAACCAACGGCCATCCGGCTCCAAGGATACGATCACCATCGTCGGGCTGAGCGAGGCCAGGTCGATGTCTGGCCATGTCCATACGATCCGCAACGGTGCCACGGTCTTGGCCAGCCACAGCCCGTCGGCCTTGATGCGGAACGCCGAACGGGTAAAGTGTGCCGACTGGCGGCCATGCCGGTTCTTGAACCGTGGGTAGCGAGCACGCCCTTTGAAAAAGGCAGCGAACGCATTGTGCTGGTGCCGGAGAGTCTGTTGCAGGGGTACACAACTGACCTCAGACAGGAATGCCAATTCCCCGGTGCGCTTCCACTCCGACAGCGCGGCATCAGTTTCCTTGTAGGAAGTCGACTTTCGAGCAACGCTGTAGCGCTGTTTTCGGTCAGACAGAGTCTTGTTCCAGACGACGCGTACGCAGCCGAACGTGCGGCGTAAAAGCGCTGCTTGTCCAACATCCGGGTAAGCCCGGACCTTGTACGCGGTCCTCATGATCAACAATTTACAGAGAGGTCTCAGATGAGCAAAGGCCCTGCGCCGCAAGGGCGCACCATTCTGCTACTCGGTGAACGTCGCGTCCTGGCAGCTCTCCGGTGATTTCCGGTTCGGGTCATCCGCTGGCCTATCCGGTTCTGACGACGATCGGCGCCCTGGTGATCTGCCTCGCCTGGGTGCCGTTCGCCGGTTCGGAGCAGTTGGCGATGTTGGGCGCGGTCGCGTTGGTCGTGGTGGTGTACAGCGCGTTTCGGCTCCTGGTCGCGGGCGGAGTGTTGCCGTGGCATACCGATCCCGGGTTGCGCGCCGCGGCAACGGGATCGGCGGGCCCCGCACCTATGGACGCCGCGCCGACGACCTCCGGACCATCCGACAACGAGTCCACCGGACGACGTGGAAACACCCTGCGCTGCCGCCGGATACGTCAGCAGCACCGCCTGCTCAGCAGATCCTGGCTCGAACTCAACGCAGGCGGCCGAACCCGCTGGCTGCCGGTCTATTTCGATTCGGCACTCGTCACCGCGACCGATTCCAAGGCCGAATTCCGGGACGGCACGGTGTATTTCGACGACCTGCGGCTCTTCCCGTCGGGCCCGATACGGGATCGTGAGCCCGTGGGCCGCCTGCACGAGAACCCGACCCGCCCCGATCCCGACGGCCCGGCGCACGCCGCGGACGCGTCGCGATTCACCCGCCGCCTCCTGCTGGACGGCCAATACGTCGTCGCCGCACCGTTCGCGGCCCTGCTGTGGGTCTACGTCGCCGGTGGCGGCTTCCCCGCGTTCCTGGGGGCCGTCACGGTGGCTGCCGGGGTGGCGGTGTGGTTCTCCGCGATTCGGGGATCGGACCCCAGCTGAACGCGTATGCGGCTCAGCCCGGTTGTTGCTGGGTGGCCGCGTGGATTCCGCCGCCGCCCTCGGCGACCGCGTTGAATTCCACCGGGACGACCTCCCGGCCCGGGAACGCGTCGGCGAGGATGCCCGCGGCGCGATCGTCACCATGGCGGTCGCCGTAGGCGGGCATGTAGACCGCCTCGTTGCCGACGTAGAAATGCACGTAGGTGTAGAGGAATTCGGCGCCGCGGGTGCCGGGCATATCGGCCCGGTTCGGTTGCGGCAGTTCGATGATCTCGAAACTCCGGCCCGCGGCGTCGGTGGCCTCGCGCAGTATTTCGCGGGCGCGGGCCGCGGCGCGGGCGAAGATGTCGTCGCGGTCGGGATCCACCGGCCGGTCCACCACGACCACGCCCGGCCGGGCGAACCGGGCCACCGCGTCGACATGGCAGTCCGTCACCTCCCGGCCCGCAACGCCCTGAAGCCACACCACTTTTCGCACGCCCAGCAGATCGCCGAGAGCCCGTTCGATCTCGTCGTGGTCGCTGCCGGGATTGCGGGTCGGATTGACCAGCGAACTCTCGGTCGCCAGCAGGGTGCCCTCGCCGTCGACCTCGAGCGATCCGCCCTCCGCGACGATCGGCGCGACCACTCGCTCGATTCCCTCGTACTCCAGCATCTTTCGGGCGACGCGGGCATCGAGATGGTATTCGGCCTTCTGCCCCCAGCCGTTGAAATTGAAGTCGATCCCCACCACCCCGCCCTCGGGCGTGGTCACGAAGGTCGCGCCGGTATCGCGCACCCATAAGTCGTCCAGCGGGGCCGAGACCACCTTGACCCCGTCGCCTACGACCTGGCGGGCATCCTCGACATGTTCGCGGCGCGCCAGCAGCGCGACGGGTTCGCGCACGGCGATGGCACGGGCCAGCCGGGCCACATCCGCGCGCGCCTCGGGCAGCAGATCCTCCCAGACGGACTCCTTGGCGGGCCACGCCAGCCACGTCCGGGCATGCGGGGCGGACTCGGCCGGCATCACATAGCGGCTCATGATCTCCGACCGTATCCATTCGGTCCGACATACGCCATGAAATGGCAGGTTGCGGCCCTGTCATCGCCAGGTTACGGCGCGCCGCGCCGCGTGTTGGTACGCCCGTCCAGTCCGTTATGACTCGATTGCGCCGCCATTCTCATCCGTGAACGCCGCGAGGTGGTCGCGCACCCACTGTGTATACGTCCGGGGCGCGCGGCCGAGGACCCGCTGAACATCGTCGGTGACCGTGGTGTTGCCGCCGTCGCGAATGAAGGCCGACCCCTGCAGCACCACCTCGATGTACTTCTCGGACAGTCCGCGTGCCCGCAGATGCGCGAGCACCGCGTCCTGCGACAGCGGCGCGAGTGTCACCGGGCGGCCCAGCTCGGTGGCCAGCACACTGGCCTGATCCGGTTCGGACAGTGACGCGGGTCCGGTCAGCGTGTACACCTGCCCGGCGTGTTCGTCCGAGGTCAGTGCCTCGACCGCGACCGCCGCGACGTCCCGCGGATCGATCACCCCCTGACCGCCCGTCCCGGTGCGGATCGGCACCGGCTCGCCGGTCCGGACCGCCTCGGCCCAGGCGAGCGTATTGGAGGCGAATGCGCTGGGGCGCAGGATCGTCCACGTCAGGCCGCTCTCCCGCACCGCCTGCTCACCGGGCACGTGCCAGTTCGCGAAGTCTCGTAGTGCGGGGTCCCCGGTGCCGATGGCCGAGAGTTTCACCAGCCGCCGCACCCCCGCCGCCCGCGCGGCGGTGACCAGTGCGGTATCGCTGTCGGCCTTGTCCGGGCCGGGCACGCTGACCAGGAAGGCCGCCCGCACCCCCGCCACGGCCGCGTCGATCGAGGACGGATCGGAGAAGTCGCCGCCCACCACCTGCACGCCGTCGGGCAGCCGCGCCGCCTGCGGATTTCTCGTGAACGCGCTAACCTTCTCGCCCCGCTCGACCAACTGCCGAACCACCGCACCGCCGATGGTGCCCGTGGCACCCGTCACCAGAATCATGCGCTCAGCCTGCTGCGGACCGGCCCCTGCGCCATAGGAAATTTCGGCAGGACCGCTCGGCGGCGCACGCGCCTACAGTCGATGTGGTGAGCGTCCTGTCCGTCGCCCCCGTGCGCACCACCGAGCAGTTCGAGCGCCCGCTCGCGGTTCCGGCCGCCCTGCGGCCCTGGCTCACCGGAATCGGCCGCATCCCGTTCCTCGACGACCTCGCCGAGCCCTTCACGCATATCCCGCAGGCGGAAACCACCGTGGTCATCCGGGCCGAGCGGTCGGGCCGCCGCGACGTCGCGGTGGTCGGGCCGCGCACCCGCGCGACGTACAAGCGGGCCGAGGAGTCCGCGGCATGTCAGCGACTGCGCCTGGCTCCCGCCGCGGTGCGGCCGCTACTGGGCGTCGACGCGGTCGAACTGACCGACCGTGTGCGCCCCCTGGCCGATTTCCCTGGCCCGCTGGCCGGATTCGAGGACCGGCTGCTGCACAGCACCCCGGACGAGGCGCTGAATATCCTGGAAGACGCGCTGCCACAGGCACTTTCCGATGTCCCGGAACATCAGCGCCGCCGCCGTCTTCTGGAAGCGGCCACCGCGGTCCTGGCCGAGCGGTCGATACCCGTACCCGAGGTAGCCGCCCGCCTCGCCATCAGCGAGCGCCAACTCCGCACCCTGTTCGCCACCGGAATCGGCCTGTCCCCCAAGCAGTTCGCCCGCATCGGCCGCATTCGCCGCGTCCTGGCCGACGCCGGCCCCGACCCGCTGGCCACCACCGCCGCCATCCATGGCTACTACGACCAATCCCACATGACCGCCGAATTCCGCATCCTCATGGGCACCGCCCCGTCCGCCTACTTCCGCGGCGCCCTCCCGGCTCCGACCCCCTGCGCCACCGCCTGGCGCGGTTGATCCGGCTCTCGCTCAACCGGATTCGGTGGCCAGAAACGTCACGAGCGCGTCCCGGTACGTGTCCGGTTCGGCGTTCCAGGCCAGTGTGTGCCCGCAGTTCGCCACCCGGACATAGCTGACCGACTCCGGATGGGCCTCGGCGAACGCGTCGCTGGAGCCGATGGGCACCAGTGCGTCGGTGTCACCGTGGAACAACAGCGTGGGGAATGGCCGCCGGCCGGGCCGGCGCTGGTGGTCGAGGTTGTCGAAGTCGATGCCGGACCGGTTGGCCACCGCGCGTTTCAGAACCGTGCCTGCCCACGTCGGCACGAGTCGGTCATAGGTGAACACCTCGCCATGCCCCGCTACGACCGGCTCCACAACCGCTGGACACGGTGCGGGACAACGTCGAATCCCGCTGCCGCCGGATCGGTCCGCCGCTCAGCTCGCCGCTTTGCGCTGGGCCGCGGCGCGGCGGCGGGCCAATTCCTCCTGATCCAGGACCGCCGCGCGTTCCGGGGTGGGCGCACTGCCGCCCAAGCGGGCGGGCACCCAGGGCGCGCCCGCGGGCATCTCGTATCCCGCCTGCGCCTGTTCGAGCAGATCGCCCATGCGGGAGCGTAATTCGGCGGTCAACTCGTCCACACCGGCGGCGGTGAGCGCACCGGACGGCGGCGCGATCGGCTCGCCGATCCGGATGTGGATCGGGAAATGCTTACGGCCCAGTTCCTTCGGGATGTCCTTGGTCCAGACGCGTTGTGCGCCCCAGATCGTCATCGGCACGATCGGGGCGCCCGATTCGATCGACATCCGGGCGGCGCCGGATTTGAATTCCTTCAACTCGAAACTGCGGCTGATCGTCGCCTCCGGATAGACGACGACGATCTCACCGTCCCGCAACGCCGCCACCGCGCGCTCGTACGACTCCGCGGCGTGGCTGCGATCGACGCCGATCGCCTTGCAGTGCTTCATGAGCCAGCCGACGATGCCGTGCTCGAGTTCGGCCTTCATCATGTAGCGCACGTTGCGGCCCGAGCGACGGCCCACCAACCCGACTTCCATGAAATCCAGGTACGCGGTGTGGTTCACGGCCAGCACCGCGCCCCCGGTACGCGGAATATGTTCCTGCCCGGCGATTTCGAGCCGCAGCCCCTGCGCCCGGAACACACCGCGGACCAATCCGGTGAGAACGTCGAATACGGGTTCGCGCGCCATATTCACAACTCCTGTGCATCCACTCTCGCTGTCGGACTACAGATCCGGGTCGGCACCGGCCGAATCCCGGTCCGCCGCGGCGCGGTCGGCCTTGGCGGCGGCGTCCGCGGCGTCCATCGCGTTCGCCTCCTCCAGTGTGGGCGCACCGCCGCCCAGTCGAGCCGGAACCCAGTAAGCGCCGGGCTCGTGCGGGTAGCCCTGCTGCAATTCCTGGAGCATCTGCTGCATCGTCGCGCGCAGGCGCGTGGTCAGCTCCGCGGCCGCCTCCCCGATATCCCCGTCGCCCACCACGGGCGGTGCGATCGGTTCGCCCACCGCGATCCGGATCGGAGTGTTGGTGCGGCCCAGGCGTTTGGGATGTCCCTTGGTCCACACCCGCTGCGCACCCCAGATCACCATCGGGATGATCGGCACGCCCGCTTCGATCGACATGCGCGCGGCGCCGGATTTGAATTCCTTGATCTCGAAGCTGCGGCTGATCGTCGCCTCCGGATACACCCCGACCAGTTCACCGCGGCGCAGATAATCCAGCGCGGCCTTGTAGGAATCCGCCCCGGCCGAGCGATCCACCGGAATGTGCCGCAGCGCGCGCATGATCGGGCCCGAGACGCCGCTGTCGAACACCTCCTTCTTGGCCATGAACCGGATGTACCGTTTCGGAGTGCGCGCGGGCAGCCCGGCATAGGTGAAGTCCATGTAGCCGGTGTGATTGATGGCGATGACCGCGCCACCGACGGCGGGGATGCGCTCGGCCCCTCGGACGTCGAATTTCAGCCCCTGCGCGAAGAAGACGGTGCGGGCCAGGCCGATGATCGACCGGTAGACGGGTTCCACAATTCCGCTAGCGTAGTCCCCGGCACATCGGGCTACACCCAGGCGTGTGTCGCAATCCACACACACGCCGCTCAGACAACGGCACACGCGTACAGGAAAGAGGTTCACCGCAGTGAAATTTCCCCGACCGGCTTCGCGTGGACGTCTCCGATACGCACTGGCCGGGGGGCTGGCACTGATCGCGACCGGACTTGTCGCGGGCTGCGATTCGCGGGTGGGGATCGAGGGCACCGACTACCGCGCCGACGAACCGCAGTCCCCGGCGACCTCCTCCACGAGCGCATCGCCCACGGCCGCGCCGGCTACCGCGGCGGCCGCGCCGGTGCTGCCGAAGCCGAGGCCGGGCGAACTCGCGGTAACCGTCTCACTCACCGAACCGGATTCCGACGCCGCCGACGCGCTCACCCGCTGGGCCATGGACCTGCAGTCGGTGTCGCCGACCCGGCTGCAGGCCAAATGCTGGACCGTGGCCCCGCAGAACGTGCAGTCCATGTACACCGACAAGAAGGCCATCCTCGGCGCGCTGGCCCGCCCCGGCGTGGACGACGGCACCGCGATCACCTGGCAGGGCACCGGTCGCGGGGCGGTCACCGTCGTGGCGCAACGCAGCGACATCGCGACCGGATACGCCTGTCCGCGGGTCTACCAGGCCGGGACGACACCGGCGTTCAACGACGCCGACGCCCGGCACACCGTGCGCCGCTACCTCGACCGCGTCACGGGAACGCCGCTCGACCCCGCGGACAAGGAGGCCACCCACCCGCTGCGCTGCGCGGCCACCCCGGGCACCTGGGATCCCGCCGGCACCGGCCGGACCACCGCCCCGCCGCTGGCCGCGGCACCGGGCAAGGCCGACGACGTGCAGTCCTTCGTCGATCAGTCGCTGACCTCGGCGGCGTTGCGCGGGCCGTATCTCACGGTCTCGGCCTCGGTGCTGACCACCGACGGAGTCGAACAGACCCGGACATTCACCCTGAAGTCGGGCAAGCAGGGTTACTGCATCGGCGACGTCTCCTCGTAGTCGGTACCCTGGGTGACCGGCAACGTATCGGAGGGAAGTTCGTGGAGATCACCAGCGTCGGACACGCCGGGTTCCATATCCGTACCGCGGCCGGGACGATCCTGTGTGATCCCTGGGTCAACCCGGCGTATTTCGCGTCCTGGTTCCCGTTCCCGGACAACACCGGACTGGACTGGGACGAGCTGGGCAACTGCGATTTCCTGTACGTCTCGCACCTGCACCGCGACCATTTCGACGCGCAGCACCTGACCGACCACGTCAGCAAGGACGCGACCGTGCTGCTGCCGGATTACCCGGTGCCGGATCTGCGTCGTGAACTGGAGAAGCTCGGCTTCACGAAGTTCATCGAAACCGAGAATTCGGTCAAGCGGACCATCACCGGGCCGGGCGGCGAGATGGATATCATGATCATCGCGCTGCGCGCCCCCGCGGACGGCCCGATCGGCGACTCCGGGCTGGTCGTCTCGGACGGCGAGACGGTGTGCTTCAACATGAACGACGCCCGTCCGGTCGATATGGACGTCCTGCACGAGACGTTCGGGCACATAGATATTCATCTGCTGCAGTATTCGGGCGCGATCTGGTACCCGATGGTCTACGACATCCCGACGCGCACCAAGTCGAACTTCGGCAAGCAGAAGCGGCAGCGCGGGATGGACCGGGCGCGCAGCTATATCGAGCAGGTCGGGGCGACCTGGGTGGTCCCCTCGGCCGGTCCCCCGGTCTTCCTGGACGACGAGTTGCGTTACCTCAACGACGATCACGGCGACGAGGGCAACATATTCCCGGACCAGATCGTCTTCCTCGAGCAGATGCGGATCCACGGCAATTCCGGTGGCGTGCTGATGATTCCGGGTTCGGTCGCCGACGTGCGCGGCAAGGAGCTCGAGCTCACCCACCCGGTCGATCCGGACGAGATCTACGGGGACAAGGCCGGATACATCGAGCGGATGGCGCAGCGGATGGCTCCGGCGCTCGCCGCGCAGAAGGCGACCTGGGCGACCGGCGACGAGCCGCTGCTACCGCAGTTGCGCGACCTGTTCGAGCCGATCATGGCGCAGAGCGACCTGATCTGCGACGGTATCGGCTATCCGGTCGGGCTGGTGCTGGGCGAGGAGACGTTCGTACTGGACTTTCCGAAGCGAAAGGTGCGCGAGCCGATCGAGGGCGAGGGCCGGTACCGCTACGGCTTCCGGATCGATCCGCAGCTGGTGCGCACGGTGCTGCGCGATCACGAACCCGATTGGGTGAACACGATCTTCCTGTCCACGCGGTTCCAGGCGTGGCGCATCGGCGGCTACAACGAATTCCTCTACACCTTCTTCAAATGCCTCACCGATGAGCGAATCGCCTACGCGGACGGCTGGTTCGCCGAGGCGCACGACGATTCGGCATCGACCGAGCTGGCCGGCTGGGAGGTGCAGCGCCGCTGCCCGCACCTCAAAGCCGATCTGTCCAAATTCGGTGTGGTCGAAGGCAATACCCTCACCTGCAATCTGCACGGCTGGCAGTGGGATCTGGAGTCGGGGCGGTGCAAGACGTCCAAGGGGCACGAGCTGCGCTCGCGTAAGCTCTGAGGGCCGCGTCCGCATGGTCCCCGCGCAATGCGTTCCGGCGGCGGGTTTCCCGGCGGATCACTCGCCCGCGGCGGACATCCGGGCTTCCTCCAGAACCTGCAAGGTGGCCACCGCGTCGTTCGGATCGACCGGGACCGGGGCGCCGTCCAGCAGGGCGGCGGCCATCTCCGCGTAGAACGCCGGATAGTTCCCCGGCTCGGCGGGCACCGGATAGGTCTTCTCCGGGGTGCCCAGTGTGCCCCAGTTCTCCGAATCCACTGTGCCCCAAGGTTGTCCGTCGCCCGGTCGGCGTCCCGCGCGCAACGCGTCCTCCTGCGGGTCCAGCCCGAAGGTGAGAAATCCGCTCTCCGAACCGAGTACCCGCATCCGGGGACCCAGGCGCGGGGTGACCGCACTCATCCACAGGTGCGAGCGGACGCCGGAATCGTGCGTGAGCGCGATGAAGGCGTCGTCGTCGGACCGCACATCCGGTCGGCGGCAATCCAATTCGCAGTAGACCTCGGTCGCCGGCCCGAACAGGGTCAGCGCCTGATCGATCAGATGGCTGCCCAGGTCGTACAGGATGCCCGCGCCGTCAGCGGCGTCGCCGACCTCGCGCCAACTCCCCTTGCTGACCGGCCGCCAGCGCTCGAACCGGGATTCGAACCGGCGCACCTGCCCGAGCTCCCCGGCCTCGATCAGTCGGCGCAACGTCAGAAAGTCGCTGTCCCACCGGCGATTCTGGAAGACCGACAGGACCAGCCCGGCCCGCTCGGCTGTCGCGATAACCTCGAGCGCCTCATCCGCGGTGAGCGCGAACGGCTTGTCCACCACCACCGGCAGTCCCGCGTTCAGCGCTTGCACGGCCAACGGTGCGTGGGTGCGATTGGGGGTGGCGATCACGACCAGATCGACGCCGTCCGGATCGGCGAACAGCTCATCGGCGGAAGCGACCACCCGCACACCCGGATACGTCGCGAGGGCCCGCTCGGCGCGCTCGGCGGCGGAGGTGACCACCGCGGCCACCCGCATCCTGGGCTCCGCGGCGATCAGTGGCGCGTGGAACACCGCACCGGCCAGCCCGTACCCGACCACGGCCACACCCAATTCCGCCATCCAGCTGCCTTTCGCTCCGGCCGTCACCCGCGCGGCGTCAGTTCACCCGCGATTGTCCGGTACGAAACGATATCCCGCTGAACGACCACGCCGGGAAGATGATCCGTCCGGCTACTCGCCGCCGAAGGCCCCCGAATCGTGGCCGGTATCCATCGGAATCCAGCCGTTGGCGGAGAATTCGTGGTCGGGCACGCCCGCGCCGACCAGACCGTGCTGATCGTTCAGGTCGTTGATGAGATCGGCCACCGGATGCGAATCGCTGTAGTGATATCCCTGCGCGAGCGCGAAACCGAGTTCGGTGAGCACCGCGGCCTGATATTCGGTCTCCACACCCTCGGCGATGACCTGCAGATCCAGCGACCGGCTCAGTGCCGCAATGACTCCCAGCAGGGGCGGGGCCGGCGAATCGGAGCGGATCGCCGCGACGAAGGACTGGTCCACCTTCAGGATGTCGCTGGGAATGGTGGCCAGCCGGCTCAGCGAGGAATACCCGGTGCCGAAATCGTCGATGGCGATGCGCACGCCGCGTTCGCGCAACGTAGCGAGATTGCCGATGGCCGTCTGGGATTCGGCCGCGAGCTCACTCTCGGTGACCTCCAGCACGAGCTGACCCGCCGGCCAGCCGGTATCGTTCAGAATGTTCGAAACCCGGTCGGCATAATCGGATTCGGCCAGTTCCAGGCCGCTCACATTGACGTTCAGGGTCAGATCGAGCTGGGCGAAGGTCTCCTGCAGCCGTGCGGCGTCGGCGCAGGCCCGGCGCAGCACCAACTCGTCCAGATCGGCGATGAGGTCGTATTCCTCGGCAACCCGGATCAGCCCCTCGGTGGTGACATCGGGCTGCGCACTCGAGGACCAGCGCAGCAGCGCCTCCACCCCGACCGCACGGCCCGCGCCGTCTTCGCTCAGGCTCACGATCGGCTGATAGTGCACATCCAGCGCGCCCTTATCGATGGCCTCGCGCAACTCCACCGCCAGCGGCAGCTGCCGGGAGGACTCCAGCACGGTCCGGTTGCGACCGGCCTGCTTGGCCCGGTAGAGGCCGACGTCCGCGCGACTCACCAGCAGCGATCCGGATTCGCCGGGCTGCCAGGAGGTCACACCCGCGGAACATCCGGTGGTGACCGCGGCCCGCAGCTGCTCGGTGAGCAGAATCGCGGCCTGTTCGGTGGTATTGGGCAACAGCAGGGCGAAGGCGTCACCGCCGTATCGGGCCAGCTGCTGATCCGGAGCGAGCAGTTTGGACCAGGTATCGGCCACGCGCTGCAGCACCGCGTCACCCGCGCGATGACCGAGATGGTCGTTGATCTTCTGAAAACGGTCCAGATCCACCAGAACCAGTGCGAGTCCCTGACCACTGCGCGCGGCGTGTGCGATCGCATTGCTGAGCGTGCGATCGAATCCGCGCCGGTTGAGCAGGCCGGTCAGGACGTCGATATCGGCGTCCGAGGCCATCCGGGTCAGAATGCCCACCACGATGCCGGCCCCGACGGTCACCCCGGCCGGAATCACTCCCGACCACCACGGCAGCTCCCTCGAGGGAACCACCCACAGGCACAGCAGCACCGCGAAGCTCACGTGGGCCGCAACCCATTTCCAGCCGAAGAAGATCGCGGCGTCGCAGGCGATGAACACGTAGAACGCGGAGAGCCCGATCGCCCCGACGGTATTGGGGAACCAGTGCACCGCGATCGTCACCAGCACCGTCGCGAGGGCGACGTAGCCGTGATGAATCGAATGCGGCAGCCGCGGGCCCCAGATCAGCAGGCTCACGCCCAGCAACAACGCCACCGCGGCGGCCGCGCCCACCAGCGGCCGATTCCCTTCCGAGCCCGGGGCTATCGCGGTCAGCAGCAGACCGAGCACCCCGCCCATCACATAGAACGCCCCGGTGGTCCGGGCCATGACCCTTGCCGTCGCCAGCGCCGAAACCGTCCGCACCCGCGTCCGGGTATCGACGCGCGAGCCGATTCCGCGCACGGCCCCTAGCCTAGACACAGTTGACCCGAGCGGTTGTCACATCCGCAGGAATCGCCGAGCAAAGTCGGTTCCCGATCCCCACTTCCCCGCTTTCCCCGGCGAGTCGGGAAATGCCGTGGCTCTGTCGAATTCGTTCGCAAATCATTAGCTACCGATGCCCGGAGGTAGGTGACCTCGGACTCTAGACCGCCTCCAAGATCTCCTTACCCACGAACGGCACCAGCGCCTCGGGCACCCGCACCGAACCGTCGGCCCGCTGATGGTTCTCCAGCAGGGCGACGATCCAGCGCGTGGTGGCCAGCGTGCCGTTCAGGGTCGCGGCGATCTGCGGTTTGCCGTTCTCGTCGCGGTACCGCACCGACAGCCGACGCGCTTGGAACGTGGTGCAATTCGAGGTCGAGGTGAGCTCGCGATAGGTCTGCTGGGTCGGAACCCAGGCCTCGCAGTCGAATTTGCGCGCCGCCGAGCTGCCCAGATCACCGGCGGCCACATCGATCACCCGATACGGCACCTCGAGCGCGGCCAGCATCTCCTTCTCCCAGCCGAGCAGCCGCCGATGTTCGGCGTCGGCGTCCTCGGGCTTGCAGTAGACGAACATCTCGACCTTGTCGAACTGGTGCACCCGGATGATGCCGCGGGTGTCCTTGCCGTAGCTGCCCGCCTCCCGGCGGAAGCACGACGACCAGCCCGCATAGCGCTTGGGCCCGGCCGACAGATCCAGGATCTCGCCCGAGTGGTAGCCCGCCAGCGGAACCTCCGAGGTGCCGACCAGGTACAGGTCGTCCTCCTCGAGCCGGTAGACCTCCGCGGCGTGCTGCCCCAGGAAACCGGTGCCGGCCATGATCTCCGGACGCACCAGCACCGGCGGGATCATCATGGTGAAGCCGTTGGCGGTGGCGCGCTGCGCGGCCAGCTGCAACAGGCCCAGCTGCAACAGCGCGCCGTATCCGGTCAGGAAGTAGAACCGCGCGCCGGACACCTTCGCCCCGCGCTCCATATCGATCAGCCCGAGCGATTCGCCCAGTTCCAGATGGTCCTTCGGGGTGAAGTCGAATTCGGGTGCGCTGCCGATGGTTTCGAGCAGGATGAAATCGTCCTCGCCGCCCGCGGGCGCGCCCTCCTGCACGACGTTCGACAGCGCGCGCTGCGCGAGGTCGAGTTCGGCGTTCGCGGCATGCTCCGCGGCCTCGGCCTCCTTGACCTTCGCCGACAACTCCTGCCCGTGCGCCAGCAGACCGGCCCGCTCGTCGGGGGACGCCTTGCCGACCTTCTTGCCCAGCGCCTTCTGCTCGGCGCGCAGGGAGTCGGCGTTCGCAACCGCGGCGCGCCGGGCGGCGTCGGCCTCGAGCAGGGCGTCCACCAACGCCGGGTCCTCACCCCGCGCCCGCTGTGACGCGCGGACGACATCGGGCTGCTCACGCAGGAATCGGAGGTCGATCATGGGGACCAAGCCTATCGGGCCCAGTCCACCCATATTCCGCAGGTCCGCGCCCCGCCGCGACAACACCTGCTTCAGGACCACCTCCGAGAACCTCGTTCCGCCAACCTCGGACAACGTCGACCCCGAGGTTCGGGGCCCGTCTCGCCGGTCGGACGCGTGGCGGGTGCGAGGAACGAGTGCCCGACACGGGGCCGACCGGTGAGACCCCAAGGGGCCGCGAACACGCCGGAGCGAAGCGGAGGCCGAAGATACCGTGCCATGATGGACCGCGATGTCCTCCGAACAGGCGCCCGCGCGCGCACCCGAGCACGGACCCGGCCCCGGGTGGGCCGAGTCGGCTTCCGAGTGGGACGACACCGCCGCCGAGCCGGACCCGGCCGCGCCGCGCGCGGGCAGGCGCGTACATCTGCCCGCGCACAAGATGCGGTGGGGGCTGCTCGCGGTGGCCGTGGGGGCGCTGGTCGCGGCGATCGTGACGCTGTCCATCTCCGGGTTCCGCTCCTCGCACGGCCTCGAGGCGCGCGATCCGGGCGGCGGCGGTCCGGTCGGGCGGAACAATTCGGTATTCGGCACCGCGAAGTCGGGCGACTGCCTGACCTGGACCAATCCCAAGACCCTGGATCTGTCGAAGGTCAACTGCGCGGACAAGCATCTGTTCGAGGTCACCGCCGACATCGATCTGAGCGACTATCCGGGCCGGGAATTCGGTCCGGGCACCCGCTTCCCGGATTCACTGCGATTCGCGGAACTGCGGGACGAGCACTGCGTCACCGCGGCGCAGGCCTACCTGGGCGGCCGCCTGGACCCGCGCGGACGTTTCGTGGTCGGCATGATCAATCCCGGTGAGCCCGCGTGGAACAAGGGGGATCGCACGGTGCGCTGCGGACTGCAACTGGTCAGCGCCACCGGAAACGCCACCCAGCAGACCGTCGGACGGGTGCGCGACAGCGATCAGTCGCGCGTCTCCGATCCCGGCACCTGCATCGGCATCAACCAGAACCTGCCGACCAACGAACCGGTCGACTGCTCCGAACCGCATGCGTACGAAGTGATGTCGAGCGTCGATCTGGGCCAGCAGTTCGGCAGCGGCACGCCCGCGAACGCCGATCAGGACAAGTACATGCAGGATCAGTGCGCACGCGTCGCGGATTCCTATCTCGGCGGTCCGAAGGCCCTGATCAACAAGACGCTCACCATCTTCTGGGACAACATCGACGCCCGCAGCTGGCTGGTGGGCAGTCACAAGCTGAACTGCCTGGTGGGCAAGGGCACCAAGGACGGGTTCTCCTCGATCACCGGATCGGCCAAGGGCAACATCCTGATCGACGGCCAGGCTCCGGTGCCGCCGCCGAGCAGCGGCCGGTCCACTCCCGCTCCGCTGCCCGGCGCGGCCCCGCCGGTGCGTTGAGTCCGCGGGACCGATCGCGATGAGCGTTTCGATGTCACCGGAGCGGTTCGAGGAATTGGTCGGCGACGCACTGGATCTGATCCCGCCCGAACTCACCCGGGCCATCGATAACGTGGTCGTGCTGATCGAACCGCGCAATCCGGAGGATCCACATCTGCTCGGTCTCTACCAGGGCATCGCGCTGACCGAGCGGATCGACAGCCAGTACGGCGGCGCACTGCCGGACACCGTCACGATCTACCGGGAACCCATTCTCGGCATCTGCGATACCGCGGAGCAGGTCGTGAACGAGGTGGCAATCACCGTAATTCATGAGATGGCTCACTATTTCGGCATTGACGAAGCCCGGCTGCATGAGCTGGGATGGGGATAGTCCTGTCCGCGGGGGGATTCGAACCCGTAAACTTCGGACTCGAGGGAACCGGATCGCGGTGCGCCGCGTCCAAGAACTCGTAGGGGGAATTCTCGTGGTTCCACCGAAGGGGCGGCCTGTGCCGGTCCTACAGTTGACTAGCTGCCACCAGAAGGAGTTCGAGTCATGGTAGATCTCGTTCACGTCGATGCCGAAATCGTGCTCGCGGCCGCCGGTGAGCTCGACCTGCTGGCCGATCGTCTCGCCGCGGCCCAGGGGCTGAGCGCACCCGCCACCCATGTCGTCCCGTCGGGCGCCGAAGAGGTCTCCCTCTTGGCCGCCAACCACTTCAACGAGGGCGCGGCCACGCACGACGCGTCCATCGCGCAGGGCATCGTCGAGTTGCGAAACGCCGCTCAGACGTTGCGGATCCAGGTGGCCGAGTACGCCGCGCAGGACGCCGTCCGCGCCGCGGGCATCACCGCGGTCCAGACCGCACTCGAGCTCTGACCGAGACCACTTACTTCGACGTCAACCACAGGGGAAAAGAACAATGGTTGCTGGAATCACCGGCGTGGTCTGGGAAGCCCGTCCGGCCGAAATCAACTCGGCCACGCTGAATCTCGGTGCGCACGCGGTGCCGATCGCGGCCGCGGGGACCGCCTGGGCGGGTCTGACTGCGGCGTGGACCGATGCCACCGCGACGCTCACCCGCGTGATGGCCGAACTGGGCGTCGGCCTGTTGGGTGTCAACGGTATCGCCGCGATGGCTCAGCTCACCGCCTTCACCGGCTGGTGCGGCGAGCAGACCGCGATGGCCGCCGCGATGGGCGCCAAGGCCGCCGCCAACGCGACCGCCTATACCGTTGCCTCACTGGTCATGCCGAGCCCGCCGGAGATCGCGGCCGTCGACGCGGCCCGCGTTGCGGCGCACACCACCGGCGGCGACCTGTGCGGCGCCGGCGAGGCCGCCGAGGCCGCCTACATGGAGGTGCAGATCCGCGCCGCGCTGGTGATGGAGACCTACGAGGCAGCGACCTCGCTCATGGTCGCCACCCCCGCCGCCTTCATGATGCCGCCGCCGATCGCGGTCGGCGCCGGAACCGTCGGCGGCGCACTGGATGTCGCCCAGGCCGTGCAGGCCGATGTCAACCCGGTGGCCAACGCGTTCTCCGCCGCGCAGGCGGCGATCTCCAGCCCGGGCGGCACCGATGCCGCGACCCAGGTCGCGGGCGTCGCCGGGTCCGTGGCCACCTCGGCCGTGCCGACCGTCGGTGATGCCGTCGGCAGCACCATCTCCGCGGCCACCACCACTTCCACCGCCTCGCCGGGCATGTCCACGACCATGATCGGCGGACTCGGCGGCGGCGCTATCGCCACACGGGCGGTGTCCTTCGCGGGCGGCGGCTCGGTCAGCATCGGTAACGGCGCGGGCAATCTGCAGATCCCGGAGGGCTGGGGCGCGGGCCTGGGTACCAACTTCCCGACCGCCAATGTGCCCGAGGTCGCGCCGACCACTCCGACGAGCGCCAACGCCACCCAGCCCGCCTCGACCCGTCCGGTCAGCAGCGGAAATCCGTTGCTGGGCAACCAGGTCGAAGAGGACGACGAGGACCTCGAGCACAAGAACGAACTGGTACACGGCGAATACTTCAACGACGGCCGGATCATCGCGGCGGGCGTCATCGGCGGCGATCCCAGCGCGGAGTCCGCTAGGTGACGGTTCTCGGCGCTGGACGGGGTGGGGCCATGCTCGAATCTGTAGTGCTGACACTGGACGAGATGCAGTTCCTGCTGGATAAATTGCAGATCAGCCAGGTTCCGGTCGTACTGGACACCTTCTCCCGGTACGACACGGACGTCCGGCGCAAGGAGGCGTTCGATGCGGCCGCCGAGTCGCTCGCGGCGCGCGATCTTCTGGACGGCGAATTCGTTCACCGGGATCTGGAAGACCGGCTGCGGGCACTGGACCGGCCACACTGGGCGATCGCCGTGCGCTGGTACGTCGGTGAGCTGGTGAATCGGATGTGCATCGCCAAGGGTGACGAGATGGAGGTGGTCGCGCTGCGCGGGCCCGACACCTACGTCATCAGCGAGGCCTCGCACGATCTGCCCGGCACCATCCTCGCCGCACTCGGCCCGGCGGATCCGCTCGAACTCGAGGGGATGAACGTACTCACCGAGGAACTGCAACCCATCCTCGATGACGCCGGTGACAGCAACGCCACCGCACAGCGCCTGAGCCGGGTGGGCCGCCCGCCCCGGGATGCGCAGACCCTTGCCGCGGCGCTGGTCGAGGTGCCCTCGCACGCCTCGATCGTGGGCGTGATCTACGGCGACGGCAGCCGCGATATCGCCGACGGCGCGATCGCCGTCTTCAACACCCGCAACGGCCGGTTCATCACGACCACCACCCGGTCCGAGGACGACGTGCAGTGGACCTCACTGGCGACAGGCACCACCGGGCGGCTGCGCACGGCGATCAAGGACCTCATCGAAAAGCTGCCGCTGCGAGCGGAATTCAACCCGCCCGCGGGCGCGATCTGAATCTGGTTCGAGCGCCGCGGCATCCGCTGCGTTCCGCGGGCGCTCAGCCCATCGGGTTGTCGGCGTCCGGCTCGGCCTCGTACAGGAACGGCGGGGTGAACCGGCCCCAGCGCATGCACTCCCAGGACAGGAATTCGGTTCCGGCGTAACGCGGTAGCAGTTCGATGGTCTCGGTGTTGTCGAGATGGTTGTTCGTGGTGAACGGCGGGGTGACACCGCCCAGGGTCATACCGACCAGCCGCATCGCCGCGCCGTGGCTGACCACCAGGATGTCGCCGTTCTCGCCCGAGGACAGGTAGGACTGCCGAAGTTCTTCCAGCACGGGCAGATACCGGTCGAGCACATCGTGGCCGGATTCCCCGCCGGGCAACCGACGGTCCAATTCGCCCAGATGCCAGGACTTGTAGATCGTCTGGAAGAGTTCGTGCGCCGATTCGGCATCGCTGCCCTCGAGCTCGCCGACGAATACCTCCGACAGTCCGTCGAGCGCCTGCGCGGGAACCCCGGTCACCGATTCGATGTGCTGTGCGGTCTGCCGGGCTCGCAGCGCCTGCGAGCTGAACAGTTTGCGCGGCGGTGCGGCCAATGCGGCGCCGAAGGCTTTCGCCTGTGCCACACCGCGTTCGGTCAGCGGACGACCGGGCACCTTGGTATCGAGAATTTTGGCGACATTTCCCTCGGTCTCGCCGTGCCGCACCAGGACGAGTCTGCCGCTCATAGGTCGGCCATTCCCTTCTTCAGATCTGCCAGCCACGCCGCGGCGGGTTCGTCGGACGGCGGTGGTGCCCCGGTGGGTGAGCCCGCGGGCCACGAACCGAGGAAGCGAATCCGCCCTGCGGTGCGATGTAATGCCTTGAGCGCCTCCGCAACCGCGGTGTCGTCGATATGCCCGACGCAGTCCAGATAGAACCGGTACGTACCCATTCCGGTGCGGGTGGGCCGGGATTCGATGCGGGTGAGATCGACTCCGCGCGTGGCGAATTCGGCGAATACTCGCATCAGCGAACCCGGTTCGTTGGCCAGTTCCAGCACGACCAGCGAGGTCCGGTCCGCGCCGGTGCGCGGCGGGGCCTGCCGGGGCCGGGTGACGAGCACGAATCGCGTGACCGCCTGATCGTGATCGGCCACCCCGGACGCCAGCGCCGTCAGCCCGAGCCGTTCCCCGGCCAGCGTGGTCGATACGGCCGCATCGGCATGTCCGGCAACGACGTCCTCGGCGGCGGCCGCATTGGAGGCCGAGGTGTACATCGCGGCCTGCGGCAGATGCTCGTCCAGCCAACCCCGAACCTGGGCCGCCGCAACCGGATAGGCGGCGATGGTGCGCACGTCGTCGAGCGCGATGCCCGGGCGAGCGACGATCGTGAAGGCGACGTCGAGTTCGGTCTCGGCCACGATCTGCAGCCGCGGCCCGAGAGCGAGCGCGTCGAGCGTCGGCGAGATCGAACCCTCCACCGAACTCTCGATGGGTACCACCGCACCCTCGACCGCGCCGGCCCGGATCAGCTCCAGCGCCGCACCCTGACTGGTCGCGGCGATCCGTTCGACCGGCTCGTCGAAGACATCGGCGGACTCGAGCTGGGCAAGGGCCATCTCGGTGAACGTTCCCGATGGTCCGAAATAGGCGATACGCGGCACGGATACGACATTACCGACCGGTTGCCGGTGGGCTCGGAGTTTGCAGCACTTCCAGGGCTTTCGCGACGGTGTCCGGCGTTTCCGACTCGATCGCCAGCAGCACACCGCGCAACGCCTCGACCGCCGCCGGTCCCAGTCCGCGCAGGAAGTCGAGGTCCGGACGGGTCAGTGCGCGGCGGATGTCCTCGCCGCAGAGAGCGGCGACCGTCGCGGCGACGACGCCCACGGCCCGTTCCCCGGAATCGGTGCGGGCGATGAATCCGCCGGCGGAGTGCGCGGCCACGACGAGGAATTCGGCCACCTGGACATCGGGCAGTCCGGCGTCCAACACGGGCGCGTCCGGAACCTCCGACAGCGGCCGGACCAGCCCGTCCGCCAGATCGGCCCGGGATGCGGCGGGCATGGACAACGTCAGCGGAACCGGTTCGGCGGCGGCGGAATCGTGCGGCACATTTCCACCGTAGCGATCGAAATGCTTGCACAACCGGGCACATTCACTTAGCTTAGGTTTACCTAACTGATACACCGTGGCCGGGACCAGCCCTGGAGGTAATGCATGCGACCGAATCCGACCCTCGCGCCATCCACCGCCGAACGGATCCGCAACGCCTGCGCACATGCCGATCAAGCGATGCTGGCCCTGCCCGGAATGGATCCGGCGACCATCACCGTCCACCACCTGCGCCAGTGCGGTGACGCCGTGGTCGCGGTGCCGATCGACTCACCCGCGGTTGCCGCCGCACGCAGCGGTGAAGGTGGCGTCCAGGCTGTTCTGGAACTCACCGACCGCACGCCGCTGCCGTTGCGGGAACCGGTGCGGGCGCTGGTCTGGCTGCGCGGGCGGGTGCGCACCGTCCCCGCCGGCACGCAGCGCCTGCTCGCCTCGGCCGTCGCCGAGGACCATCCGCATCCGGCCCTGCTCGACGTCGGGCACACCACGACCCTGCTGCGCCTGATGATCAATTCCGCGGTGCTGGCGGATTCGACCGGAGCGGAATCGGTCTGCCACGCGGATCTGCGCGAGGCGCGCCCCGACCCGTTCTGGGAGGTCGAGGCGGCCTGGCTGCAGCATATGGACGCCGATCACGCCGACGTCGTCGCCCAGCTCGCCCGCCACCTGCCGACCCGGCTGCGCGGCGGCGCGATCCACCCCCTCGCGATCGACCGTTACGGCATCAGCCTGCGCATCGAGACCGACGAGGAGGACCACGACGTGCGCCTGCCCTTCCAAGCCCCGGTCGAGGACGTCCAATCCCTCAGCCGCGCAGTGCGAATCCTCGCCGGCTGCCCGTTCCTGCACGGCATGCGCCGGATGTAGCCCACCTGCGCGACACCGCCCACTGAAAGAAATTCCCACAACGCCACACCAATTCACCCGCTCCGCAGTAGTGTCCGGCTCGGTGCTCGAAGTTGGCCCAGGCGATACCGCCCATTCATCCGGTCGGCGCGCAGCGGCCATCACCCGATGTAGGAGTGATCCCCGGGACCTCCCGGGGCCGAACGTTAGGAAGAAAATGGTTCGTCAAGCCCTGGTCCGGACGGCACGAGTGCTCGTCGCGGGCGCCTTGCCCGTTGCCGCGATGGCAGTGTTCGCCAGCGGAGCCTCCGCCGATGCGAGTGTGCCCGCGGCGTCGGCTGTTACTCGGCCGATTGCGGCGGGTGTTCCGCTGGAGCCGGTGACCACCAACCCGCACGCCCAGTACCCGGATCCGGTCCTCAACGGCGCGGCCGGCGGTGCGGCAATCGGCTCGGCCACCGGATCGTTCGTCAATCCGCTGCCGACCCTGCTCGGCGCGGCGATCGGCGCCGGCGTGGGCGTCGCGCGGCCCGACCTGGTTCCGCAGATCCTGCCCTGATCCGGTCGCCTGCCAGGCTGGAGGGCCCTGTCGCAGCTTGCCGCATTGGATGCGAGTGATGGTGGACTCTCGCCCTTGCGGTGGCCGATGACTTTGCAGCACAACGTCACTCGCGTGCCGGGCTGCAACATGAGCCCCCCATCCGGCGGGTAACGGTCTCGCTGCGGTCCTTGCGCTCGACGCGGTGTTGGCCGTCGGGGTACGGAATACGCCGCGCATACGCCGCGGCCATCACGGAGAGGATCACCATGCCGGAAGGCCACGAGACCGGTGGACGACTACCGACCACGATCGACACCACGATCCCGCATGAGGCACGCTTCTACGACTACTGGCTCGGCGGCGTCGACAACTATCCGGCCGACCGCAGGCTCGGTGACGAGATCGCCGCGCACATCCCAGGCATTCGCAGCATGGCGCGGGCGAACCGCGCTTTCCTGGGCCGCACCGTGCGGTACGCGATCACCGAACTGGGCATCACCCAATTCCTCGATATCGGCACCGGCCTGCCGACCGCGCGCAACACCCACCAGGTCGCGCAGGAGGTGAATCCCGCGGCGCGCATCGTGTACGTGGACAAAGATCCGCTCGTGCTGGCCCACGCCCGTGCGCTCATGAAGAGCCCGCCCGAGGGCCGGACCGCCTTCATCCATGCCGACCTGCGCGAGCCCGAGTCGATTCTGCGCGATCCCGGACTCACGCGGACTCTGGACATGGACCGGCCGATCGGGATCATGCTGATCTCGGTGCTGATGTACTTCCGCGACTCCGACGGGATACACGATATTGTCGCGCGGTACCTGGACGCCGTCCCGCCAGGGAGTTCCCTGGCAATCAGTCACGCCACCGCGGATTTCAATACCCGGGGCGCCCAGCGCGCCGCGGAAGCCGCGGAGCGCAGCGGCATAACCATGATCACCCGCAACTTCACGGAGACCGAGAAGTTCTTCGCTGGAACACATCTGCTGCCGCCCGGCGTCACGACGCTGGAGGACTGGCATCCCGAGCTGGCAGAGGTTCCGCTGTTCGACGTCGAACCCCATACGGGTCCGGCCTGGGCCTGGTGCGGAATGGGGCGCAAACCCTGAAGCCACGGTTTGCATTGCCACCATGGTGGCCATTGGGCGGCCGATAGACGTCCCGTGATCTGATCGAGACGCACAGATTGCAGTACGAATAACTTTTGTGTTTTGCATCACATCAGGTTTATCTGCAAACTCCCCGCACACGCGCATGGCCGACAGCCTCGACCTGCCAATTTCAAGATCGGCAAGATCTGCTGTTTACGTTTTGTTCGTTCTTTGTTCACGTGTTGTGATCAAGCTGAGATCTGCCGCCGACCGGCCGCATCGAAGGGCCGCACCGCGGCACCGCCAGAAATCAGAGCCGACGGTCATCACAACACAGCCCGACAACAGCAACGCCCCGATCCGGACGGGCCTCGGCACCAGGTTCTCGTCGTAGTTCAGCGCTGCCTCAGGCCGGGCCGACGCACCAGCAAAGAACCGGATTTCAATGCCCAAGCACCGTAAACCTTCCTCCCGACGTCCATTGCTCCGCAGTGGAGTCACCACCATGCCCAAGCACCGTAAACCGTCGTCTCGACGTCCGCTCCGCAGCGGAGTCACTGCCCTGGTGCTGGCCACGGCCGGTATCGCTGTCCCCGCCTCATCCGCCGTTGCCAACAGCAGTTCCAGCACGTCTTCCGATGTGGCCGCGGTTCCAGCGCCCCAGGCGATCGCCCCCGCCGTGGCGACTGCCGCGCTGCCGCCGCTCCCGTCATTACCAGCGCTGCCAGCGCCGCCGCCATTGTCCTTCCACCCCGCGCTGCCGCAACTGCCCATCCAGCCCCCGCCGCCGGAGCTGCCGCTACAGCCCGCGCTGCCCCCCGTCTACCCGGACAATCTCGACGGCTGGATCCGGCACGCGCTCGACGTCATGCACAGCAACAACATCCCGGGTAGCTACGACGGCATCCACCGCAATGTGATGCGTGAATCCAGCGGTAACCCCCGAGCCATCAACCTGTGGGACTCCAATGCCGCCGCCGGACACCCGTCCAAGGGACTGCTCCAGCTGATCGAACCAACCTTCGACGCCTACCACGTCGCCGGCACGCCCTCCGATATCTGGGACCCGGTCGCGAATATCACCGCAGCCTGCAACTACGCGGCCCACCGTTACGGCTCGATGGACAACGTCCACTCCGCGTACTGACCAGGCGACAACAACATCCTTCGTCAGCCATCGGCGAATCTTGCGCACGGCGCTCGAGCGGGTAGGGCCCCCGATCTACCGCGGGCGTATTCTGACCAGCCATTTCGCTGAGGGATCCTGGCGGGTATCGAATACGGCATGTCCATTTCAGGTTCCCTGGAAGGGCAACCGAACCCACCGAAATCGGCTGCCGAGGGTGTGCTGGAAGCCGTTGTCTACCAATCGTTCCGGCCTGTCGACCTACGCTCACTCAGCGACATTGTCGGATGTCCCGCTGCGCAGAGATACCGGGTCCGGTATGTGATTGCCGCGCTGTGCCCGTTGGCGACGACTGGACTATGGGGACGGTTCCTGGACCACTCGGCCTCCGCCCGTGGAGAGTCGAATCGATTCCGATTCTGTCGTAATGTACTCATCCCGGAAAGGATCTCCATGACAGAGTCGTTGCCAACAACTGCCGTCGTACGCGTCGGGCGTGTCACCTTCGATCCGAGCCTGTACGACGCGGTCGTCGCCGCGGACAAGAGGACCTCGGAGTACCTGATCCCAGCCATCCTGCGACTGCCGGGCCTTCTTCACTGGTACGCGGGCGTTTCCCCCGAGGGCTCGCTCTCCCAGGTGAGCATATGGGACTCCGAAGAGCATGCGGCGCAGATGGACGAACTGAAGGAGATGAGGGTCGAAGCGCGCGACGACCTCAGGGCAGTAGGCGTGACGTTCACAGCAGAGACCGCGACCTACACCAATTATCCGATCACCTGGACCATCTGACCCGAGTGCCTCGGGAAAACACCAGCCGCAACCGGTCGGTGTGTCAGCTGCGGACGTCCGCTCTTCGGCATTTCCGGATATTCTGCGCCGCTGTCGATCTCGCCGGCGCATCCGGTCGTCGTGGTCTTCCGACTTCGGGATCGCGGAGCCGGCCGGCAGTGTAACTGGCAGGGTATGGGCCGATATCGTCCCCTTGACGGTGACGGCGGGCAGGAGATGTTGTTCGTCTGAGGGGTGAGTGCGATCGTGGGCGACGGCCGGGCCGCACGCGCCTTGATTAGATTGGCGGAGTGAATTCGGCTGCTGATGCTGTTCCGGTGTGGCCGGTGCCCGCCTCCGGCGGGGAGCGGCGGGCGATCCGGATCGAAATTCTGGTCGTTCTGGTCGTCACGTTCGGACTGAGCGGCGCCAGTGCGGCGCTGTCGCTGTTGGAGAGTGCGCTGGCGCCGGGCGGGATCGGCGGGCAGTCGGTGGCGCTGAATCCGTCCCGGGCCACACAGTCGACCATCGATCTGCTGTTCCAGCTGTTGAGCGTGCTGCGGTTGGCGGGTTGGGGCGCGCTGGGGCTGTACCTGTTGTGGCGCAGCGGGTTCGGACCGCGTCTGATCGGCCTGGCGCGAATCCGGCTGCGCCGCGACGTGGTTCCCGCGCTCGTACTCGCGGCCGTGATCGGGCTGCCGGGCCTGGGCCTGTATCTGCTCGCGCACGCACTCGGATTGAGCGTCACCATCGTGCCCAGTTCCCTGGGCGACCACTGGTGGCGGCTGCCCGCGCTGATCCTGGCGGCCATCGCCAATGCCGTGGCCGAGGAGCTGATCGTGGTGGCCTATCTGATCACCCGGCTGCGGCAACTGGATTGGTCGCCGAACCGATCCCTGCTCGCCTCGGCCCTGCTGCGCGGAAGCTATCACCTCTACCAGGGCCTCGGCGGCGGACTGGGAAATCTGGTGATGGGCTTGATCTTCGGCGCGTTCTGGCAGCGCACCAATCGGCTGTGGCCATTGATAGTGGCGCACGCCACAATCGATTCGGTCGCCTATATCGGCTACACCCTGCTGCACGGCCACGTCACCTGGCTCCCCTGAAACGCTCAGCTTCTCCCGTTACTATCGCGGAGATGAACGGCGAGCGACCCCCGTACGATCCGCGGGATCCACGGATGCGCCGGGTGCCGCCGAACGGCCCCGGTGGGCGACACCCGATGCCGGGCGGACGAGGCGAACCGCCGCGAATCGAACCCACCCAGGTCATGCGCCGAGACGGGCGACAACCACCGCTGGCCTGGTCGGAAGGTGGTCCGCAATCTCCGCCGCCGCGCGGTCGCGGTCCGCGGCCCGGGCCGGATCGCGGTTGGGCCCCGACACAGCGGCCCGTGCCGTATCAGCAGGGCCCGCCGCCCGCGCCGCTCCCGCCCACACGTCGTCGCAAACCTCAGCCGCGGCAACCCGTGGTTCGCCGCAAGCGGCATTGGGGGCGTTGGTTTCTGGTGTTGTTGCTCGTGCTGATCATCACACCGATCGCGGCCGGCATCTATCTGGACAGTTCGCTGCACCGGATCGACGCGCTGGCCGCCTACTCCGGACGAGTAGGGCAGACCGCCGGAACAAATTGGCTGCTCACCGGTTCGGACAGTCGCGCAGGGATGACCCAGGCGCAGGAACAGCAGCTGTCCACCGGCGACGAGGCCGACGCGGGCGGTGAACGCAGCGACACCATCATGTTGGTGCACATTCCGCAGTCGGGCTCGACCACCATCGTCAGCCTCCCGCGCGATTCCTACGTACCCATTCCCGGCCACGGTCGGGACAAATTGAATGCCGCCTTCGCGGAGGGCGGCCCGAAACTGCTGACCCAGACCGTGGAGACCGCGACCGGTCTGCATATCGACCATTTCGCGAAGATCGGCTTCGGCGGCTTCGCGAATATGGTGGACGCGGTC
>CBJNFW010000041.1:0-40112 GCA_966435935.1 uncultured Nocardia sp.
TGCGACCCATACCCGAGGAATGGAGACGCCGCTACGAGCACGCGGGTTGGTTGCGTCCCGAGACGCTCTGCGATCTGTTGAGCCGCGGCCTGGCCACCGCGCCCGAGGCCGAATTCCGGGTGCATTCCCAGGTCAGGCCGTGGTCCGGCACGCTGGGCGAGGTCGAACGCACCGCGCGGCGGCTCGCGGCCGGACTGCGCGCCCGCGGCGTGCGGCCCGGCGACGCGATCGCGTTCCAGCTGCCCAACTGGATGGAGGCCGCCGCGACCTTCTGGGCCGCATCCTTTCTCGGCGCGGTGGTGGTGCCGATCGTGCACTTCTACGGCGACCGCGAGGTCGCGCACATCCTGACCACGGTTCGCCCGGCGGCATACCTGACCGCGGAGCGCTTCGGCGCGCGCGCCTTCGATCCCGCACTGGCGGCGCAGGTTCCGGTGGTGGGCGTGGTCGGACGCGATTTCGACGCGCTACTGGCCGACGAGCCGATGACCGGCACGGTCGCGGTGGATCCCGCGGGTCCGGCGCTGATCGCCTTCACCTCCGGAACCACCAGCGCGCCGAAGGGCGTACTGCACAGTCACCAGACATTGGGTTGTGAGGCAAGGCAATTGGCCGAGCAGAACGCTCTTGACGACGGAGATCAGCTCACCGCTACCCCGGTGGGCCACTTCATCGGCATGCTCGGCGCGTTCCTGCTGCCGGTGCTGAGCGGCAAGGCGATTCATCTGCTGGATGTTTGGGAACCGGGTAACGCGCTGGCGCTGATGAGTGAATACGGACTGTCGGTCGGCGGTGGTCCGCCCTATTTCGTCACCAGTCTGCTCGATCATCCGGACTTCACGCCCGCTCATCTCGATCACGTCCGGTATGTCGGCCTGGGCGGTTCGGCGGTTCCGGCGGCGGTCACGCGCCGGCTCGCCGATCTGGGGCTGATCGCCTTCCGTGCCTACGGCAGCACCGAGCATCCCTCGATCACCGCATCCCGTTACGCCGCACCGGAATTCGAGCGGCTGTGCACCGACGGGCGGCCGCTTCCCGGCGTGGAGATCCGCTTGGCCGACGACGGCGAAATCCTCAGTCGCGGACCGGATCTGTGCCTGGGCTACACCGATCGGGAGCTGACCGAGCAGGTGTTCGACGCCGACGGCTGGTACCACACCGGCGATATCGGCGTACTGCATCCGGACGGTCATCTGACGATCACCGATCGCAAATCCGACGTCATCATCCGCGGCGGCGAGAACGTCAGCGCGGTGGAGGTGGAGGAGGTGCTGGCCGCGCTGCCCGCGGTGGCCGAGGCCGTCGTGGTGGCCGTCCCGGACCAGCGGCTCGGCGAGACCGTCGGCGCGGTGCTGCGGATCCGGCCCGGTTGTGGCATGCCCTCGGTCCAGGCCGTGCGCAGGCATTTCCAGGCCGCCGGCGTCGCACGGCAGAAGTGGCCCGAGCGGCTGTTCGAGGTCGCGGACTACCCGCGGACGCCGAGCGGCAAGGTGCGCAAGCGGCTGATCCGGCAGCAGATTGCCACATCCAACTGACGAGAATATGATTCTTCACATTCGCAAATGGAGGTCTCATGGCTAGTCGTGCAATCGACGACGGCACATCCGAATCCGAGGTCGACGTCGTGGTACTGGGCAGTGGCGCGTCCGGTCTGACCGCCGCGTTGACCGCCGCGGCCCACGGCGCCTCGGTGGCGATCGTGGAGAAGGCCGTTACCGTCGGAGGGACCAGCGCGGTTTCCGGTGGCATCGCGTGGATTCCGGCCCACGACCGATCTCCGGACGGGCCGCTGAGCGTCGAGGACGCGCTGCGCTATCTGCATGCCCAGTCGCTGAATTCGATGGACGACGAGTTGGTGGAGACCTTCGTGCGCACCGGCGCCCGGATGGTCGAATTCGTCGAGAAGCACAGCGGCCTGCGCTTCGAGATCGCCGACGGTTTCCCGGATTACAAGCCCGAGTTGCCCGGGGGGCGGCCCGGCGGCGGGCGTTCGCTGAGTCCGGTCGCCTTCGACCGGTCCCGGCTGGGGGAGTGGCGCGATCGGATCACCGCCTTCCCGGAGGATTGGAGCAACGTCGGCTTCGACGCGGAGACCCGGGCGCGCTTGCACGCCGGAACCGATACCGAGTCAACGGATCTGGTCGTCGCCGGGGCCGCGCTGGTCGCCGGGCTGCTGTTCGGCGTGCTCGAGGCCGGAATCGTGCCGCGCACGAAAGCCCGTGCGGTGGAACTGCTTTCGGAAGGGCGGACGATCACCGGGGTGCGGATCGAAACGCCCGGAGGCGAGTCGATTCTGCGGGGCCGCAAGGGTGTGGTGCTGGCGACCGGCGGTTTCGAATGGGACCCGGGACTCGTCCGCGCCTATCTGCGCGGCCCGATGTCGGGCCCGGTCTCCCCGCCCAACAACACCGGTGACGGCCTGCGCATGGCGATGGCGCACGGCGCGGACCTGGGCACCATGAGCGAGGCGTGGTGGGTTCCGGTCGTGCAGATCCCGGGTGACACCATCGAGGGCAAACCGCGCAGCCGCAGTGTGCGCCTCGAGCGCACCCGGCCGCGCAGCATCATGGTCAACCGCGCCGGGCGGCGGTTCGTGAACGAGGCCTCGGAGTACAACTCGATGGCCGGTGCGTTCCACTACCTCGATCCCAAGGGCGGCTACGTCAACGATCCGGGCTGGATCGTGTTCGACGCCGAACATCTGCGCAGGTACGGCTTCCTGGGCGTCGCACCCGGCGAGCCGGTGCCCGAATGGTTCTGTGAATCCAGGGATTTCGACGAACTGGGCGCGAAGACCGGCATCGACCCACAACGCCTGGCCGCGACGGTCGAGACCTGGAACCGCAATGTCGCCGCCGGCGTCGATCCCGATTTCGGCCGCGGGTCGAGCGCGTACGACGGCTGGTGGGGCGATGAGAACGCGACCACGGCCGCGGGCCGCACCCTCGGCCCGATCGATACCGCGCCCTACTACGCGGTGCCGATCACGGTCGGCGCGATGGGCACCAAGGGCGGGCCGCGCACCGATCGCGACGGGCGGGTGCTGCACGTGGACGGCGAGGTCATCCCGGGCCTGTTCGCGGTCGGCAACGCGATGGCGGGCGTCACCGGCCGGGCCTACGGCGGTGCGGGCGGAACCATCGGCCCCGGCATGGTGTTCGGCTTCCGGGCCGGGCACGCCGCCGCGACCGGAACGTCAGCGGACGTCTGAACAGCGAAAACATCTATCGCGCCCGATCGAGCCGGCGGGACGGGCAGGTGCGGATCATGGAGGTTACGAGTTGTCGGAGTACGAGAGCATCTGGAGCGATCTCCAGGGCGTCGCGTTCGCCCAGGGGTATCTGGACGTCGGCGGTGTGCGCACCCGCTACCTGCACGCGGGCGACCGCGACAAACCGGCGCTGGTGCTGCTACACGGATCCGGCGGACATGTCGAGGCATACTCCCGGAACCTCGAGGCGCATGCCGAGCACTTCTCCACCTGGGTGATCGATATGCTCGGGCACGGCTACACCGCCCGGCCGGGCCACCCGCTCGAGGTGAAACACTATGTGGCGCACCTGATCGCGTTCCTCGACGCGGTCGGCGTCGAGCGGGCGCACATCAGCGGTGAATCGCTCGGCGGCTGGGTGGCCACGCGCACCGCGATCGATCATCCCGATCGCGTCGACCGGCTGGTGCTCAACACCGCCGGGGGATCCCAGGCCGACCCCGAGGTGATGCAGCGCATCGTCACCCTGTCCATGGCCGCGGTCTCCGATCCGACCTGGGAAACCGTGCAGGCCCGGATCCGCTGGCTGATGGCCGACAAGACCAAGGATTACGACGACGTCGTCGCGAGCCGCCAGCGCATCTACCGCCGGCCCGGATTCGTCGCGGCGATGAAAGACATCATGGCGCTGCAGGATCCGCAGATCCGGCAGCGAAATCTGGTGTCCCCCGAGGACTACGGCCGGATCACCGCGCCGACTCTGGTGCTGTGGACCAGTGACGACCCCACCGCCGACGTCGCCGAGGGCCGCCGCATCGCCTCGATGATCCCGGGCGCGCGCTTCGAGGTGCTGCCCGACTGCGGGCACTGGCCGCAGTACGAGGACCCGAAGAGTTTCAACGCGCTGCACATCGACTTCCTGCTGGGCGGCTGAGCGTGAGTGAGCCGAGCGATTCCGTACCGGCCGGTGCTGGGGACGGCGATTCCGGACCCGGCGGGCCGGACCTGGGTGAGGCAGGGCTGGGCAGTGGAAACAATCTCGGCCCGAATGGATCCGAGCATGACAGTGCGGAGCCGGGCGACGTGCGGAACGGCGAGCGTGGCCTGAGTGGATCCGAGCAGGGCGGTGCGGATCCGGGAGACGTGCGCAAAGGTGAGCGCGGCGCGAACGGGCCCGATAAGGGCAGTGCGGGGCCGGGGGCGGCCGGAAAGAGGCATCCCGGCCCGAATGGCTACGAGCAGAGCGGTTCTGGCCCGGACGACTCCGCGGACCAGGGCTCCGGAACGACTGGATCGACGCAGATCCCTTCAACGCCAGCACATTCCGGGTCTACCATCGACATGGACGTGGTGGTCGTCGGCGCGGGCCCGGTCGGGTTGACGCTGGCGAACATCCTGGGCGGGTACGGGGTTCGCACCACCGTGGTCGAGGAGCGTCCCACGCTGATCGACTATCCGCGCGGGGTCGGGCTGGACGACGAATCGCTGCGCACCTTCCAGTCCATCGGCCTGATCGAGCAGATCCTGCCGCACACCACGCCGAATCAGTTCATGCGCTTCGTCGACGGCAGACGGCGACTGCTCGCCGAAATCGCCCCCACCGACGCGCAATTCGGCTGGCCCAAGCGCAACGGCTTCGTGCAGCCGCTGGTGGATGCCGAACTGTTGGCCGGGTTGTCCCGGTACCCGCACGTCGAGGTGCGCTGGGGTGCGGGGATGAGTTCGGCGACCGATTCGAGTGATCGGGTCAGCGTCGAACTCGCCACGGCCACAGGCACTTGCACCGTCACCGCCCGCTATCTGATCGGCTGTGACGGCGGGCGCAGTGCGACGCGCCGGCAGATGGGCGTCTCCTTCGAGGGCACGACCTCACCGACTCGCTGGCTGGTGGTCGACCTGGCGACCGATCCGCTGGGCCATCCGAACCTCGAGGTGGCCGCCGACCCGGCCCGGCCGAACGTGTCGGTATCGATCGCGCACGGCATCCGGCGCTTCGAATTCATGATCCACGACGACGAATCCGATGAGCTGGCCGAGGATCCCGCCTTCGCGCAGCGGCTGATCGCGCCGTTCGTCCCGCATCCCGACCGGCTCGAGGTCATCCGGCGGCGGGTGTACACGCACCACTCGCGGATCGCGGGTTCGTTCCGCAAGGGCCGCATGTTCCTGGCCGGTGACGCCGCGCATCTGATGCCGGTATGGCAGGGGCAGGGCTACAACAGCGGTATCCGGGACGCGGCCAATCTCGGCTGGAAACTCGCCGCGGTGGTGACCGGCAAGGCCGGGGACGGTCTGCTCGACAGTTACGACCTCGAACGCCGCAAACACGCGCGGGCGATGATCGACCTGTCCACCATGGTCGGCAAGGTGATCTCGCCGACCGACCGCAAGGTCGCCGCGGTGCGCGATGTGCTGGTCCGCGCCGCGGCCGCGGTCCCGCCGGTGCGCCGCTACGTGCTGGGCATGCGGTTCAAGCCGATGCCGAAGTACGAACGCGGCGCGGTCGTGCACACCTGGTCGCGCACACCGAAATCCGCGGTGGGCACATTGTTCATCCAGCCCCGGGTGGACACCCGCGAGCGGTCGAATGTGCTGCTGGACGACGTGATCGGCCCCTGGTTCGCGGTGCTGTGCTGGAACAACGCGCCGCGCCGGGTGCTCGGCGACGCGGCGTTCGAACAGTGGAAAGCGTTGGGCGCCGGCTTCTTCGAGATCCTGCCGGTGAACCAGTTGCACTGGACCGGCCACGACGATCCGGACGTCACGGTGCTCGCCGATCGCGGCGGCGCGCTGAAGAAATGGTTCGACGGACAACAGGATTCGGTGTTGTTCCTGCGCCCGGACCGCTGCATCGCCGGCGCGACCATCGCCCAGCTCGCACCGGAGCTGAGCGCGGATCTGCTGCGCACCCTCACCGCCGTGCCGGAAGGAGGACACCATGCCGCTGGCCCTGTGCTGCGTCTCGCACAGCCCTCTACTTGACCTGCCCGGCCCCGAACGCGAACTGCTCGACGATATCGGCGCGGCCCTGGACCGGGCCGCGGAGTTCGTCCGCGAATTCGATCCCGAACTGGTCGTGACGTTCTCCCCGGATCACTACAACGGGTTCTTCTACAAGCTCATGCCCCCGTTCTGCGTCGGCGCGGCGGCCTCGGGCGTCGGCGATTACGGCACCCATTCCGGACCGCTGGACGTGCCCGCGGACCTGGCCCGCGAGCTGGCCGAATCGGTACTGGACTCGGGCGTGGACGTCGCGCTGTCGATGACGATGGAGGTCGACCACGGCACCGTGCAGCCGTTGCAGCGGCTGCTGGGTTCGGCCACCGCGCGGCCGGTGATCCCGATCTTCGTCAATTCGGTCGCGGTACCGCTCGGACCGCTGCGCCGGGCCGCCGCGCTGGGGGCGGCGGTCGGCGATTACCTCGAGGGCCTGGGCAAACGGGTGCTCGTGGTGGGCTCGGGCGGGCTGTCCCACGATCCGCCGATGCCCGCGCTGGCGACCGCGACCGGTCCCGCACGTGAGCGAATTCTGCACGGCGGCACCATGTCCGGGCAGCAGCGCGCCGCGCGGCAGGAGCAGGTGATCGCGGTGGCACGCGAATTCGCCTGCGGGAGCGGGCAGTTGCGCGCACTCAACCCCGACTGGGACCGCCGGGTGCTCGCCGCGCTCGACGACGGACGGCTGGACGAGTTCGAGGACTGGTCCAATCGGTGGATCACCGAGGTGGCGGGCAATTCCGCGCACGAGGTGCGCACCTGGGTCGCCACCTTCGGCGCGCTGGCGAGCGCGGGCCGCTACCGGACCATCGCGCGCTACTACCGGCCCGCCCCCGCGCTCATCGCAGGGTTCGCCGTGCGCACCGCGCTCCCACAGCGCGATCTCGATTCGACCAGCAGGAGGCAGCCGTGACAGCAGAGAACATCGGCACCGGCACGCCGGAAAACGGTGCCGCACACCAGGATGACGCCTTCGACCGCACCGTCGACGTTCTGGTGGTCGGCTCCGGCGGCGGCGGTATGACCGCGGCTCTGGCCGCGCAGGCGGCGGGACTGCGCACGCTGATCGTGGAGAAGTCCGCGCACTACGGCGGGTCCACCGCGCTGTCCGGCGGCGGTATCTGGGTGCCCAACGCTCCCGCGCAGGTACGCGACGGCTACAGTCCCGACCCCGAGGGCGTGGTCGAGTACCTGCGCACCATCACCCAGGGGCTGGTCACCGAGGAGCGGTTGCGGGCCTACGTGGAGCGCGCGCCGGAGATGATGGCCTTCCTCGAGCGCAGCAGCGATTGGCTCGAATTCGTCTGGAAGCCCGGCTATGCCGACTACTACCCGGAACTTCCCGGCGGGTCGGGCGAGGGCAGCACCATCAACGTCCCGCCGATAGATCTGCGCGAGCTCGGCCCCGACGAGGAACGGCTGCTGCATCCGCTGGCCCTGGCGCCGAAGGGAATCTGGCTGGGCCCCAAGGATCTTCGGCTGTTCTATCAGGTCCGGCAGAACTGGCGGGGCAAGGCGGTACTGGTCAAGCTGGTGTGGCGGATGTTCCGCGCCAGGGTGTTCGGCGACCGCATCGCCGCAATCGGCCAGTCGCTGATCGCCCGGATGCGCCTGGCGCTGCGCGAACACGATGTGCCGCTGTGGCTCGAGGCCCCGATGACCTCGCTGATCACCGGCCCGGCCGGCGAGGTGCTCGGTGCGGTCGTCGAGAAGGACGGCCACGAACTGCGGGTGCGCGCCGAGGGCGGGGTCATCCTGGCCACCGGCGGCTTCGAACACGACATGGTGTGGCGCAAGGAATTGTGCCCGGAAGTGGACCAGGACTGGAGTTTCGGCAATCCGGCCTCGATGGGCGACGGGATTCGCGCGGGTCAGCAGGTCGGCGCGGATACCGATCTGCTGGACGAGGCGTGGTGGTTCCCGTCCATCCAATGGCCCGACGGCCGAATGCAATTCATGCTCAACGAGCGGATGATGCCCGCGCAGTTCATCGTCAACGGCGCGGGCAAGCGGTACATCAACGAGGCCGCGCCCTATATGGACTTCGGCCACGCGATGATCGAGGGGCAGCGATCGGGCGTCACGCACATCCCGAGCTGGCTGATCACCGATGCGCGCTCCTGGCACCGGTACGTCGTCGCCGGCCATCTGCCCATCCCGAAGGTCCCGTTCGCGCCGGTGCCCACCGGCTGGAAGATGCCGCGGGCCTGGCTGGACTCGGGTGTGGTGAAGCAGGCGAACTCGTGGGCGGAGCTCGCCGCGAAGATCGACGTGCCCGCGGACCAATTGGCCGCTACCGCAGAGCGTTTCAACGAACTCGCGCGCAAGGGCCACGACGACGACTTCCAGCGCGGGGACAGCGTCTACGACAACTACTACGGCGACCCCACGCTGCCCAACCCCAACCTCTACCCGCTGGGCAAGCCGCCGTACTACGCCTTCCGGATGGTCCCGGGCGATCTGGGCACCTCCGGAGGTCTGCGCACCGACGAGTTCGCCCGGGTGCTGCGGGCGGACGGGACGGTCGTTACCGGTCTGTACGCGACCGGGAATACGACCGCGGCGGTGATGGGCCGCAGCTATGCCGGAGCCGGAGCCACCATCGGCCCCGCGATGACCTTCGGATACCTAGCGGCCCAGCACATTCGGGGAGAGACCGAGCCGGCGACAGCGGTTCGGCACAGCTGACGACCACCGATTCCGATGGAGGAAGTAAATGAAGATATCCCTGTTCTACGAATTCGCGCTGCCGCGGCCGTGGGTTCCCGACGACGAGCGGCAGATGTTCCAGGACGGGCTGGACGAGGTGGAGGCCGCCGACAAGGCCGGTTTCTCCACCGTCTGGCTGACCGAGCACCACTTCCTCGAGGAGTACTGCCACTCCACCGCGCCCGAGATGTTCCTGGCCGCGGCGAGCCAGCGCACCAAGGACATTCGGCTCGGTTTCGGCGTCATGCACCTGCCGCCCGCGATCAACCACCCGGCCCGCGTGGCCGAGCGGGTGTCCACGCTCGACCTGATCTCCAACGGACGGGTCGAGTTCGGCACCGGCGAATCGTCGTCGGTGGGTGAGCTGGGCGGATTCAACATCGACCCCGCCGATAAGCGCGGCCAGTGGGAGGAGGCGCTGGACGTCGCCATCCGCTGCATGATCGAGGAGCCGTTCACCGGCTTCAAGGGCAACCACATCGAGATGCCCCCGCGCAACGTCGTGCCCAAGCCCGCGCAGCGCCCGCATCCGCCGGTGTGGGTGGCCTGTACCCGCCCGTCCTCGGTGCAGATGGCGGCCCAGAAGGGTATCGGCGCACTGAGTTTCGCGTACACCGGCCCCGGGCCGCTGGCCGAGCGCGTGCGCGGCTACTACCAGGAGTTCGAGGACAAGGCCGAGCCGACCGTCCCGATCCTGAACCCGAACATCCTGGCCATCGGCGGCGATCTGTCGATGATGGTCGCCCCGACCGACGAGCAGGCCCTGCAGCGCCTGGGCGTCGGCGGCGGGTTCTTCTCCTTCGGCATCATGCACTACTACATGACCGGCCAGCACACCCCCGGCCGCACCGGCGTGTGGGACCGCTACCTGGAGGCGGTCCAGGAGGACGAGACCCTCGCCTACGGTCCGGGCCGCGGTGCGATCGGCTCGCCGGACACCGTGCGCGAATTCCTGCGCGGCTACGAGGAGAGCGGGGTCGACGAGATCATCCTGCTGCTGAACCCGCGCAGTCACGAGGGAACCATGGAGTCCATCGAACTGATGGGCAAGCACGTGCTGCCGGAATTCATCGAGCGCGACGAGAAGCAGGTCGCGGCCAAGGCCAAGCGGCTCGAGCCGATCATCGAGAAGGTGGAATCGCGCCGAAAGCCGCTGGCGTCACCGGAATTCGACGAGAGCTACGCCTTCGGCGGGCTGCCCACCGGCCGCGGCGGCAAGTTCACCGCGAGTGAGATTCCCGAGGCGATGGCCGAGATCAACGAGGGCCGGGTGCAGGCCGCCCAGCGCGCCAAGGAAGAGCAGTAGCCGCACGGCGAAGACGAGGTATCCGAGATGGGACGAACGGAGCAGCTGTGGCGGTACGACGGGCGCCGGGTCGTGGTGACCGGGTGTTCCTCGGGCATCGGCGCGTGCGTGGCCGGGCAGGTCCGCGACCTCGGCGGCACGGTCATCGGCCTGGACCTGGCCGAGCCGTCCGGTGAACTCGACGAGTTCCACCGGGTGGACATGGCCGATGCCGCGTCCATCGACCACGCGGTCGACGCGATCGGGGATTCGGTCGACGCGCTGTTCAACGTCGCCGGGGTCTCCTCGGGTATCGGCGATCCGATCAAGGTCGTCACCATCAATTTCCTGGGTCTGCGCCACTTCACCGAGGCGCTGGCGGCGGGAATGGGCCCGGACTCGACGATCGTGAGCGTGTCCTCGCTCGCCGCGTCCGGGTACCTCGACCACCGCGAGCAGTCCGACGGAACGCTCGCGACCACCGGCATCGATGACGGGATCGCTTGGTGCACAGGTAATCCCGACGCGATAGCCGACGGCGGATACCGGTTGTCCAAGGAAGCGATCATCTACTACACGATGCGCAACGCCGTACCCCTCGGGGCGCGAGGCATCCGGATCAACTGCACCGGGCCGGGGGTCACCGAGACCCCGATCCTGGACCAGCTGCGCTCTGCGTACGGTCCGCGGTATCTCGACACCATCCCCAAACCGCTCGGCCGCGTCTGCGAGCCGGCCGAGCAGGCGGCCGTCCTGGTGTTCCTCAACAGCCAGGCCGCCAGCTATGTGCACGGCCAGGTGCTGTGGGTGGACGGCGGCAATGTGGCCGCGCGAATCGCGGGCGCATCCACCACAGAAGGAGAGGCATAGTGGCCACCCTGACCGAATTCCGGCGCGTCGCCGAACAAGTGCGCAACTGGGGCCGCTGGGGCGCGGCCGACGAACTCGGCACGCTCAACTTCATCACCCCGGACAAGATCGCCGAGGCGGCGAAGCTGGTGCGGCACGGGCGGGTGTTCCCGCTCGGGGTCGACTTCGACTCCTCGGGTCCGCAGGGGGCGTTCAAGTTCCGGCAGAACCCGGTGCACGTGATGACCGTCGACGGCGGCGACGCCCGCACGATGGCCGAGTACGGACCGCAGTGGGCGCGTAACGGATTCGGCCAGGAGTTCGGCGGTTTCTTTGCCGGAGAAGACAATCCGTTCCGGTTCAACGACGACATGATCGTCATGCCGTTGCAGGCGGCCACCCAGTGGGACGCGCTGTCGCACGTCTACTACGACGACAAGCTGTACAACGGTTTCCCGGCCGATTCGGTGACCAGCGCCGGCGCGTTCCACTGCGGTATCGACAAGGTCGACGGCAAGGGCATCACCACGCGCGGCGTGCTGCTGGATCTGGTCCGGCATCGCGGCGCGGACGTCTTCCTCGAGCCCGGAAACCCCATCACCCCGGACGAATTGGACGAGGTGGCCAAGGCCCAGGGCGTCGAGATCGGGCGCGGTGACATCGTGCTCGTGCGCACCGGCTGGTGGTCCCGGTTCCAGGAGACAGGTGACGGCGCGGAGCCGTATTCGGGCCTGGACTGGATGTGCGCCAAGTGGCTGCACGAGCGTGAGGTCGCGGCCGTGGCCGCGGACAACCTGATGGTCGAGGACGTGGTGTCCGGCGTCGAGGGCACCTTCCTGCCGATGCACATGCTGTGCCTGCGCGATATCGGCATGATGCTCGGCGAGTACTGGGACCTCACCGCGCTCGCGCAGGACTGCGCCGCCGACGGCGTCTACGAATTCCAGCTCGTCGCACCGCCTTTGCGTGTGGTCGGCGCGGTCGGCTCCCCGATCAACCCCATCGCGATCAAGTAGGGAAACCAGGAGGGTTTCGAGATGACCGCAAGTACGACCAGTGCGATTCCCGCGATCGCGGATCAGGACGGACGCCGGTTCGTCGTCGGGCTCGGCGGGACGTTGCGCGCGGGCTCGTCGACCGAGCGGGCACTGCGGCACTGCCTCGCGGCCGTCGAGCGCCAGGGCGGGCGCACCGCGTTGTTCTGCGGTGCGGATATCAATCTGCCCATGTACAACCCGCACGATCCGGAGCGCACGCCGCAGGCGGTCGCGCTGATCGAGGCGTTGCGGCGCGCGGACGCGGTGGTGATCGGCTCGCCCGGCTACCACGGCGGCATCTCCGGACTGGTGAAGAACGCCCTGGACTACATCGAGGACCTGCGCGGCGATCCGACGGTGTATCTGGACAACAAACCGTTGGGCTGCATCACCTGTGCCTACGGCTGGCAGGCCGCGGTGGGCACGCTGGGGCAGCTGCGGGCGATCGGGCACGCGCTGCGCGCGTGGCCGACTCCGCTCGGCGTGCCGATCAATTCGGCCGACCCGATCTGGGATGCGGACGGGAATCTGTCCGACGACACCGTCGCAGCGCAGCTGGAACTGCTCGCGACCCAGGTGCTCACCTGCGCCCCGGCGGGCGGTGTGCGAGGGTGAGTGCCCGGACACCGGATCCGGCCGCGGTGCGCGCGGCGATCACCGCGCTGCGCCGCGGTCGAATGGTGTTGCTGGTCAGCGAGATCGACGGCGGGTATCGCGGTGATCTGGTGCTCGCGGCCGAGCGCGCGACGGCCGAGTCGGTCAATCTGCTGAGCGGTATCGGGCGCGGGCTGGTCCATGTCGCCATGCGGTCGGCGGAGCTGGATCGGCTGGAGATACCGCCCGCCGATCCTTGCGCGACCGATCGGGTCCGGAATCGGTTCCGGGTGCCGGTCGGCCCGGTGGGCTCGGCCGCGGCGGGGGTCTACGCCTCACAACGCGCGAAAACCATTCGCGCTCTGGCTGATCCGTCGAGTACCGCGCGCGAGTTCAGTCGGCTCGGACATGTGTTCCCGCTCGGCTGCGCCGAGCAAGGCGTACTGGACGCACCCGCGCCGCCCGAGGCCGCGATGGATCTGGCCGGGCAGGCGGGTATGTCGCCCGCGGGCGTGCTGTGTGAGGTCTGCGGGGCCGACGGGGAAGCGGCCCGGCTCACCGAACTGCTCGAACTCGGTGCGGCGCATGGGCTGCCGGTGGTTTCGATCGAGGATCTGGTGGACTACCGGTGGCGTGCATTGTGCCGGGTGGAACGGCGTGGCGTGGCACGAATCCCGTTGCCGGTCGGTGAGTTTCGCGCGGTCGGATACAGCGACGGACTGGGCCGCGACCATATCGCGTTCGTTCACGGCCGGCCCCGGACCGATCACGTACCGCTGGTGCGGGTGCACGTGGAGTGCCTGTTCGGCGATACGCTGGGTTCGCTGTTCTGCGACTGCGGCGCGAGATTCGAGCGTGCGCTGGAGCTGATCGCCCGCGCGGGTCACGGGGTGCTCGTCTACGTGCATTCGCACGACGCCGTGCTGCGCGGCCTGCCCGCCTCGTACGCAGGAGAAAGCCGGACTGCCGCAACGCATCCGGTGGACCGGGCCGACCTACTCTCCGCGTTCGAGATCCTGGACGACCTGGGCCTGCACGAGATCCGCCTTCTCACCGCCCCGGACGAGGACCACTTCATCCCCGATCAGGTCCGCATCCTCGACCGGATCGCACTGACCGAGGATGTCGGCGAGGTATGCGCCCGGCCGATGTTCCGGCCGGACGCCGCGGCAGTCGCAGATCCCATGGGAAAGGTCTCGTGATGAGCCGATACAGTGCGCAGCTTCGCGTCCCCGAGATCAGGATGGCGCCCGAGAACGACCGAAAACGTCCACGCCGCAGGTTCGATGGTGCCGGACTGCGGCGATGCGGTGCGGGCGGGCAAATGCTCTCGATGAGAGAGAACCGCGTGCCGGCGTGGTCTCCCGGGGAGTGGAACGCACATGGGTTCCACCGAGAACATCTGTGGCACAGGGATTGTGCTGATCGTGTACGCGGTCGGCGTGTGAGTGCCGTGGGGCCGGTAGCAGAAGGGGATCGTCGATGAGCCGGGAGTCGTCGGTAGTGCGGCAGGCAGTCGGGGCACAGCGTAGAACCTTGATCGCGGACGGCTTGGTGACCAGCTACCTGGAAGCCGGCACCGGCGAGCCGGTGGTGCTGCTGCACGGCGGCGAATTCGGCGCGGGCGCCGAAATCGGCTGGGAACACACCATCGACGCGCTCGCACAACGCTATCGCGTGTTGGCCCCGGACATGCTGGGGTTCGGCGAGTCGGCCAAGGTCGTCGACTTCACCGACGGCCGGGGTCTGCGAATCCGGCACATCGCACGGTTTCTCGCGCTGCTGGGCGTGGAATCGGCGCATTTCGTGGGTAATTCGATGGGGGCGGTGAACATGTTCGCCGACGCCACCTCGGCCACCCCGCGTCTGCCGATGCGCAGTATGGTCGCAATCTGCGGCGGCGGGGAGATCCAGAGCAACGAGCACATGCGCGCGCTCTACGACTACGACGCCACGCCGGAAGCAATGCGGCGCATCGTCACCGCGCTGTTCCATTCGGACAAGTATCCGGCCGACGAGGAGTATGTGCGCAGGCGGTACGAGGCCAGTATCGCGCCCGGGGCGTGGGAAGCGTTGGCGGCGGCCAGGTTTCGCCGCCCGGGTGCCGACGCGCCGCCCACGCCATCGAGTCGCCGTGCATACGAACGCATCTCGATCCCCGTCCTGGTGGTCGAGGGCGGTTGCGACAAGCTGCTGCCGCGGGGCTGGGCCGCCGAGATCGCCGCGCAGCTCGCGGACGCGCGACACGCGGTTGTCCCGGAGGCCGGGCACTGCCCGCAGATCGAGCAGCCCGAGGCGGTCAACGAGCTGTTGCTGACCTTCCTGGACGAGCAATCCCGCACCACCACCGAGTGTGACCGGCCCGCGCGGGCCTGATCACCGCAGACCGTGAGTTCAGCTGCGGCCGAACCAAATCGAAAGGATCTCGAGCATGATCGACGAACTGGCCGGAAAGGTCGCCGTCGTCACCGGCGGAGCCTCCGGAATCGGCCGCGCGACCGTGACGAAACTGGTCGCCGAGGGCGCGAAGGTGGTCATGGGCGACCTGGACCCCGAGCGCGGTGCGGAGGCGATCGCCGAACACGGCGACGCGGCGGTCTTCCTGCAGACCGACGTCTCCGACCCGGCGCAGGTAGAGCGGCTGGTCGATCATGCGGTGGCGACGTTCGGCGGGCTGCATGTGATGTGCAACAACGCGGGAATTCCGGGAAAGATGCATCCGAGCCTGCTGCTGGACGATCTCGGCGATTTCCACCGGGTGCTCGGGGTGAATCTGCTGGGCGTCATGGCGGGCACCAAATTCGCCGCGCGGCATATGGCCGAGCACGGCGGCGGGTCGATCATCAACGTCTCCTCGGTCGGCGGCGTGCTCGCCGGCGGGGGAGTGCAGACCTATCGCGCGTCCAAGGCCGCGGTGATCCACTTCACCAAATCGGCCGCGATCGAGTTGGCGCAGTACGACATTCGGGTCAACTGCCTCGCGCCCGGCAATATCCCGACCCCGCTGCTGACCACCTCGGCCGCTGGGATGCCGCCGGACAAGGTGGAGCGATTCGCCAAGGCGGTGCGCGCGTCCATGAACAGCGACCGGCCGCTGCCGCGCGAGGGCGAGCCCGAACACGTCGCGGACGCGGTGGTGTACCTGGCCGGTGACCGGTCGGTGTACGTCACCGGCACCGTGCTGGCGATCGATGGCGGCACGACCGCCGGTAAGCCGCTCAAGCCGCGCAAGAAACCCGAGGAGAGCAAGCCCGCCGAACCGGATCCGGCCGGACAGTCGGTCGCGTCGCAGAACTGAGCTGCGGCGGACCCGTGTTTTTAAGTCAATCAGTTGACTTAAGCCCCTGTGAGGCGTTGACTGGAGGTAATCCCGTGATCGGAATCGAGAATGTGATTCTGCCGCGTTCGCTGAGCCGGGGTCGGCTCGCGGGCCGGGCGGGAAATCCGAAGGGGCACATGATGGGATCCGTTCGTTCCGAGCGCGTGGACACCACGCGGGAAGCCATCCTCACCGCCGCGGAACGCCTGTTCGCCGAGCGGGGAATCGCGGCGGTGTCGAACCGTCAGGTGAGCGAGGCCGCGGGCCAGGGCAACAACGCCGCGGTCGGCTACCACTTCGGCGGTAAGGCCGATCTGGTGCGCGCGATCGTGCGCAAACATCACGCGCACACCGAACGGCTGTGCCGGGAAATGGTTGCGGACCTGGGCGATTCGGCCGGCCTGCGGGACTGGGTGGGTTGTCTGGTCCGCCCTGTCACCGGACATCTCGCGGCACTGGGGAATCCGACGTGGTACGCGCGATTCAGCGCCCAGCTCATGCCCGATCCGGTCTTCCGCGACCTGATCTCGGACGAGTCGCTGGCCTCGCCGTCGGTGGTGCGCATCGTGCAGGGGCTGCAGCGGTGCCTGCCGGAGCTGTCTGCGCAACTGCATCGGGAGCGAAACGCCATGGCGCGCTTGCTGATCGTGCACAGCTGCGCCGAGCGCGAGCGAGCGCTCGCGGACGACACCCTCGTGTACCGCACGAGCTGGGACCAGGCCGCGGTCGGGCTGATCGACGCGATCACCGGCTTGTATTCGGCCCCGGTCACCCGAGAGGAAGCGATATGACCACATCCGCCCGGACCCGGCGCACCGGGGTACTCGTCGTCGGGGCCTCGGTGTCGGGGCTGAGCACGGTGGAGGCATTGCGCCGCAAAGGTTTCCGTGATCGCATCACGGTCGTCAGCGACGAGCCGCATCTGCCCTACGATCGTCCGCCGCTGTCCAAGCAGATCCTTTCCGGCGCGTGGCGTCCGGAGCGCACACTGCTGCGCGCCCCCCGCATGCTGGCCGGTCTGGACGTGGATCTGCTGCTGGGGCAACGCGCCCTGTCGTTGGATCTGCCCGGTCGCACCGTGCTGACCACGGCCGGTCCGATCAGCGCGGACACCATTGTGATCGCCACCGGCGCGGCTCCGCGAACACTGCCCGTGCCCGACGGGGTGCGCGGGGTGCGCGTCCTGCGCACCCTCGACGACGCCCTGGCCCTGCGGAACGAATTCACCGCGGGCCCACGCGTGGTCGTCGTCGGCGAAGGTGTGCTCGGCGCCGAAATCTCCGCCACGGCACGGCAATGCGGCCTCGCGGTCACCATGACCGGACCGCTGCACGCGCCGATGGCCGCACAACTCGGCGATCTGGTCGCCGCGCATCTGGCCGCACTGCACACCCGGCACGGGGTCGAGTTGCGGCTGGGGGCCGGGGTGCAGCGCATCCTCGCTCATGATGGCCGGGTATCCGGTGTGCGCCTGGCGGATTCGCGGACGCTGCCCGCCGATCTGGTGGTCGTGGCCATCGGCGCGGCGCCCGCGACCGACTGGCTCACCGGCAGCGGCCTGCGCCTGGACCGCGGTGTGGTCTGCGATGCGAGATGCCGTGCGGCCGAGGGCGTCTACGCGGTCGGCGACGTGGCCCGCTGGCCCGCTCGCGGCGCGAATTCCGCTGTCCGGCTGGAGAATCGGACGCACGCGACCGAACAGGCCGCGGTAGTCGCGGCCAATATCCTCGGCGCCGAGGAGCTCTACCAGCCGATTCCGTACTTCTGGACCGATCAGTTCGAGGTCAAGATCCAGGTGCACGGCACCGTCACCCCCGACGCCCGGGCCACTGTCGTGGAGGGCGATCCCGCACAGGGGCGCTTTCTCGTGCGGTACGAGCGCGACGGGATTCCGACCGCCGTGCTCGGCTGGAATATGCCCAAACAAGCCCGCATGCAGCGCCGGATCCTGGTGGACGCGCAGTCCGCCACCGGCCCGGCGCTGACCTCTGCGCACTCATCCTAGGAAGTAGGTCCCGATGAAAGTGACTGTCGATCAAGTCAAATGCATCGCGGCCGGGCACTGCGTCATGCACGCGGGCGCGGTGTTCGATCAGCGCGACGATGACGGCATCGTCATCCTGCTCGACGAGAATCCGCCGGCCGAACTCGCCGAGGACGTGCGCCACGCGGCGGCGATGTGTCCCGCGATGGCCATCCAGATCGAGGAATGAACCGAGGATCTGCGTTTCCCCCGCAGCCGATCATCAGGAGTGAGAAGTGTCCGAAGCGTTGACCGATGGGACCACCGCGACCGCGCAGGTCCCCGAATATCCGATGCTGCGGTCGTCGGGGTGCCCGTTCGCGCCGCCGCCCGAGGCGACCCGGTTGGGCCGGGAAAAGCCGCTGAACCGGGTGCGGATCTGGGACGGCAGCACTCCCTGGCTGGTCACCGGCCATGCCGAATTCAAGGCGCTGATGTCCGATCCGCGGGTCAGCGTGGACGACCACGTCGCCGGATTCCCGCACTGGAACGAGGGTATGGCCGCGATGGTCGACACCCGGCCGAAATCCCTGTTCACCACCGACGGCGAGGAGCACAGCCGGTACCGCCGGATGCTCACCAAACCGTTCACCTTCAAGCGGGTCGAGGCGCTGCGTCCGGCGATCCAGCGGATCACCGACGATCACATCGATAAGCTGCTGGCCGGTCCGCAGCCCGCGGATCTGGTTGCGGGACTGGCACTTCCGGTGCCGACGCTGATGATCAGCGAGATGCTCGGCGTGCCCTACGAGGATCACGAGTTCTTCCAGCAGCAGGCCGTCACCAGCGTCGACCGCTTCGCCACCAAGGAGCAGGCCGAGAAGAGCCGGATGGGCTTGGCGCGCTACCTGATCGATCTGGTCAAGAAGAAGCTGGACGACCCCGCCGAGGATCTGGTCTCCGATATCGCCGAGCGCGTGCGCGCGGGGGAGATCGATATGAAGGAGGCCTCGCAGCTGGGCACCGGCGTGCTGATCGCCGGACACGAGACCAGCTCGAACATGATCTCGCTGGGAGCCCTTGCGCTGCTGCAGAATCCGGACCAGTTCGCGCTGCTGCGCGATACCGACGATCCCAAGGTGGTCGCCAACGCGGTCGAGGAGCTGATGCGCTATCTGAGCGTCATCCAGAACGGCCAGCGGCGAGTCGCGTTGGCGGACATCGAGATCGCGGGGGAGACCGTCCGCGCGGGCGATGGGCTGATCCTGGACCTGGCTCCGGCGAACTGGGACGAGAAGGCCTGGGATCAGCCGGACAAGCTGGATCTGACCCGTCCCGCGGCGCAGCACGTGGGCTTCGGTTTCGGCCCGCATCAGTGCGTCGGGCAGCAGCTCGCGCGCGCGGAGTTGCAGATCGTCTTCCACACGCTGGTGCGCCGCATTCCCACACTGCGGCTGGCGATTCCGTTCGATCAGGTGGAATTCAAGCACGACCGGCTCGCCTACGGCGTCTACGAGTTGCCCGTGGCCTGGTAGCGCCCGGACTTCGGCCCCGCCCCCGACCCCCGTGCCAGCTCGGGTCGGGGGCGGGCTGTGTTCTGCCTGGTCATCGACGAGAATCAGACTCTCAAGATTTGAGAAGATCAGTTGCAACAATGTGTTATCACATTTACACTGAGTAGTACTTCCCGATGACTCGGTCCCGGCTGATGCCCGCCCGCACCGAGCACGATGACTTTTTCTGCGAGAGGTGAACCTCTGTGACCACCAGCGCGGCCAGTGACGTCTACTACGACCCCTACGACGTACAGCTCAACGCGGATCCCTATCCGATGTTCAAACGGCTGCGCGAGGAGGAACCGCTCTACTACAACGAGCAGCACGACTTCTACGCGCTGAGCCGGTTCGAGGACGTGAATGCGGCGTTGCTGGATCACGGCACCTACAGCTCGGCCAAGGGCGCGATCATCGAGCTGATCAAGGCCGACATCCCGATTCCGCCGGGCGTGCTGATCTTCGAGGATCCGCCGATCCACGACATTCACCGGAAGTTGTTGTCGCGCATGTTCACTCCGCGCAAGATCCGGGAACTCGAGGACAAGATCCGGGAATTCTGCGCACGCAGCCTGGACCCGAAGGTGGGCACCGGCAAGCTGGATTTCATCGCCGATATCGGCGCGCAGATGCCGATGCGTGTGATCGGCATGCTGCTGGGCATTCCGGAACAGGACCAGGAGGCCATCCGCGACTTCGCGAACGAGCAGATGCGCACCGAGGAGGGCAAGCCGATGAAGGCCGCCTCCGAGGGGATGGACGGCGGTGACATCTTCGGCGCGTACATAGACTGGCGGGTCGAGCACCCCTCCGACGACATCATGACCGAACTGCTGAATGTCGAATTCGCCGACGAGACCGGCACCGTGCGGCGGTTGACTCGCGAGGAACTGCTGACCTACGTCAACGTCGTGTCCGGCGCGGGTAACGAGACCACGACGCGGCTGATCGGCTGGGCCGGAAAGGTTCTCGCCGAACATCCCGATCAGCGCCGCCAGCTGGCCGAGAACCCGGCGCTGATCCCGAACGCCGTGGAGGAACTGCTGCGCTTCGAACCGCCCGCACCGCACGTCGCGCGGTACGTCACCCGCGACGTCGAGCTGTACGGCCGCACGGTGCCCGAGGGCAGCGCGATGATGCTGCTGATCGGCGCGGCCAATCGCGACCACCGCCACTTCGCCCCCGACGGCGACGTATTCGACATCCACCGCGACACCCGCCAGCACCTGACCTTCAGCGTCGGCACGCACTACTGCATGGGTTCCGCGCTGGCCCGGCTCGAGGGCCGGATCGCGCTGGAGGAGATCCTGAAGCGATTCCCGGAGTGGGAGGTCGACCTGTCCGCGGCCGAACTCTCGCCCACCTCGACCGTCCGCGGCTGGGAGACCTTGCCCGCCATCACCCGCTGAGCCGATCAGCTTCGGCCGGGGCGTCGTTCGCCTCGCCGGGCGGCACGCAACCAGCGTTGTCCGGTGTCGATGGAACGGCGGATCTTGCGCACGGTGGGCACCTGCGTGAGCAGGTGCCGCTGATACTGCCACGGCACCTGCAGCCCGTGCCGAACCGCCATCGCATAGGCGAACTGCACTGCGTTCCGGTCGAGATAACGGTCGGCGTGCTCGAACCAGACCATGCTGGTGCGGGCGGCGGCCTGGATCGGGCGCAGTGCGGCGCGCCGCTGCGCGTCGTAATTCTCCAGCGCGTCGGCGAGCGCGTCGTGCTCGTACAGGTTCTGTGCGAGCGCCACGGCGTCGACGATCGCCAGCCGGGTGCCCGAACCGATGGTGAAATGCGTCGTGTGCGCCGCATCGCCGAGCAGCACGACGTTGTCGTGGTACCAGCTCTCGTTGGTTACCTCGGGAAAGCGGCTCCACCTTGCGAATTCGCCTCGTGACTTGCTGATCAGCGAGTGACCGTCGAGTCGGCGCGCGAAGATCTTCTCGAGCACCCGCGGGCTCTCCCGGTTGTCCATCGAATCGAAGCCCAGCCCCTGCCAGGTCCGTGGTTGACACTCCACGATGCAGGTACTGATCTGCCCGGCGATCGACGGGTAGGCGTGGAACCAGATCCACCCCGCCGCGGTGTGTTCGAAGGCGAAGGTGAACCGGGTGAAGAGCTTGTTCGTGCCGAGCCAGATATACCGATTCTCGCCGAATGTGACGGATGTGCCGAAGCGTTGATCGCTCAGCCGGCGCACCTGGCTGTTCGCGCCGTCGGAGGCGACGAGGAGATCGAAGTCCTCGAAGCCGGACAGATCCCGGACCTCGCGCCCGTGCCGGATATCCACGCCCAGATCGCTCGCCCGCCGGGAAAGTATGTCGAGCAATGCCGTGCGTCCCATGCTGAACCCGTAGCCGCCGAAATACGCGGTTTCGTTGTCGCGCACATGGATTGCCTGATCACGCCACAGCACGGACCCGGCGCGCACCGCCTCGGCGCTGTCGGGGTCGTTCCGGTACAGAATGTCGAGCAGGTCGTCCCAGTACACGACGCCCCAGCCGTACGTGGACCCGAGGGGATCGCGGTCGATCACCGTGATGTCGTGGGCCGGGTCGCGCCGCTTCATCGAGACAGCGAAGTACAACCCGGCCGGCCCGCCACCGATGCACACGATCTTCATCTCGCCACCAGCTCAGCCCCGGTCGCTCGAACCTGGCCGCACAGAACGGCATTCGATGCGATCGAGCCCGGCACGCTGTGCGTGTCCGGGCTCGACCACCGGCGTCAGAAGCTGCCCCAGCCACCCCATCCGGGTATGTTCCACCAGCCGGGATTCCATCCCCAGCCGCCGCCGTGACCCCAGCCACCCCCGTGACCCCAGCCGCCGCCGTGGCCCCAGCCGCCGGGCCCCCAGCCTCCGCCGTGACCCCAGCCTCCGCCGTGCCCCCAACCTTTGCCGCCGACGAATTGGCTTGCGGAAGCAGGTGTCGCCGCCTGTGCGCTGGACGCTTGCCCTGCGGCTGCGACAACCGGAACAGCTGCGATTGCGGCGATACCGGCGGCTGCCGCGAACCTGATGAACTTCCTGTGTGAATTCGTTCTCTCGATCATGATAGGGCTCCAGATACTGTCCCGACCTGCCCGAATTCTACGCGGATCCGCCAAGAGCCCGGAAATTTTCGCGTTAAGCCCGCTATAATGCGCGCCGCCTCAGATGGGCTGCGGACGGCGGCGACCTCGCCCCGTGTCCTCGGCGCTCGCGGGTGCGCTGGAGTCGGTGCGGCCTCGGGTGCGGGGGCCGAACGCGGCGAGCACGATCGCGCCGACCATCCAGGTGGCGGCGATGAAGAAGAACACCGACCGGTAACCGCTCCAGGTGTAGAGGTGGGCGATGATCAGCGGCCCGGCGGCGTTGGACAATCGGCCCAGTCCGTAGGAGACGCCGGTGCCCAGCGAGCGGGTGCGCGTGTCGAACAGTTCCGGGGAGTAGGCGTAACCCAGTGCGGTGTAACCACGTTCGAACAGGTTCACCAGGAAGCCGAAGGTGACGATCATCAAGGGGGTGAAGGTGAGCCCGTACAGCAGGCCGCAGACGGCGATGACGGTGCCGAAGGCCACCAGGCACCACTTGCGTTCGAACCGGTCGGTGACCAGCGCGGCGAGATACGACCCGAGCGGCGCGCCGACCGTGGACAGCGCCACGTACAGCGTGGAACTCTGCACGCTGAACCCCTCCTTCGCCAGCAGCGAAGGCGCCCAGGTGGAATAGCCGAAGAAGCCGATCGACTGGGTCACCCACAGCACGGTCAGCAACAGGGTGGGCAGCAGATACTTCCGCCGCAGCAGCAGCGACAGCGGGGCCCGCGTGGCCGGCGCCGCATCGACGGGCGGCGCGGGTTCGGGAAGCGGACCGTGCTGTGCGCTCACCCGAGCCTCGATATCGCGCAGCACCGCGTCCGCGGCGGCGTGGTCGCCCCGATTCTCCTGCCACACCGGCGATTCGGTGAGATACCGGGCGAGGAACAGCACGACCAGCCCGAGCGCCCCCCACAAATACACCAGCCGCCACGACCAGTGCGTGAGGCCGACCACCCCGCTGGCGATGAAATTGGTGACCGGTGTGCCGCAGATGCCGATAACGATGGCGTACGCCTGGTACTTGCCGCGCACGGCGGCCGGGAAGATCTCGCTGACGTAGATGACCGCGACCACGGTCATCGCCGAGAGTCCCGCCGAGGTCAGCACTCGAAATACGCCGAGCGACACGATATCCCACGAGAATACCGCGGCCAGGGAGAACACCGAGAAGGCCAGTGTCGTCCACAGCAGCGCTTTCTTGCGGCCCCAGCGGTCGGCGATCCATCCGGCTGCCAGCGACCCGATGAACATGCCCACGAAGGACAGCGAGGTGACGTAGGCGATCTCGTTGACGCTCACCTTCCACAGTTTGATCAGCCGCGGTGCGGTGATCGAGAAGCTGTTGATGTCAGCGAATTCGAAGAAGTAGGCGATCGCGACCGCGGCCAGGGTGAGGTAGTGGAACCGGGAGATCGGAAGCCGGTCCAGCCGGTTGGACGCATTGCAGCGCTGCATGGTCGATCCTTGTCGGGCAGGTGATGAAATCGGTTGTGATTCAGGGCTTTTCGTCGGGCCAGTACAACCGCATCGCATTGCCGACGAGCAGCTTGCGCTGCAGTTCGGCCGTGGTGGCGATATGCGGGATGTGATCCACCAGCAACCCGTCGTCGGGCATGTGATCGGTGAGGTTCGGATGCGGCCAGTCGGTGCCCCACAGCACCTGGTCGCCGAATTCCTCGACGACCCGGCGCGCGAACGGCACCACGTCGGCGTACGCGTTGCGCTCGCCGTCGAGGGCGACCGGGCCGGTCACCGAAAGCCGTTCGGGGCAGCTGACTTTCACCCACGCTCCGGTGCGCTCGGTGAAGCGCAGGAAGCGCGAGAACTCCGGTCCGCCCACCGGCCGGCCGACATCCGGGCGGCCCATGTGATCGACCACCAGCGTGGTGGGCAGCGTGGCGAAGAAGTCCTCCAGCTCGGGCAGATCCGCGGCCTCGAAGTAGATCACGATGTGCCAGCCCAGCGGGGCGATCTTCGCGGCGATCGCGGCGAGATCGTCCTTGGGGGCCGCGTCGGCGAGGCGTTTGAGGAAGTTGAACCGCACTCCGCGCACCCCGGCCTCGTGCAGCGCTCGCAGTTCGGCATCGGTCACGTCGGGACGTACGGTGGCGATGCCGCGCGCCCGGCCGCCGGCGGCGCGCACCGCATGGACCATCGCCCGGTTGTCGGCGCCGTGGCAGGTCGCCTGAACGATGACGTTGCGAGCCACGCCGAGGTGGTCACGCAGTGCGAACAGCTGTTCCTCGGACGCGTCGCACGGGGTGTACTTGCGTTCCGGGGCGTACGGGAAGCGGTCACCGGGCCCGAAGACGTGGCAGTGCGCGTCGACCGAGCCCTCCGGCAGCCGGAAGGTCGGTGCGGTGGGGTTCGGATACCAGTCCAGCCAGCCCGGGGACTTGGTGAATCGGGTGTGTGTGTCAGCAGTCACCAAGCAAACATAATCGTTGACAAGATTGTTGACAATAATTTCGGAGATCTTTGTCTTCGCGCCATCACCGAGCATCAAGCGGCGCTGTCGCGTTTCGAGTGGTCGACAGGGAAGGGTGCCTTCGTTCGTGGTCTCGTACGGGCCTGCCCCTGATGCTTACCGATTTTCTAATGCTATTTGATATGCTATAAGTGGTTCATGGCAGATTCGGCTGAGTACGCACTCGGTGCGGGGCCGACGAGTGGCATTTCCGTCAGTCTCTCGGCCGGAACTTTGCAGGCGATCAGGGACAGGGTCGGTAAGCGGGGTGTGTCCGCTTACCTGGAGATGGCGGCCCAGCGACAGATCGAGCGGGACAACCTTGCCGAACTACTCGCAGAATTCGAGGCCGCCAATGGCAAGCCCGACCCTGAAGCGGTGGCGGAGAAGGTTTCCCGTCTCACCCGCGGTAAGCCTAACGCGGGGCACGCTGCGTGAGTGGGGCTTTGGTTCTCGACAGCGAAGGACTGGCCAAAACCGTTCAGCGCGACTCTGAGGTTCAGGAGTGGCTCGCCGCGGCTTTGCGGTCGGACCTTCCAGTCGTTACTTCTGCCGCCATTCTGGTCGAGGTCGTTCACCCCAGGATCAACCGCGCAGCGCTGAAATGGACATTGTCTCGGCTGCGGATCGAACCGGTGACTCGCGTTGTGGCCGAGGCGGCGGCGGATCTGTTGCAGCGAGCCGGCCTGCACGGTCACGAGTACGCGATCGACGCCATGCTCTGCGCCACCGCCATCCAATACTCGGGTGACGTTACGATCCTCACCTCTGATGTCGACGATATCGGCATGCTCACCTCGGAGTCTGCGCGCATCGTCGCCGAGAAGATCTGACGGTCAGTCGGATTTCGCCGGTGCGCGGACGACTGCCGGCGAGCCGCCGATGATGCCCTCGGCTTCGAGTTCACTGATCTCTGTGTCGGTGAGGCCCAGGGCGGTGAAGACCTCGGCGGTGTGCTGGCCCAGCAGCGGCGCGGGGGAGCGGTGGAACCGGCCGGGTCCGGCGGAGAAGCGGACGGGGACGGTGCTGTGCCGGGCCGTGCGGGCGACCGAGTGCGAAACCGGCTCGAAGAACTGCCGTGCTTGCAGCTGAGGCAGTTCGGCCTGACGGTGCGGCTGCATCACCTTGGCGACGGGAACGCCCGCGTCCCAGAGGGTTCGGACTATCTCGTCGCTGTCGCGGGTCGCGCACCACTCGGCGAGGTGGGCATCGATCGCATCGTGTTCGCGTCGTCGTCCGGCGGCCGAGGACAGCTCGGGGGATCGGGTCCAGGACGGATCGCCGAGCGCCTTGGACAGGGCGCGCCACTGGTCGTCGGTGCCGACGGCGATGGCGACCCAGCAGTCCTGGCGGCCGAATTCGTCCGCGCCCGAGGCCTTGTAGAGGTTCTGCGGGGCGGCTTCGGGGCCTCGGTTGCCGTCGCGTTCCAGAAGTGTGCCGTAGGCGGAGTATTCGATGACCTGTTCGGCGGCGACGTTGAGCGCGGCGTCCACCATGGCGGCCTCCACGAGCATGCCGTTTCCGGTGCGGCGGCGATGTTCCAGCGCCAGCAGCAGGGCGTTGAGGGCGTGCACCCCGGCATTTGGGTCGCCGATCGAATAGGGCTCCAACGGATTTCGGTCCGGGTGGCCGGTGAGCCAGGTCAGCCCGGAGGTGTCCTCGATGACGTACGCGAAGGCGGGATTGTCACGCCATGGGCCGTCCAGGCCGAAGCCGGGCATGCGCACCATGATCGTGTCCGGTCGAAGTTGTCGTACCGCAGGGTAATCCAGCCCGATCTGGTCCAGCACCCGCGGCGTGTAGTTCTCCACGATCACATCGCAGGTGGCGGCCAGGCGGGATAGCAGCGCACGCCCGCGGTCGGAGCGGAAATCCAGGGTGATGCTCTTCTTGTTGGTGTTCAGCCCGGAGAAGATCGGCGAGTACTCCCACCATTGATCCTGTGTCGCAGGAACTCCCGCGATCAAACGCGTGCCGTCGGGGCGGGTGGCGGATTCGACGTGGATCACCTCCGCGCCGAGCATGGCCAGATAGTGGGTGCAGGACGGGCCCGCCCAGTAGGTGGTCAGGTCCAGCACTCGAAGTTCCTGGAAGGGAAGGGGATTCAGAGTCGCAGCGGGACGCGCGTCGTGACGTTCCGGGCGGGCCGCGCGATATCGGGCGGTGTGCTCACCCAGTCGCGGCGCGGGCAGCGGGTCGCCCAACCAGGTCGGCTGCGGCCGATACGGCGGACGCGGCTGAACGAACCCGTCGCGCGGATTCACCGTGAAACTCGCCCGGGCGATGTGATGATCCATCGCGGTGGCGTTGGCCCCGTTGACCACCGGCCCGTTCGGAATTCGGAACGCGGAGGCCAGATCTCGGATCACCTCGGTCGGCTGCTCGGCCAGCCAGGCGAAGATCTCCGGTGCGTTCTTACCGGCCCGTTCGGTGATCGACAGGTCCGTGTCCTCGTCGATCCACTCCGGATGCCCGACCATCGCACACAGATCGAACCACTGCTGCGAGGTGCCGCACCCCAGGGCGACCATCCCGTCGGCCGCGGTCGCCACACCGGGCACACTCAACCGGCGCTGCGTGCGGAACGGCCGGTCCAAAGCCTCGTAGAAGGACACCGGGAAGTAGGTGAGTCCGAGGATCTGCGTCTCGAGGATGGACAGATCGACCAGCTCACCCGTCCCGGATCCCAGGGTGCGCAGCCGGGAGGTCATGGTGGCGGCTGAGGCGTACGCCCCGGCGAACCATTCGCCCACCCGGCCGCCGACGTGCACCGGGGCCTGTTCGGGTGCGCCGCGTCCCAGCCCGACGATGCCCCCGGACCACGCCTGCAACGTGAATTCCGTTGCCGCGCGGTTACTCCAGGGCCCTTCGAGCCCGAACGGGGTGATCGCGGTGACCACCAGATGCCGGTGCGCGCGACGTATCGCGGAGATGCTCAGCCGGGGGTGCTCGGTCAGCCGCGAACCCCGGGACCAGACCACGATGTCGGCCGAGTCCAGCAGGGTGTCGACCAGATCCAGATCCCCGGTGCGATCCGGATCCGCGCTCACGCTCTCCTTGCCGCCGGCCAGGAAGCTGAACAGCGCCCCGTCGCAACCTTTTTCGATGACAGCGCCCGAAGCCGACCAGGAGCGCAGCCAATCACCCTCGGGCGGTTCGACCTTGATCACCTGGGCGCCGCCGTCGCGGAGCATTTTCGTGCAGTACCCGCCCGCGATCCCGCTGGACAGATCGACCACCATACAGCCGCGCAGCGGCGGCTCGACCGACGCGCGGGTGGATTGCCTGGATGACATTCTCGCTCACCGACTTTCGCCGCGCGCTGGCCGCGGCTACGCCTTCTTGTTCCGGCCCGACCTGCTCAGCCGGAAATCCGGCGGGAACTGCGCGTCGTTGTCCTTGACCGAGTTGTTCAGCCCGTTGTCGAACGCGTTGTCCAGCATGAGTTCGTCGTCGTCGGCGCGGATGTGCCCGCCCATCGATTCGAAGAATCCGCTCAGCAGGCTGCCCATGTACTCGCCCTGATGCTGCTTCATCACCTCGAAGAACACCTTCTGCATGAAGACGGTGTCGGTGGGGCGGTTGCGCGAGCAGGCCAGCGCGTACTTCTCGGTCTCGGCCTCGAGCTCGGCGCGGGGGACCACCTTGTTCAGGAAGTTGCACTCGTACATCTCCTGCGCGGTGAAGGCGCGCCCGGTGAACACCATTTCCTGAAAACGCCGCAGCCCCATGGTCTGCGCCCAGGTCCACATCCGCGGTCCCCAGCCGTAGTAGCGGAACGACGGGTGCCCGAACAGCGCGTCGTCCGACGAGATCACCAGATCGGCGTCCGCGGCCTGGTAGAAGTGCCAGCCGTAGCAGTAGCCCTTGGTCTCCACGATGCTGATCTTCTTGAATTCCTGCAGGCTGCGGCATCCGGCCGAGGCGTTGGCGTACCACTGGCTGATGGTCGCGCCGTGCCGGAAGGAATCCTTCGGCGGATACCGCACCTCGTCCTCGCCGATCCGGTACTCGGCAAGTCGCCGCTTCTGGGACGGGTCGTTCTGGATGTCCATGAACTCCGGCAGATCCGCGCCGGTGCCGAAATCATCGCCCGCGCCACGGACGACGAGCACCTTGACCTCGTCGTCCACGCTGGCCCGATGCAGCAGATCCGCATAGCGCAGCCGCGCGGCGACGGTGGGCGCGTTGAGCTGATCGGGCCGGTCGAAGGTGATCGTCGCGATCCTGGTCTTCGTATCCTTCTCGTAGCGGATGATCTCCTCGGCCGAGGGCTGGTCCGTCGAGGGGTGCCCGGATTCGGACATGCTCGCCTCCGTTCATGAAAGTAGTTGGGGAACAACAGGACCCGGAATGCCGTCCCGGACCGCTCAGTGTTCCCGATGGGGTGCGGAGGTGAGCACCTCGCAGCTGTCGTCGGTGATCAGCACCGCGTCCCGGCCGAACACCGCGCCCAGGCCGGGTTCCCAGACGTAGCCGGTGACCGACAACACCATGCCCGGTTCGAGCCGTTCGGCCTCGGCCGTGGCGCGCAGATGCGGTGAGACGACGGGCGGATCGAACCCCATCCCGAGCCCCCGCGCGACCGGCATCGCGGGCAGCGGCTCGCTCGCGAGGTCGTACGCGGCGAGCAGGCCCGAGGCCGATGCGCCCGGTCGGCAGGCCTCGAACAGCCTGGCCTGCAACGCATCCCAGCGCCGGTACAGCTTGCTCGCCCGGTCGCCGACCGCACCGACCGGATAGGTCCGGCCGACCTCGCCGATGTATCCGTCACCCAGGACACCGGCCGAGAACGCCACCAGATCGCCCTCGTGTGCCCGCCGGTCCGCACCGGCCCGCCGCCACGGATGCTCCTTGGAGGTGACCCAGACCGAATCCTGCGAGGCGGGGGTACTGATCCCGCCCGCCGTCATCGCCTCGAGCAGCACACCGGTGAGGTTCTGCTCACCGCTGTCGGGCGCGAGTTCGGCTGCGGCCGCGGCCAGTCCCGCCTCGGCGACCCGCAACGTGCCGCGCAGTACCTCGATTTCCTCGGCGGTCTTGATCCGCCGGGCCGTACGCATCGCCAGTTCGCCATCGACGAACTCGGCCTTCGGAAACGCCAGCGGCAGCAGCTTCGCGAAATTCGGTGAGATCGCATCGGTCCCGACCCGCAGCGCGGTCGATGCGCCTGGGATATCTCGCAGTGCCGCAATGGTATTCATCGGATTCCACATCATCCCGTACAGATGATCGTGCGGAATGTCCTCCGGCACGCCCTCGTCCCAGGTACTCAGCAGATGGACCGCGCCGGTCTCGCGCACCACCGTGGCCACCGGCCCGAACGGGCGGGTTCCGGCGACCCACAGCTGTGGTGCGCCCGCGACGTAGCGGGCGTTGGCCTGCCGAGCGAGTACGAGGACGTCCAGGTCATGGGCTTTCATCTGTGCCAGTGCGCGATCGCGCCGCCCGTGCCGCAGGGCGCGATCGTCCGGCATCACCTCAGTGCCCATAGGGCGCATACGGGTAGTCGGTCAGGGCGATCGAGCCCTCTTCGGTGATCACGATGATTTCCTCGCTTCGGTAGCCGCCGGTGCCGTCCTCCCAGACGACCGGTTCCAGGACCAGCACCATGTTCGGTTCGAAGATGAAGTTCTCGTCGAACTCCGCGCCGAGATCCGTTCCGATCATGGGTGTTTCGGCCGCGCTGACCCCGATCCCGTGACCGAGGTAGAAATGCGGCAGCCAAGGTTCGACTCCGTCGTTGGCGGCCGTGGCCGCGCGCGCGAGATCCGCGGCGCTCGCCCCGGCTTTCGTGACCTCGAGTACCGCGGTCAAGATCTCGTGCCAGCGCTCGAACTGCTTGTGCTGCCGCGCATTCGGCTCCGTGCCGACGGTCCAGGTCCGGCCGAAATCGGAGCAGTAGCCGCCGTAGGTGATGCTCACGTCGGTCCACAGCACGTCACCGGCGGCGAGTTCGCGTTCGGTGGTGAGCAGCGGCAGCGCCAGATCGCCGTGTGTGGTCCACACGCCCTGGGCCTTGGTGTCCGGCATGACCTGCCAGATCGCGTCGAGCATGGTGGCGGTCGCGCCTAATTCGAAGGCCCGGCGCACGAAGCGCGCGGACAGATCGATCTGGCGGCGTCCGGGGGCCAGCGCCGCCTGCACGTCGACCATGGCCTGATCGGTGATGCGTGCCGCGGTGCGGATGCAGGCGATCTCGTCGGGGGTCTTGATCAGTTTGGCCGGGCCGACGACCAATGATGCGTCGGTCGGCGCCCCGCCGGGGAACAGCTCTGTGTGCGCCCGCAGCATCGCCCCGGTGGACTCGTCGACCGCGACGGCCGACCCGGACGGGATCAGGTCCGCGAGGATCTTCGCGAATTCCGTGACGCCCTCGTCGAATTCGAGATAGACCGGACCGTGCAGATGGTCCGCGGGCAGGTCGGCCTCGGCCGAGGTTCCCTCGCGGAACGGCAGGAACAGGTGCGGCCACGGATCACCCGCGACCACGACCGCGACCGGTCGCTCGACATGCGACAGACCCGCATCGCCCAGGGGCCAGTTGGCCCCGGTGGCGTAGACGACATTGCTGTTGTTCAGCAGAACCAGCGCGTCGACTCCCTGAGCGGCCATGGCCGAGCGCAGCCGCGCGCCGGTCTCGCGGCGCATCCGCGCGCGGTCGGGCACCTCGGGGATCACGAGCGCCGGCGTGCCGGTGGTGGACGATGTCATGGCTACAGGCCCAGGAATTCGGTGATGTTGCCACTGACGATCTTGGCCGCGTCCTGCGGCCCGACCGCCTGGACCACGCCGGCCAGCGACTTCTCCGAGTAGCCCCAGGTGCTCTCGTTGTGCGGGTAGTCCGAGGACCACATCACCCGGTCGCGCCCGATGTGATCGATCAGCGACAGGCCCAGCGGATCCACCATGAACGACGCCCGCATGTGGTTGTCCCAGTAGTAGCGCACCTCGTGGTCGATCGGCCGGTTGTACATGTGCTTGTAGGAGGCGTTCATGTGCTCGGCGTCCTGGATGGCCGAGGGCACCCAGTTGATGCCGCCTTCGAACCAGCCGATGCTCAGGCCCGGATGCCGGTCGATGATGCCGCTGAACACATACTTGGAGAACAACTCCCGGAACGGCGCGACATTGTGCATCATGCCGACCACCACGCTGTTGACCTCGCACGGCGCGGACAGCGGGGATTCGCCGATGTGATGGGAGACCGGCACGCCGGACTCCTCGATCGCGTCCCACACCGGGATCATCGCGGTGCTGCCGTAGTCGATGACGTTGCCGTCGTCGTCCTTGCCGGCCGACAGCGGCAGCAGGAAGGTCTTGAGTCCCAACGATTTCAGCTCGTCGAGGGTGCGCCGGGCCACGGCCGGATACCACCAGTTGATCAGTCCGACGCCGTAGAAGCTGCCGCCCGAGCGTTCCTGCAGATCGGCGATGTACTCGTTGTACACCCGGAACGCCAGCTCCCGGACCTCCTTGTCCGGGTAGAACAGCAAGGCCAGCAACGCGTTCGGGAAGGCGAGCTCCTTGGCGATGCCGTCCGCGCGCAGATCCGCGGCGCGCGCCTCGAAATTCGCGCTGCCCGAACCGTCCAGCGGGTCGTACTGCATCAGCACACTGCTGAAATCACCGGGCAGGAAGGACTTCCCCTTGCGGCCGATCTGGAATGCGCCGTCCTCATACCAGATCCGCGGCGCGCGGTCCTTCATGTTCTCCGGGAACCGCTCGTAGAAGATGTCGTCGGCCAGGGAGATGTGGTTGTCGGCCGAGAAGACCTCGGTGCCCTCGGGGAGGCCCACCGAACCGCGCGCGTGGCCGCGACGATCCTTCGGTGGCCCGAATCCGCCGGGCGGGTACAACGAAGCACTGCTGGTGGGAACCGACATCTTGACCCTCCAAGGGAGTTCTCGTTTCGCGGGATCGGTGCCTGGTCGACGGTCGGCCGGGGCTGGTTCGGGCGCGGCCCCGTGGTGCTCGCGCGGCTCTCCGGCGGCGCCGTGCACGCGCGGGCCGCGGGTGCCGTCCCGATGACCGTGAATCCCGGTGGGAATGAAGTTATCACAAAGTGAGAGGCTGATGCAGCATCATCGACTGTTCATGGCTATGTTTACGCAGCTCAGCCAGCGAGAATGAGATTATCGTCAACTGTCGCCGCTCGAACGGCTGAAAGGAAATCGGCGGGGCCCGGGGCAAGTGGGCTGGTCGCGGCGGGTGCGCCGGACTTGTTCGGCTGAGACCCTTGTCACATCGCGTCAACCAACCTACTGTGTGTTCACTAGGTTTCATGGAAGAGAGCTTCTCGTGACCGATCCTCGTCCCTATGCCTCGCTGCGTGCCAAGGGCGAAGACCGCCGCCAGCGCATCCTCGAGGTCGCCCAGCGACTTCTCACCCGGAACGGTTGGCGCAGTACGACTTTGGCGCAGATCGCCGGTGAGGCCGGCGTGAGTCCGGCCGGGCTGCTGCATCACTTCCAGTCCAAGGACCAGCTGCTGCACGCGGTGCTGGACGCCCGCGACGCCGACGACGCCGCCGATACCGACCTCAGCGGTGATCTGGTCGTGGAGATCCGCAAGGTCGCCGACCGCATGGAACGCTCACCCGATCTGGTGGGCACCTTCGTCGTGCTGCTCGTGGAGAACCTGGTGCCCGAGGCTCCGCTGCACGACCGCATGCTCGACCGATGGAAAGTGGCGGTCGGCATCGTCGCCGACATCATCCGTCGCAATCAGGAGACCGGACGGTATCGGGCCGACGTCGATCCTGACATCCGAGCTATGGAAATCGTCGCTTTCATCAATGGAATGGAGATGTCATGGCTGCTCGATCACTCGATCCCGCTGCCCGAAGTGTTCGCCGAGTACACGAAATCACTGGCTCGCGATCTGGCTCCGGACGTTCCGGTGAACTGACCGACGCCGATCGGTCCGGTGACCAGCGGGGCACCATGCGATACCGGCTCGACGTCGTGGCGACCAGTGTCGCCGATGTCGTCGAACACGCCGGAGGCTGGCTGTTCGACCGCTCGATCGCGGGCTGGGAGGTCACCGTTCTGGTGGCCGATCCCTCGGACCCGCGTCCGTTGCGCATACTCGGCGCGGACGCGATCGCGCTGGAGGAGGTGCTCGCCTCGCACGGGCAGGGCCGTAGGCCGCATGCGCTGGCGGTGGCTTGCGATGTGTGCCAAGGGGATCCGCGTGCGCGCCGCGGTCTGCTCAAGGCGCTGGGGGACGGCGGGATCGAGGTCGTGGTCTGGGGCGAGGGCTGGCCGGCGCCGCCCGAGCACCGGGTCGACCCGGTACTGCACCGGTTGAGCGTCGCCGCACAGGCGTTCAAGGCTCAGGCCCTGACCGCGGCCGCGCGGCCGGTGGCCTCGGTCGGCACCACCGAGGTTTTCCGCAGCGGGCTGTCGTCCTTCCCGCCGGTGGGTGCGGATCTCAGTCCGGTCGGCTGAGCGAGAGTTCGCCGAACCGCGTGCCGCGCCCGGACCGGACGCGGCGACTCGGCATGGACGAGGTCAGTCCCACAGGCCCGCACAGGGCAGGGAGGGCAGCTCCGGCCGGACGTCGTCGTCGACCGTGACGGTGATCCCGGCGTTCGTGCGTAATTCCGTGACTATGTCCGCGATCTGCTCGGCACATGCCTGGTAGTCCGCCGAGACCGCACCGGCCTCGATCCGGATGTGCCTGATGCGACGGGGCGGCGTCTGCACCGCCGTACCGCCGAGGGGCCCTTGGAGCGTGACGTCATCGTCACGTGACAACACTTTCTTCCCTCCCGATGAGGCGGTCTCAATCGGCCGCGCGCGTAGATCGTCTGCGTTTGAGCAGGGCGAATAGCAAACCGGCGACCACCAGTAGTGCGATCCCGCCATATCGCGCCGTCGAACTCGCGCCCGCGGTGGCGAGTAGATCGATCGGCTCGGCGGGCGGACGGGCCGACGGGGTCGCCGCCGCGGCGGGTGCGGGAGTGTGCTCCGATGCGTTCGGTGCGGTGCCCACGGCGGACGGGGATGGGGCGTCCGCCGCGGGTTCCTGCGCCGCGGCGGTGATCTCCGCGGCGAGATTGGTGGCGAACTGGCCGATCAGGGTGCCCGCCACATCAGCGAGCGCGCCGCGCCCGAACTGGGCCGGCTTCCCGGTGATCGACAGTTCGGTATCGACGAAAACGTCTGTGGCGCCGTCGGATTCGACCAGACGGCAGGTGATGGTCGCCTTGGCCGTGCCGTTGCCGCGCACTTCCCGCCCGCGTCCCTCGAGCACGGCGATACCGGCGGACTCGTCCTGCGAGACCACGGTGATGACGCCGCTGTAGCTCAGCCCCACCGGACCCAGTTTGACCTTGATCCGTCCGTGGAAATCGTCGCCGTCGCGCGAGGTGATGGTCGCGCCCGGAACGCAGGGGGCGATTCGTTCCAGATCCAGCAGGACGGGCCAGGCCTGCGCGGCCGGAACCGGGATACTGAAGGTGTTGTCGAGTTTCATCGCCAGATCCTTTACGTGCTCACGCCTGCTGCGCGGTGGGCGCGGCGGCGGTGTGGTTCGAGTCGGCGGCGGCGCGGACCGCGCGGACGATGCCCTGATATCCGGTGCAGCGGCACAGGTTTCCGGATATCGCCTCGCGAATCTCGGCGTCGGTCGGGTTCGGGTTCTCGGCCAGGAAGGCAGTGACCGTGACGATGAAGCCGGGAGTGCAGAAGCCGCACTGCAGACCGTGCTCGTCCCGGAAGGCCGCCTGCACCGGCGACAGCTCACCGTCCGGTTCGGCGACACCCTCGACGGTGGTGACCTCCGAACCATCGGCCTGCACGGCGAACATCAGGCACGAGCGCACGGCGGCGCCGTCCACCAGCACCGTGCACGCGCCGCAGACGCCGTGTTCACAGCCCAGATGAGTACCGGTCAGCCCGCACCGCTCACGCAGGTAGTCGGCGAGGGTCAGCCGCGCCGGCACCCGATCGCGGTGCCGCGCGCCGTTGACGCGGACCTCGATATCCAGCTCAGTCATCAGGGCTCCACCCTGGAGACTCCGTGATGCGTGGCGGAGAGGAAGAGGTGGGAGTGTCGGATTGGTCGCATGACAATCTTTTCGATAGTATGTTCGAATGGATGAGGTGGTGCGGTCCACCTACCGGCTGCGGCCCGGGCGCACCGCCGAGACGGCGCTGCTGGCTGAGTGGGGCCGCTGCCGGTGGTTGTGGAATGAGGCGGTGCACCAGCAGAAAACCGGGCAGAAACCGACGTTCGCGCGGCTCGGGAAGCTGCTCACCGGAGCGCGCGCGAGATTGCGGTGGTTGCGTGAGGGGTCTCAGGTCGCTCAACAGCAGATGCTTCGCAATTATGCCCAAGCGTTGGACCACTCGTTCAAGGTGACCAAGCACGGTCGCCCGAAGGTGAAGTCTCGCAAGACTTCCTTGCCGTCGTTGGAGTACACGACGCGTGGGTTCTCGGTCCGTGATGGGCACTTGGTGTTGCCGAAGGGCGTCACGGTCCCGGTGGTGTGGTCGCGAGATCTGCCGTCGCCGCCGACGTCGGTTCGCGTCTATCGCGACAGCCTCGGATACTGGTATGCCTCGTTCGTCGTGCGCCGAGAAGTCGAGTCCTATCCGCGTGGTCGAGGCGGTATTGGCATCGACTGGGGTGTGTCCACCACAGCGGCCACTACCGATCCTTATACGACCATGACGTGCAGTCGGTGTTTCGCGAGAACCAAGCAACTCGAACTGCACGAGAGAGACTTCCGGTGCATAGACTGCGGCCACGCCGACAGTCGAGACCGGAACGCCGCCAGAGTGATTCTGGCCGTGGCAGAACGGGGTCACGTCAGTGTCGATGATGTAAGACAATCGGATCACCTCCTCCGGGCGGGTGGTTCGGTTGCGGTCCGAGCTGGAAATCTCCCGTCTTTCAGACGGGAGAACCGTTAACGCTCGCCTCCTGTACGGCGCGTGGCCACGCCCGCGCCACCATGGCCGCTCCGAGTCGGCGGCGATACCCGGCCGAACCGTGCACATCGGCCGGAATGGCATTCAGCCCCGCCGTCGCGCTCGCGCCGACCTCCTCGGCTGCCACCTCGGCGACCGGCCGGCCGAGTAGTTCGGCCTCGGTCTCGCGCGCCCGCACCGGGGTCGGGGCCAAGCCGAACAATCCGATGGCGCAGTGCGAGATTCGTGAGTCCGCGTCCAGCTGGACCGCCAGGGTCGCGCCCGCCATCGCGAAATCGCCGGTGCGGCGGGCGAACTCGTCGATGGCGAAACCGGATCGGCCGTGCCGCACCGGGAACCGGATCGCGGTGACGATCTCGTCCGGTTCCAGCGCGGTACTCCACATCCCGGTGAAGAACTCCGCGGCGGCGATCGTGCGCGGCCCGCGCGGAGACAGCGCCTCGATATCGGCATCGAGAGTCGCTGCGACAGCGGGATATTCGCCCGCCGCGTCGGCGTGGGCGATCGCGCCGCCGATCGTGCCGCGATTGCGGATCTGGAAATGCCCGATCAGCGGGGTGGCCCGGGACAACAGCGGCACCGTCCGGCGGATGTCGGCCGATGCGCCGACGGCCGCGTGCGTCGTGCCCGCGCCGATCCGCACCGAATCCGGCCCGATCTCGATCCCGCGCAGCTCGCCCGGACGGCGCAGATCCACCAGATGGTCGAACACGGCCAGTCGCAACGCGAGCATCGGCACCAGGCTCTGCCCGCCCGCGATGATCTTGGCGTCCTCACCGAGTTCGGCCAGCAGCGTGACGGCCTCGGCGGCAGTGGCGGGCGAATGATATTCGAAGGCAGCCGGTTTCATCGTTCCGCCTCCTGGCCGCCGCGTGCCCGGTCGAGCAGTTCGACGATCCGGCCGGGGGACAGCGGCAGATCGCGGATCTGGACGCCGAACGGGGAGAGCGCGTCGGCGACCGCATTGAGCACCGCGGGGGCCGAACCGATCGCGCCGCCCTCGCCGACGCCCTTGAAACTGCCGGGTCCCGGACTGGGCGTCAGCACGTGCCCGACCTCGATCGTGGGCACCTCGGTCGCGGTCGGCAGCAGATAGTCCAGGAAGGTCGTGGCGATGGGATTGCCGTCCTCGTCGTAGGGCAGATGTTCGTACAGCGCGCCGCCGATGCCCTGCACGGTTCCGCCGTAGATCTGGCCCTCGACCACATTGGGATTGATCATCGGGCCGCAGTCCTCACTGACGATGTAGCGCAGCAGCGTGACCTCACCGGTCTCGATATCGACCTCGCAGGTGCACGCGTGCGTCGCGTTGGCCCAGATCGCGATCTGTGGTGTCTTGTGCCGCCCGCTGGCCTCGAGTCCCGGCGTCGTGCCCGGCGGCAGGGTGTCCGGTTGGAAGTAGGCGATATCGGCGATCTCGCGCAGGCTCAGGCCGGCGTCGGGATTCCCCCGCACGGTGGCGCGGCTGGCGGCGAGGTCGATCTGTTCGGGCGTGGTGTTCAGCCGATGCGCCGCGATCGCCCGGATCTTCTCCCGCAGCACCGCCGCGGTCTGTTCGATCGCGCCCGCGGTCATCGAACCCGAGCGGCTGCCGCCGGTGCCGCCGCCGAACGGGGTGATCGCGGTGTCGCCCTGAATGGTTCGCACATCGGCCAGCGTCGCGCCCAGGGCGTCGGCGGTGAGCTGGACCACGGTCGTCTCCAGGCTGTTGCCGGCCGACCCGCCCGCGACGTAGACGTTGACCTTTCCGCTGGGTTCGATCCGGATGGTCGCGCCCTCGGTGGCCAGGAACGGGGTGGCGCCCGTGGTCGGCTCCACATAGGTGCAGGTGCCGACGCCGAGGTAGCGGCCCCGGGCGCGAGCCTGGCGCTGGTCGCGGCGGAAGCCCTCGTAGTCCAGCATCTCCACGGCCTGCTCCAGTGTTTCCAGCGGGGAGATGTTGTCGTAGGTCATGCCGTTCGGATTCGCCCACGGTAATTCGTCGCGGCGCAGCATATTTCGCCGGCGCAGCTCGATCGGATCGATACCGATCCGGCGCGCCGCGTGATCGAGCAGCACCTCGCGCGCGACCGATTCGAACTGCCAGGGCCCGCGATAGGCCACGCGGCCAACGGTATTGGAATACCGGAACTTCGCGCTGAAGGAGGCGTCGGTGATTCGATACGGGCCGGGGAACAGGATGCCGACGGGAATGCCGCCGGTGATCGGCGAGGGCGTCGGATATGCCCCGACGTTCTGCACATGCGCTATCGATGCCGCCAGGATCCGGCCCTCGGCATCGAAAGCCATTGCGGCTTCGGCATGTTCGTGCCGCGACATGCCCGAGGCCATCAGATTCTCCTGGCGGTCCTCGATCCATTTCACCGCGCGGCCCAGATCCCGCGCGGCGAGCAGGACGCAGGTCTCCTCGCGCAGCGGCAGCTGCTTGAGTCCGAAACCGCCGCCGGTGTCGCGGGCGATCACCCGGACCTGGTGTTCGTCAGCGCCGACCAGTCGCGCGCAGAAGGCGCGCACCTCGTGCGGGGACTGGGTGGAGATCCACACCGTCATCTCCGCCATCGGTGCGGACCATTCCGCGACCAACCCTCGGGTCTCCATCGGGACCGGCAGATACGCCTGCTGAAAGATGCTCTGGCGCACCACATGTGCGGCCGAGTCGAAGATCGGCTCCAGGTCGGCGGCGGGCCGCCCGCCCATCTCTCCGGCGGAATTGCCCGCGAATCCGGCGTGCACCAGATTCGGGGACGTGTCGGCGGTGACGTAGTCGACCACCGGGTCCAGCGGGTCGTAGTCGACGATCACCAGTTCGGCGGCGTCCTCGGCGATGTATCGATCCACCGCGATCACCAGGGCGACCGGATCCCCGACGAACCGCACCTCCTCCTCGGCCAGCGGCGGGCGCGGCACCGGCGGCATACCGACCATGTCCAGGTCGTAGGAGATCTCGTCTGCGGTGGGGTTGAGATCCGCGGCGGTGTAGACGGCCAGGACGCCGTCGAGTCGCCGCGCCGCGGAGACGTCGACCTCGCCGATGCGGGCGCGGGCGAGCGGGCTGCGCACGAAGCAGGCGTGCACCATGCCGGGACGGGTGACGTCATCGACGAAGGT
>CBJNFW010000042.1:0-39575 GCA_966435935.1 uncultured Nocardia sp.
TCGACCGGCGTGTAGACCCGCACCGGCACATCGCCCACGCGGGTGCTCGCGGTCCGGTCCCGGACCTGGTGCAGTGGCAGGCGTTCGGCAGGGGGCGGAACCTCGGCTTCCTCGCCCGCGCGCATGGCGGCCGGGTCGAGCGGGCCCTCGGGCGGGGCGGGCATGCGCGCGAGCGTTTTCGCGATCTCGGGATGCAGCGTCACGACCGCACCTCCTGCGCCGCGGCGGCCGCGGGCTTCTGCCCCGGGAAGACGTCCTCGACCTTGTTCGCGTCCCACGACTGCCGGGAGATGCGCTGTAGTTCGTCGGTGACGGGTTTTCGCTTGTCCTGGAACAATTCCAGTGCACCGGCGACCGAATCCGCTTGTCGCAGTGCGTCGGACAGGCCTCCGGCGTCCTGGATGGCCTGGTTCGCGCCCTGCCCCTGATGATGCAGCATCGCGTGCGCGGCGTCGCCGAGCAGCGTGACCGAATCCGAATGCCAGGTGTCCACCGGATCGATGTCGAAGACCGCGCGACAGGTCAGCGCATCCAGGTCCAGTTCGTGGGTGATCCTGCCCAGGCGCTCGTCGAAACCGTCCATCAGCCCGTCGAGGAACTCCCGGGTGATCCGCGGCGCCCACGCATCGTCGTCGGACAGGCAGGTGATGTCGTAGGAGAGTTGATCGCGATGACGCAGTGGCAGCAGATAGATCTTGGTGCCCTTGTCGTCGAGGTACATCCGCAGGTTGTCGTCCACGACCAGGCCGTACGCGTCGCCGGCGGAAATCACGACGCGGTAGGCGTGTTCACCGGAGAACACCGGATCGGCATCGCTGAACAGCAGTTTGCGGACCGCCGAGCGGATACCGTCCGCGCCGATCACCAGATCGGCGCTCACCTGCTCGCCGTTGGCGAAACGCAGCCGCGCCCGGTTGCCCTCGTCGGTGATCGTCTCCATCCGGTACCCCAGATGCACCCGGTCCGCGGGCAGGACGTTCAGGAATGTCTCGATGAAATCGCCTCGGTGGATCAGCCGGGTCCTGGTCTCCTCGGCATAGTCGTGAATGCCGGGCCACTCCTCGCGCCTGATGGATTCGCCGGTGCCGCTGAGGATTTCGAAGTAGTCGCTGGGTGAGCTCACCGCGGCCATCGCCTCGAAGATCCCCCACTCCCGGAACAGGTTCAGCGTCGGCGGGCGCAGGCCGATACCGGCGCCGACCTCCCGGATCCGGGTGGCCTGCTCGTAGACGTGCACATCGGCGCCGAGCAGGGTGAGCGCCTTGGCGGCCGCCGCACCGGCGTAACCGCCGCCGACGATCGCGATGGTGAGATCCTGCAGCTCTGAAGTCTTCATGGGGCTTGTCTTTCCGATTCAGTTCCGGATGGTCAGGAAGTCCGCGGGATTGTCGACGAACAGCGTGGTGATGGTGGATTCGTCGACACCGGCCGCGCGCAGGTCCGGGATGAGGTCCTCGAAGATGTAGTTCACGGTGTGTCCCTTGACTCCGGGCCAGCCCAGCGGACTGCAATTGGCATCGGCCGAAGCGAGTGCCTTGTCCAGGTGTGCCGCGATGAAGCGCAGGAAATGGTCCAGACGCTCCTTGCGCGGGCGGGCCCAGAACGGCGGGTCCTCGAGTTCGGTCTCGTAGCCGAAGGTGTCGAAGCCGACCCGGCCGCCCTGTTCGGCGATCCAGGTGTCGCGGGTCTTCTCGGCGTTGACACCGTCGTCGGCGTGCCCGAACAGCACGCGCCCCAGCGGCAGCCCCTCCTCGTGGAAGATCGCGATGGCGTTCTCCGCGTCGATCGCCAGGTGGGTCAGGATCGGCACGCCGGTACTCAGCGCGGCACGGGCGGCAGCGCGGTAGATGCGCTTGTCCAGCTCGGTCATCCGGCCGCCGCGGCTCACCCCGACCTTGATCACTCCGGCGCGGCTGCCGGTGTCGCCGATGCCGACGGTGATCTCGTGGACGAAATGCTCGGCCAGATATTCCACGCTCGTCTCGGCGAAGTACGGCAGGGCGGTGTCACCGCCGACGAAGCCGGTGCAGGCCACGATGTGCACGCCGGTCTTCGCGGACAGCGATTTGTAGTAGTCCACGTCACGGCCGTTGCAGATGCCGGTGACATCGACGAAGGCGCCGCCGCCGTACTCGTGGAACGCGCGCAATTTCGGCACGGTCTCCGCGTACCGCTGTTCGGGCGTCTTCCACCACTTGGTGTCCAGTTCGGAACCGGGCATGCCGTATCCGATGTGCTCGTGTACGGCCACGATCCCCAGCGCTTCGGGCGGGATCGGCCCCAGGACGGTGTTCACTCTCGACACGACACTCACCTTCGGGAAATTCGGAATTCGATGGACATCGGCGTCACCGCACCGTCAGCAGTTCGCGCGGGTTGTCCACGAGGATCTGCCGCACGTCCTGCGCGGACAACCCCTGCGCGGTGAGCAGGGGAACGAACGCCGTCAGGACGTGGCCGTACGGCAGGTCGCGGCCGGGGCCACCCTTGGCTACACCGATTGCGTTGCTGGACAACAGGATTCGATCACCGAAGCCTGCGTCCACGAGTTCGCGGACCACCGCGGCGCGCTCCTGGTCGGTGACGTATTCGCCGCTCTGCGTGCCGATCTCGGCCAGGCCGACGTAAGCTCCCCGCCGCGCGATCTCGAGCGGCGCTCCCGCGGCGACCGCGCCCTTGCGGTCGAGCCCGCCCACCACGACACGTTCGGCCGCGAGCCCCTCGGCCAGGACGACCGCGAGATCGTGCGCGGCCTCGGCCCCGAAGCGGATCGATACCGGAACACCGTTGGCGTGCGCGGCGCGGGCCGCACCGCGGAACAGGCTCTCGTCGGTCGCGGTCATGCCCGCGCGGGTCGCCGCGGTGGCCACCAATCCGGCGGCGCCGCGGCGTTCGACGCGCGGCACCACCATCCCCTCGGCGACCTCCGCGCCGAACAGGTCGGCGAACTTCTCGGCCGGCCACGGTGTCGGCGGATTCGTCTGCGGCGTAAGGAAATACCCGCCGAGCATGCCCTCCGGCCCCATTCCCGTCGACGCCACGATATGTACGCCGGTGGCGCGCGAGAGGGTTTCGTACAAGCGCACGTCGCGGCCGTGGAACATTCCGGTGACATCGACGATGGTCCCGCCGCCGCAGTCGCGGAAGTCCCGCAGTTTCACCGCCAGGATCTCGAAGATCTCGGCGTGGTCGATGGAGACGTCGAATGCGTACTGCGCCCCGGGCACCACCGACAGCAGCGCCTCGTGCACCGCCACGACACCGAGGTCTCGAGCGGGAATCGGTCCCAGGACGGTGTTCACGACGCCGCCGCCGGCATTCACGTCCTTCACTGGCTACTTCCTTTCGATGCGACGCGATACCTCGCGTCGTCCTCCTGAGTGGCTGTGCTGCCCGCACCCTCCGGCGCAGTCGGCCTCCGGGTGAACCCGGGCAAAGTCATGCGGTCACGCCGCTGATGTGAACGGTGTCATATAACCTTACATCATGTCAAGCGAACCAACGCTGCGTAAATTTAATTGTGCTTACATACACCACTCATCGAGTAGCCGCGAACTCCGCGTCGGGCGGTGACGGCTCGTCGACCGCACGGTGCGAGCCGAACAGCCCGACCAGGGTGAGCACCGCCGCTCCCGCGGCACACAGTCCGGCGATCAGGAACGCGAAACCGTAAGCGCTGCCGAGGGATTCGAACGCCAGCTGATGCAGGCTCGCGGGCATCGGCAGCGGCGGCAGGTGCGCGCCCGCACCCGGCACGACCGGCAGGGAGTTGATCGCCATCGCGCCGCCCTCGTGGGCGATCCCCCCGGCGATGCCGGTGTAGGACGGCGGCAGCCCGGACGCGCCGAGGGCCCGGCTCAGGCCGCCGGTCATCTCGCCGTTCGCCCGGCTGACGGCGAATGCGGCGATGAGCACCGGGCCGAGCGCGAAACCGAAGTCGCGCAACAGGTTCGTGGTGGCGCTGGCCATTCCGGCCAGCCGCAGCGGAACCGAGTTGATCGCGACGGCCGTGATCGAGCCGACGGTGAGCGCGAAACCCACGCCCAGCACCAGCATCGGTGCGATGAACCGCGTCCAGTTCATGTCGTGGACGTCGAAACTCGCACTCCAGAAGCCGCTGACGGCGATCAGGGCGAATCCGGCGGTCAGTACCCAGCGCGGGGAGAAGTTCCGGATCAGCTGCGATACCAGCGGAACCAGCAGGAAGGCCGGTCCCTGGATGAACAGGAACAACACCCCGACCTTCAGCGCACTCTGATGCTGGACCGCGCCGAGCCGGATGCTCATCGAATAGCAGATCGCCAGAAAGGCGAACATGCCCACGACCGTGGCTACCGCGACGACGGCGTAGGCGCGGTTGGCGAAGATGTGCAGGTGCAGCAGCGGGGCATCGGACCGCAGCTCGACGACGACGAACGCGCCCAGCAGCGCGATGCCCGCGACGAACGCGCCGATGATCTCCGGCCGGAGGAAGCCGCCCTCGGAGCCCTGGGTGGCGGCGAACAGGATCGCCACCAGCCCGAGGGCCAGCGTGAGCTGACCGGGAATGTCCAGCTTGCGGCCCTGCGGGGCAGCGGAATCGGCGGCCGGGTGCGTCAGTGCGATCGACACCACGGCCGCCACGACCACCACCAGGTACGACGTCCGCCAACTCCCCTCCTGCGCGAGCCAGCCACCCAGCAGCGGCGATATCGCCGCGCCGATCGACAGAAATCCGGCCCAGACGGCGATCACCTTGGCCCGCGCCTGCGGCGATGGGCTCACCGCGGCCAGCATCGCCAGCGAGATCGGGTAGAGGATCGCGGCGCCCACTCCGGCCACGACCTGACCGATCCACAGCACCTGGACCGCCCCGGCGAAGTAGCTCACCACCGATCCGGCGACGGTCAGCACAGCGCCCGCCTGCAGTAATCGCTTGCGGCCGAACAGATCACCGATCACACCGGTGGTCAGTTCGAGCACGACCATCGGGATCGCGAACGCGGCCGTGACCCAGGTCAGCTGCGCGCCGGTGGTCCCGAACTCCTGTTGGAAGGTGCCATTGAGCGCGCCGGGCAACGAGTACGCCACCTGCGCGAGTAGTACGGCGAAGCAGCCGGCGACCACCGTGGCGGTATGGGCCTTCTTACGGGTACTGATCTGCGTCATTGCGGATTTTCTTTCCTTCGATGGGGCCGGGGGCGGTCGGTTCGACTGCCCGCGTCCACCGGCCCGTTGTGAGAGCGGACGCCGCTCGAATGTGCAAGGTGTCACATTTCTTAACGCTGTGTCAAGCATGCAATCGTTGAGTATTCAGAACGACCGGTGAGCACGGATCCCAACCGAGGTGCTCTACCCTGGCGAGATGGCGACGCTTCGTGAAGCGCAGAAGGAGATGACGCGCAAACTCCTGCTCGATGCCGGGCTGGAACTGTTCGTGTCCAAGGGATATGCGACGACGACGGTCGATGACATCGCCTCCGCGGCGGGCACGACCCGGGTGACCTTCTACGCGTACTTCCCCTCGAAGGTCGATCTGATGAAGGCGCTGATCGCCGAGCGGCTCAATCGCGAACTCGACCGAGTGCCGTCGGCAGAACACGGATCGACCGAACGCGAGCTGGTCGCCGTGGTGCAGGACGGCTCACCCGAGCGGATCCGCACCTGGCTCACCGCGACCTCGGCGCGATGGGATGCGATCCGCCCTTACACCACAACGGCTTTCGAGGCGGCCGCCGTCGATCCGGAGATCCGCGCACTGTTGGACGAGTGGCTGAACGAGGCCATCGGCGATATCGAGGACGGTCTCGACCGGGCGGACCGGTTCCCCGCCGGAACTCGCCACTTCCGCAGCGTCATCGCGATTACCGCGCTGGATCATGTTGCGCGGCACTGGACTCCGGGACACTGGGGCGTCGAGCGCGAGCAGATGCTGGACGTGCTCACCGAGAGTTGGGTCGGCTCGATCGGGCGACACTGACTCCCGGTCAGGGCCTGGCCGCGTCGAACAGCAGTCGGCGCAGCCACGCGATGAAATGCTGGTCACCGAGATTCGGATTCCAGACCATATCGACGCCGAGCCCGGGGATCGGGAACGGGAACTCCTCGATCCGCAACTCGAGCAGTGTCCCCATCGCGGCCGCGACCCGGAAGCGCAGCAGCGCCACACCGCCCACCCGCGCGACCAGGTACGGCACCAGCAGGAAATCTGAGATCCGCTGTCCGACACGGTAACTGACGCCCTGCTCGTTGAGCACCCCGTACGGGAACACCCGGCGTTCGCTGTCCACGACGATATGCGGCTCGGTGGTCAGCAGTTCGAGCGCGCTCGCTTCCGGGGACGTGCGCGTCGAGGCCACCACCACGCACCGGTCGTCGTACAGCCGCTCACGCGGATGGGGTGCGGCGAATCCCTCGGAAAGCAGGACGACGTCGACGCCGTGTTCGGTGAAGGTGGATTCGGTCGGCACGGCGATCGTGCGCAGTCGCAGGGTCGCGTACGGGGCGCGTTCGGCCACCAGGGCGCCCAGCCGCGGCCCGAGGACGAAGGCCGTACTGGTCGTCATCGCGACGGTGATGACGCGGCGATCGGTCGCCGGATCGAAGGCGGGGAAGTCGACCAGGTCGGCGGTCTGTTGCAGCACCGCCCGCAGCGGTGCGATCAGCTCCAGCGCGCGCGGGGTCAGCGTCGCGCCGCTGCTGCCCTGCCGGACGAGCAGGTCGTCGTCGAACAGGCGACGCATCCGGCCCACGGCGTGACTCATCGCGGACTGGGTCAGCCCGATACGCTCGGCCGCCCTGGTCACCGACCGTTCCTCCAGCACCGCGAGCAGTGGCACCAGCAGGTTGAGGTTGACCGAGGCCAGCCGATCCAGCCCGGACCGCGCGAGGTCCGCTTCCGCTTCGCTCATCGCGTCGAACCTTACGCGGCGCCCGGCCCGGTTCAGACCAGACGCAGGGCCGCGACCGGGCAGACCCGGGCAGCGGCACGGGCCTGTTCCGCATCGCTGTCCGGCGCCTCGTCGCGGACGAAGGTCAGCTCACCGTCATCGTCGAGTTCGAGCAGCGCCGGTGCTGCTCCCGCACACAATCCGTGTCCCTCGCAGCGTGTCCGATCCACCTCGAGCCTCATACCGGCAGCACCTCACGCACGGGCAACTGCTCGATGCCGCGGGTGATGTTGCTCGGGATCCGCACCTCGTCGCCGACGACGAGCCGTCCGACGTGGCGGGCCAGCGCCTCGACGACGGCATGCCCTTCGAGCCGGGCCAGCCCCTGCCCGGCGCAGCCGTGCGGACCGTAACCGAAGGACAGGTGATCGGTCGGCGCCCGCTCGACCAGGAACGCGTCGGGATTCTCGTAGTGCCGCGGATCCCGGTTTCCCGCGCCGAACAGGATCGCGACCTTCGCTCCCGCCGGGATCACGAGGTCGTCGATCACCACGTCCTCGGTGGCGCGACGCCCCCACGCGTGGACCGGCGCCCAGTACCGCAGCGCCTCGTTGAACGCGCCGGGCACGAGCGCCGGATTCGCGCGGACCAGGGCGAGCTGCTCCGGGTGCGCCGCGAACAGGGCGACGATATTGCCGATGGCCGCGATCGTGGTGTCGACACCGGCGCCCAGATACTGGTGGATGATGTGTCCGGCGGTGCCGGGCGGGATCGCGCCGCGCTCCTGCGCCTCGAATATGCCGCGACCGACCGAGCCGGGCGACAGGTCCTCGGCGGTGACCGTCGAGCACCACTCGTACAACTCGCCCGCGATCGGGAAGCTTTCCGCCGTACGGGAATTCATCGGCCCGATGACCTGCATCGCGGCCTGCCCCAGCGCAGCATGTTGTCGCGGACGCGGCCGGTGAAGCCGATCAGATCGGCGACGACCTGCAAGGGGAACGCACGAGCCAATGCGTCGACGGCATCGAACGATCCGCGCGCGGCCAGGTCCGCGACCAGCGCGTCCGCCTTGGCGTCGATCGTCTTCTTCAACCCGCGCAGCGCCCGCGGCGACAGATTCGCGGTGAGCGTGGCCCGCAATCGCGTGTGATCCGGCGGATCCGAGGCGAGGGAGGTTCCGGCCAGCGCCTCGTTCACCATCGGGTTGAAGCCGATCGCCCCGGCCGAGGAGAAGCTCTCCCAGTCGATCAGGGCCTTGCGGATCACCCGGTACCGGGTGAGCGCGTACACCTCGTTCGCCGGCAGATGCACGACCGGCCCGAGCTCGCGCAATGCGGCGTACGACCGGTACGGATCGATGAGCACCTCGTCGTCGAACAGGTCGAGATCGGAGACGGGCGGGGCTGAGACGGTCATGGGTTCACCTCGGGTCGGCAATCGGTAAGCCCATTGAAGTGACCGCATTCACATCGATCAAACACATGTTTTGCATGCCGTTGCATGCATTCAGTGCATGTCCGCGCCGCCCGCCTCGATGGCCCCAGCCGACCGGAGCAGCGTCGCGACGAGCGACGGCAGCCGATCACGGTCGTAGCGGACGGACGGCATCGAGATCGACAGACCTGCCAGCGCGGTGCCTTCGGAGTCCCGGACCGGTACGCCGATCGCGACCACGCCGCGTTCGGACAGCCCGTTGTTGAGCGCGAATCCGGCCCGGCGGACCCGGGCGAGCTGGGCGCGCAGCCTCGGCAGGTCGGGCTGTTCGTCCGGATGTTCGACATACCGCTGCCCGGCGTACAGGTCGTCGACCTCGGCGGGGTCGAGCGCGGCGAGCAACACCAGACCGGCGGTGGTGCGATGGGCCGGGAACACCATCCCCTCGCGCGAACCCACCCGCAGCGCCTGCGAGCATTCGACGCTCGCGATGAATCGCGTCGTATCCCCGGTGCGGATGGTCAGATTCGCCGACTCTCCCACGACGTCGACCAGTCGTTGCAGGTGCGGCAGGGCCGCGGCCCGCAATCGGGAGGTCCGGGACTGCGAGTGCGTGGCGAGTTGCAGAACCGGCCCGGGGTGATAGGCGCGCTGGTCGTCCTGGACCGCGAAGTCGCGATAGACGAGCGTCTGCAGCAGCCGATGGGCCGTGGAACGCGCGACGCCCAGGCGCTCGGCGATGTGGCTCACCGTCAGCCCGCCCTCCAACTGGAGCATCACCGCCGCCCGCAACGCGTGGTCAGCGCTGGTCACCACGTACGCCGGTGGTGTCTTCTGTTCCGCGCTCACCGCACTCCGTTCCGTTGTGCAGAATTTCATGTTCTGCTGATGCTACCGGGATCAGGGTGGAGATATGAGCACGACCGACACCCCCGTCCGGCTACAGGCGGTCAGCGCACCGAATCAGCCGGAGGTGACTCCCGCCCTCGAGGAGTTGTACCGCGGCTTCGAGCAGGAGTTGCTCGTACCGCTGTGGACGCAGATCGGCGATCTGATGCCTGCGCGGCCGAATTCACATGCGGCGCCGCACTTGTGGCGATGGCATAAGCTGCTGCGCCTGGCCGAACAGGCTGGTGCGATCGTCCCGGTCGGCCGCGGCGGTGAGCGCCGGGCGATCGCGCTGGCGAACCCGGGCCTGGGCGGGCGGCCGTTCGCCACCCCGACGCTGTGGGCCGCGATCCAGTACCTGATGCCCGGCGAGGACGCCCCCGAACACCGGCACACCCAGCACGCGTTCCGCTTCGTGGTCGAGGGCTCGGGCGTGTGGACCGTGGTCGGCGGCAACGGCGACACGCCCGCCGGCGATGCGGTCCCGATGCGCCGGGGTGACTTCCTGCCGCAGGCGGGCTGGAACTGGCACGCGCACCACAACGCGACCAGCGAGCCGATGGCCTGGATCGACGGCCTGGACATCCCGTTCCAGTACCTCGTCGAATCGCAGTTCTTCGAGTTCGGCCGCGAACAGCTCGGCCAGGCCGAGCGGATCACGCCGGAACGCTCACGCTCCGAACGACTCTGGGGTCATCCGGGCCTGCGGCCGCTGTCGGTCGGGCGAGTCGGTCCCGGCTCGCCGCTGCTGGCCTACAAATGGGAGCACACCGACGCCGCGCTGAGCGATCAGTTGCTGCTGGAGCGGCAGGGCTACGGCGGCACCGTCGAGCCCGGTCATGCCGCGGTGCGATTCACCAACCCGCACAACGGTTCCGACGTTCTGCCGACGCTGCGCGCGGAGTTCCACCGCATCGCCCGAGGCGCGCAGACCGCCCCGGTCCGCGAGACCGGGTCCTCGGTCTACCAGGTCTTCGACGGGTCCGGCACGGTCCGCGTCGGCGACGCGAGCTGGTCGGTCACGCGCGGGGATCTGTTCGTCGTTCCCTCGTGGGAACCCTTCTCCGCCACCTCGGAGGCCGGTCGCACCGACTCCGATTCCGGCGCACTGGATCTGTTCCGTTTTTCGGACGCACCCGTTTTCGAGGCGCTCCGGCTCGACCGTCAGGAGATCACCCGATGAAACTCGCCACCCTCCGCGTCGACGGCGGCACCCGCGCGGTCCGCCTCGACGGCGACCTGCTGGTCGATCTGGGCCACGAACACCTCGGCGCGCTGCTGGCCCGCGAGGACTGGGCCACCGTCGCCGCCACGGCCACCGGCGCGAGCCGGCCGGTGGCGGATGCCGATTTCGCCCCGGTGGTGCCCGACCCGTCCAAGGTGATCTGCGTCGGCCACAACTACACCAACCACATCGCCGAGATGGGTCGCGAACTTCCCAGCTACCCAACACTTTTCACGAAGTTCGCGGACACCCTCACCGGGCCGGACGACCCGATCGCCAAACCCGCGGAGACCGACGCCCTCGACTGGGAGGTCGAACTGGTGGTCGTCATCGGCAAGCCGGTGCGCCGAGCGAACGACGACGAGGCCGCCGCCGCCATCGCGGGATTCACCGTCATGAACGACATCTCCGTGCGGGACTGGCAGTTCCGCACCGTCGAATGGTCCCAGGGCAAGATCTGGGACTCCTCCACCCCGGTCGGGCCCTACCTGGTGACCCCCGACGAGGTCGGCGGGGTCCGCCCGGCACTCGAGGTGACCACCCTCGTCGACGACCGGGTCATGCAGCGCGACGACACCGGCACCCTGCTGTTCGACCCGGTCCACCTCGTCCGGTACATCTCCACGGTCATCCGGCTGAACCCGGGCGACCTGATCGCCACCGGCACCCCCGCCGGAGTCGGCCACGCCCGCGATCCCAAGGTGTATCTCACCGGCGGCGAGACCGTGGTGACGCGGATCGCCGGACTGGGGCAGTGCACCAACCGGATCGTCGCGGAGTCGTGACGGTGCGCACGCACGCGGACGCACTGCGCTGGGTCGCGGCCGGCACTGCCCGGTTCACCGAACAGGCCGCCGCACTGGGCGAATCGCAGATGTCGCTGCCGTGCGGCCTGCCCGGCTGGACGCGCAAACACCTGCTCGCGCACGTCGCCGCCAACGCCGATGCCCTCGGCCACCTCGTGTCCTGGGCCGCGACCGGCGAACCCCACCCCATGTACTCCTCACCCGACCAGCGCGCCGCCGATATCGAGTCCGGGGCAAGGCTTTCCGCGACCGATCTGATCGCCGCACTGCACGGGTCGGCACACCGGCTGGCCGACGCCATGGCCGCGCTCACCGAAAAACAGTGGGAGACCGAGGTTCGCACCGCACAGGGCCGGGCCGTGCCCGCCACCGAGATTCCGTGGCTGCGAGCGCGCGAGGTATGCGTCCACACGGTCGATCTCGGCACCGGCGTGCGGTTCGCCGACCTGCCCGGGGACTTCCTGACCGCACTCGTGGCGGATATCGGCGCCAAGCGAGGTCTCGGCAAGCTCCCCGCCGGTCCGCTGCCCGAGGTCGCCGCCTACCTCGCCGGACGTTCCCATTCTCTCGCCGATGTCCCCGACCTCGGCCCCTGGTTGTAAGGAGACCACCGCATGAGCACCCCGGACACCGCGAGCACGCCCGACGTCGTCATCGTCGGTGGGGGAATCGGCGGCCTCGGCGCCGCCTTCGCGCTGGCCCGGCTCGGTCTTCGAATACGAGTTCTGGAGCAGGCCGGCGAATTCGGCGAGGTCGGCGCGGGAATTCAGCTCGCACCCAACTGCACGCGCATCCTCGACGACTACGGTCTGCTGGACGCCGCCAAGGCCCGCGGCGTCGTGCCGGATCGGATGGTGATGCGCGACGCGGTCGACGGCAGTGAGCTCACCGCACTGGACCTGCGTGACCTCGAACGACGCTATGGCTTCCCGTATCTGGTCATCCACCGCAGCGACCTGCACGCACTGTTCCTGGACGCCTGCCGGAACGCGGGCGTGGAACTGCTCACCGAGCAGCGGGTCGTCTCGTACACCCAGGACGCCGGGACAGCCACCGCCACCACGCGGGACGGCGCGGATCACCGGGCGGCCGTCGTCATCGCCGCCGACGGACTGCATTCGGTCGCCCGCAAGATGTTCCTCGACGATCGGCCGGTGTCCTCGGCGTACGTCGCCTATCGCGGCACCGTGCCGGTCGCCCGGGCGGGCCGCCCGGTCGACCTGTCCGAGGTGGTCGTGCACGTCGGACCACGGTGTCATTTCGTCCACTACGGACTGCGCGGCGGAGATCTGCTCAACCAGGTCGCGGTCTTCGAATCCCCCAAGGCGCGCGCCGGACTCGACGACTGGGGCACGCCGGACGAGCTCGACACCGCCTTCGAGGGGACCTGCGCGGCAGTGCGCCAGGGATTGCCGCACATGTGGCGGGACAAGTGGTGGCGGATGTACGACCGCGACCCGATCGACACCTGGGTCCAGGGCCGGATCGCCCTGCTCGGCGACGCGGCCCATCCCCCGCTGCAATACATGGCCCAGGGCGCCATCATGGCGATCGAGGACGGCTGGGTCCTGGCGGAGCATGCCGAGCGCCTGCGCAGGGCCGACCACACCGTCGACTGGCCCGGCACGCTCGCGGCCTATGCGGCGGTCCGGCCCGAACACTGCCGCCGCGTCGTGCTGACCGCCCGCGCCTGGGGTGAACTGTGGCACCTCGACGGAGTTCAGCGGGAGCGCCGCAACACGCTGCTTCGCGCACGCGCCGTGCACGACTACTCGTTCACCGACTGGATCTACGGCCCGACCGCGCTGTTCCCGGGGGACGAACCGGCCATGTTCGAGCCGATCCCGCTCGCGTCCGCCGACCGAATTCACGCCGCGCGAGTCGCATCGGCCGGTCGCCGCGAACATGCGCGGTGAACTGCGTCTAAACCTGTTTTCGGGTAGCAAAAACAGTTACCTCGGGCAACGACCACGGTGTCCGCCGTCACCGCGACACGTGTCCGATTGCCGATCGACCTGTTACGCTTCCGGCCGGAACCGACGGTAAATCCCGACAATCTCCCGGATGCCGTATCCGGTCGAGTCGTCGATGGCGCCCAGCGAGACGCAGGCGCGACCGGAGTCCACTGGGCCACACCATGTTCGGCCCAGGCGCTTCGGAGATTGCGTGAAGGTGATTCACAGTGTCGGCTGACACCATGAGTCGCAGCCGGAACCAGGGTCCGGCAGGAGACGAGGAGGCAGATGACGCAGGACGATCGCGGCACCGTGAACACTGCGACGCTCACGATCGCCGGCCCGAGTCCGGAAGCTCATCCGGAATCGGCGCAACCTCGAAAAATCAAGCGGCCGTACCTATATCAGGTAGACCTGTTCCGGATCATCACCTTCGCCTGCGTCGTGTTGGACCACGTCACCAGCGGGTCGACCACTCCGGACAACGTGACGTCCAACGCGGCGCAGACACTGCTGCACTTCACCCGCCTGGCGTTCTTCGCCCTGACCGCCTTCGTGCTGGTCTACCAGACGGCCCGCAAGCCCTTCTCCGCACGCACCTTCTGGCGTCGGCGTTTCATGCTGATCGGCATCCCGTACGTGGTCTGGTCGGTGTTCTACTGGGCCTACGCGATCGTCCTGGGGAATTTCCAGGAGCCGATCCCACATGCGTTGTGGCGCTTGGTCGTCGACATCGCGACCGGTGAAGCCTGGTACCAGATGTACTTCCTGCTGGTCACCATGCAGGTCTACCTGCTGTTCCCGCTGCTGCTGAAACTGCTGCGCGCGACCGAGGGCTACCATCGCTGGGTGCTGGCGGTCAGCGGCGCGCTGCAACTGGGCTTCCTGTGGCTCGCCACACATCCCCCGGCGTTCACCGGTGTCGCCGCCACGATCTGGACGCACATCTACGCCGTGGTGTTCGCGTATCAGTTCTACGTGGTACTCGGCGCGGTCGCCGCATGGCATCTGGCGGCCGTCGACCGGGCGGTGAAGCGGTTCGGACCGCTGCTGGTGCTGGGCATGGTCGTCGCCGCGGTTCTCTCGGCATGGGATTTCCTGCGCTCCACCGATCGCGGATTGCCGCCGTGGCAGGCCAGCAACATCTTCATGCCGCACCTGATCGTCTTCTTCGTCCTCGTCATCGCCGCCCTGTACACACTGGGCACCTGGGGGACCGCGAATCAGCGGCCCGGCTCGACCAGGGCCAGGTGGCTGTCCTACGGCGCGGACCGGTCGTTCGGGGTCTTCCTGTTGCATCCGTTCGCCCTGCAACTGATCGCTCCCTGGATCATCCCCATGGCCCACGCGATCGGCACGCTGTGGTGCACGGTGGTGGTGTACGTGACCGTCATGGCGATGTCGCTGTTCGGGGCCGAGGTCACCCGGCGGGTGCCCGGGAGTATCTGGCTCAACGGGCGCCCGATGGTACACACGGATTTCCGTGCCCTCTTCGGCCGGCGTCCCGAGAAAATCCCGGCCCGTGCGGAGATTCCCGCGGCCGAGGAGATTCCCACCCCCGAACGCGGCTGAATCGATCGAACCACCCGACTGCTCCGGCCGAGATGTGAATCGGCCGGAGCAGTCGGCGTCTCGAGGGATGTCAGCCGCGCTCGCGGTACGGCTGTCCCCGCCGGTACCTCGGCGGCCGATACAACGGCGAGTGACCATCGCATCGGCGTCGTGCGGATCGTTCGCGTGGTCCCGCTCGCACAGGGTCACCCGATCGTGCCGGGCGAGCACGTGGGCAGCGGTGAGGCTGGACCGGGTTCGGCCATTCGCGGAGTTTCTCCGCGTTCTACGAGGTCACGACCATCCGCAGCTTCTCCGGATTACGGATGCAATAGACCGCCGTGACGAGACCGCCGCGCACCTCGATGCAGGTCACCTGGTCCAGCACGCCGTCGATCGTGGCCGCCACGGCCGGCATCGCGTTGTAGACCCCGAAGCGGACGCCCAGTTCGCCCATCCGCCGCCCCTTGGACATCAGCCCGATCAGCAGCCGGGCCACCCGGTCCGGCCCCAGCACGGGGCTCCGCGCCGCGCTGACGATGCCACCGCCGTCGGCGAGGAAAACCACGTCGGGTGCGAGGACATCCATCAGGGATTGCACGTTGCCGGTGGCCGCGGCGATCGAGAACCGCTCGGCGACCGAGGCCGCGTCGGCGGGGACCGCGATCGCGCCGTACACCGATTCGCGCCGGGCGCGGACGTGATCGCGAGCACGCTGATTCAGCTGCCGCACAGCGGATTCGGATCTGCCGACCGCGGCAGCGATTTCCGCATAACCGAATTCGAACACCTCCCGCAGCACGAAGACCGCGCGCTGCAACGGGGTCAGGGTCTCGAGGATCAGTAGCATCGCCGTGGTGACGGCCTCACCGGTGAGCACGTGCCGGATACCCTCGGTCTCCTCCTGCCCGTCCGCGGCCAGCGGTTCGGGCAGCCACGGACCCACATAGGTCTCCCGGCGCCGCGCGGCCGACCGCAGCGCCGTCATCGCCTGCCGGGTGACGATCTGCGCGAGATAGGCACGCGGATTGTCGATTTCGGCGAAATCCACCGTGCGCCAACGCAGATAGCTGTCCTGCAGCACGTCCTCGGCGTCACCGACAGAGCCGAGGATCTCGTAGGCGATCGAGAACAGCAGCGGCCGGTGCGCGGTGAACTCCTGGTCCGGATCCGGCGGCGAAGTCACCCCGGTCCCCGCAGCCACGCGTAATTCGCCGTCCTCGCACCGTATTTCGCCCACCGGCACACAGTCTCCTTGACGACCGCGCCGCCGCGCCCGGCCAGGAACATCCGGCGGACCGAATCGTCCCGGCGGACGAGCTGGATCACCGCGTCCCGGCGACCGAGACTCAGCCCCTGCCCGGCATAGCCCATGGAGTACGGCCTCGGTGCGCGCCCGGCCGCCAACCGGGCCAGCGTATTCGCGGCGTGTGCGCCCTGCGGTTCCGCGGTCGCACATGCCAATCGCGCGCCCGGAACCGCCGCGCAGTCCCCGATCACGAAGATTCGCGGGTCGTCCACGCTTCGAAGATAGTCGTCCACGACCGCGCGGCCGTCCCGGCGCACGGTCAGACCGCTGCGCGCGGCCAGATCCGGTACGGCGGCCACGATCGCCCAGAGCGTCAGATCCGTGGGAAGCCGCGCACCCGAGCGCAGCAGCACGGCGTCCCGGGCGACCTCCTCGACGGTGTCCTCCACCACCTCCACGGCCAGGCGTGCCAATCCGGCACGTGCTCGGCGCCGACCACCCTCGGACAGGCTCGCCGCGATCGTGGAGCCCACCAGGCGCACACGCAGATCCGGCCGGGCCTCGGCGATCTCGGCGGCGGTCTCGATTCCGGTGAGACCGCCGCCGACGACGTTCACCGCCTGCCCGCCGGTCAATGCGTCCAGTTCCGTGTGCGCGGGCCGCGCACCCTCCCACGTGCCCACCGCGACCGCGCCCGCCGGCGGTTCGACGGTGCTGCCGATGGCCAGGAACAGATGGTCGAAGGGGATGCTCGCCCCGTCGTCGAGCCGGACGGTGCCGTCACCGATCTTCTCCACGGTGCCGATCCGGGTGTCGATGCCCGGGCGCAACATCGCCGTGAGCGGCGTCGCGGCGGCTCCCGAACCCGCGATCTGCTGATGCAGCCGCACCCGCTCGACGAATTCCGGCCGGGGATTGATCACCGTGATCTCCGCCTCGGAGATCTTGCGCGCCAGCCGATTCGCCGCGATCGTGCCCGCATATCCGGCACCTACCACCAGGACCTTCATCTCTATCTCCTGTCGTCGAGGGTCCTGTATGAGATGCCGGGCGGCCGTGGTCTGTGATGGGGCTCGACCGTGACGTGCGTCACCCAGGACGAAACAGCTGGTCATCTCGTTTTCGCCGGCGGACGCGGCCGTCCTCGGCAGCCCGATTCGCTCCCGCGTGGCGATTCCGGCCGGTCCGCGCGAGCAGGCTGTCGCAGCTCCCGTGACGGCCCCCGCCAGCAGGTGATCGGCGGTGATCCTGGCAGAGTTCCGAGTCATGTCCCCCAATCCGACGACCGTCGTCTCACCGCTGGCCGCACTCGCGCCCGATCTGCGCACCGCGCTCACCCGCGCCCGCTACGACGCGGACACCCTGCTCGAGGTGCTCGGCAACGACGCGCACACCGCCCTGGGCCGGTCCGAGCCCGTGCCGGTGCGCCGGGCGGTCCGTGACGCGGGCGAGCTGGGCACATTGGTCCGGCTGCTGTTGCTCGGTGATCCGGAACCCGAACGCGACGTCGCGGCGGCGCTGGCCCCGCTGGATCTGGACCGGGCGGTGGCCGCCGGACTGCTCGAACGGGACGGCGGCATCGTGCGGGCCGCGCTCGATCTGCGGCCGCTGGATCTCGGCGGTGGAACTCGCTGGGTGCTGTCGGATCTGGACGACTCGGTTCAGCGCCGCACGCTCAGCGCCGATCACGTCCTGGGCGTCGGCCACGCCTCGCTGTCGCTGCTGCGCGCCACCCCGACCGACCCCGTCGGCTCGGTCCTGGATCTTGGCACGGGGTGCGGGGTGCAGGCCGTGCACGCCGCCGGCTACGCGCGGGCGGTGACCGGCACCGACGTCAGCGCGCGAGCGCTGTGGCTGGCCCAGGCCACGGCCGCACTCGACGGACTGGATATCGAACTGCTGCAAGGTTCCTGGTTCGAGCCGGTCGCCGGGCGACGATTCGATCAGGTGGTCGCCAATCCCCCGTTCGTGGTCGGGCCGGCCCGCATCGAACACACCTATCGCGATTCGGGTCTGGCGCTGGACGGCGCCAGCGAACTGGTCGTCTCCCGGGCGCCCGAGCTGCTCGCCCCGGGCGGCACCGCGGCCATGCTGGCCTCCTGGGTGCATCGCACCGGCGAGGACTGGCGCGCCCGGGTGTCCTCGTGGCTGCCCGATCACGGCGTGGACGCCTGGATCGTGCAGCGCGATGTCGCCGACCCCGCTCTCTACGTCGGTACCTGGCTGCGCGACGCCGGGCTCGATCCGCGCGATCGCGACGCGCAGGAACGTGCGCGAGCATGGCTGGATGCCTTCGAGGACGCCGCGGTCGAGGGCATCGGCTTCGGGTTCGTTTATCTGCGGGCGATCGACGGGCCCACCGAACTGCTCGCCGAGGATCTCACCCACGGTTTCGACGATCCGCTCGGGGCCGAGGCGACCGCTTACTTCGAACGCTCCGCCTGGCTGCGCGCGGTCGCGGCCGATCCGGATCTGGCCTGGTCCGCGCGGTTCGGCGTGGATGCGGCGACCGCGCTGGAGCGGGTCTACCTGACCGGGCCGGACGGCTGGGAGCAGCGCGTCGCGCGGCTGCATCGCGGCAACGGCCCGCGCTGGCAGCACGAGGTGGACGACTCCACCGCCGCCCTGCTCGCGGGAATGCGCGCGGACGGCCTGCCGTTACAGGAACTGATCGATCTGCTCGCGGTCGGTCACACCGGTAGGGAGGCGACAGCCGAATTCCGTGCCACCGCACTCACGATCGTCACCGGGTTGGTTCGGCATGGTCTGATCCACCCCGCGTAGCACGCGACCCGCGGCCGTTCCCGCGCTGCGCCCTTCTTAGGAACTTCTCAGATGGGTGTGGTGAAAGCCGCAGCTCAGCACGGTTTATCGCCGAGGTGTCGGGGAACTTTCCCACTGTCGGGTCCGTTGATCGGAGTGAGACACCACCGACAGGAGGCAAGTCATGACAAGCCCCGCCACCACTGGGCTGCGCGCCAGCGATCAGGACCTCGACGCCACGAGCCCCGCAGCCGACCTGGTACGCGTGTACCTGAACGGCATCGGCAAGACTGCGCTGCTCACGGCCGCCGACGAGGTCGAGCTGGCCAAGCGCATCGAGGCGGGCCTCTATGCCCAACACCTGTTGGAGACCGGTAAGCGGTTGGCCGCCACCCGCAAGCGTGACCTCGCGGTTCTGGTCCGGGACGGCCAGGCCGCCCGGCAGCATCTGCTCGAGGCCAACCTGCGCCTGGTCGTGTCGCTGGCCAAGCGCTACACCGGACGCGGCATGCCGCTGCTGGATCTGATCCAGGAGGGCAATCTGGGTCTGATCCGGGCGATGGAGAAGTTCGACTACGCCAAGGGGTTCAAGTTCTCCACCTACGCCACCTGGTGGATCCGGCAGGCCATCACCCGCGGTATGGCCGATCAGAGCCGCACCATCCGGCTCCCCGTCCACCTGGTCGAGCAGGTCAACAAGCTTGCCCGGATCAAGCGCGAACTGCATCAGCAGCTCGGCCGCGAGGCCACCGACGAGGAACTGGCCGCCGAATCGGGCATCCCGGTCGAGAAGATCGCCGATCTGCTGGACCACAGCCGCGATCCGGTAAGCCTGGACATGCCGGTCGGCAACGACGAAGAGGCTCCCCTCGGTGACTTCATCGAGGATTCCGAGGCCACCTCCGCCGAGAGCGCCGTCATCGCCGGAATCATGCACAACGACGTCCGCAGCGTGCTGGCCACCCTGGACGAGCGTGAACAGCAGGTCATCCGCCTGCGCTTCGGCCTCGACGACGGCCAGCCCCGCACCCTGGACCAGATCGGCAAGCTGTTCGGCCTGTCCCGCGAGCGGGTTCGGCAGATAGAGCGTGAGGTGATGGCCAAGCTCCGCAAGGGCGAGCGGGCCGACCGACTGCGCGCCTACGCCAGCTAGATCCCCCAGACGCTGGGCCGTCCGGAATCCGGCCCAGCTCCCCGTGGTGATCGGGGCCCGATCCGGTCACCCGAAGCGCCGGTCGGCGACGCGCGCCCTTCCCCCTCCCCGGGCCTGCGCGAACCGGCCGGCGCAGTAGCCGTTCTTCGGTTGCCTGGATGATCGATTGCGGCACAATGGATTACATGACGGTAGCCATCTGGAACGGACAGCAGCTCGCCGAGAGCGACGCCACGATCGTCGTCGAGGGCAATCACTACTTTCCGCCTGAGTCGATCGATCGGCGGTTCTTCGAGACGTCGGAGAGGCACACCATCTGCGGATGGAAGGGCCGGGCCAGCTACTACACGGTCGCGGTCGACGGGACGAAGAACGCGGACGCGGCCTGGTACTACCCCGACCCACTGCCCGCGGCCGAGAACATCAAGGACTACGTGGCGTTCCGGCGTGGTGTTGAGGTGCGCGATAGCTGAGCGTTGGTCGGCTGCGCTGTCCCGGCGAGGCGCGATCTCCTACGATCGCTCCATGCGATGGAAACAGGTTTCAGTTCTGGCGCTACCACTGCTGGCCGCACTGGCCGCCACGCCCAGTGCTGTCGCCGCACCCGCCAACCAGCGCGAGGCCATCGCGATGGCCTATATCGAGGCGCTGACCTCCCACGATGCCGCCGATGTCCCGTTCGCGCCCGATTGCACTCGCGTGGAGGCCGGTATCCAGACCGGTTACTCCGGCGCACAACTCACCCACGACCTGGACACCGGTCCGCAATACCAGCTCGTTCAGCGCATCTACGACGTCCGGCTGAGCACCGCGGGCGATGTGGTGACCGCGCGTTATCACCTGGACTCGGGTTTGGCCGGGCAGCGCCTGGTCACGGTCGGCATCACCGAAACCTTCGATATCCCGGACGGGACCATCTACCGCATAGTCGCCGACATCGTCCCGGTCTCGGGGTCCTGACCGCGGCAAACGGAGTTCAATCCTCTTGGCCCAGCACGGTTTCCAGCTTGTCGTGCATGCCGGACCAGCCAGGGCTCATGATGGAGCGGGCGCGCCGCATGAGCGGGTTGTCCGGGTCGAAGCCGGTGTGGCTGAACAGGATACGGGTTCCGTGGCCTTCCGGGCGCAGCCGCCAGGTGATGATCCAGCCGGTCGGAGCGTCGGCCTGAGCATCGTTCCAGGTCATGCGCAACAGTTCGGGGGCGGCGACCTCGAGCACCTCGCCGCGGATGTGGCCGGAGAAATTCTGGCCCGGCATGGGGTGGGTCTTCATCTCGAAGGTATTGCCCGCAACCGGTTCGAAGCCGACCGGTTCCATCATCCACCGCGCCATCAGCGTCGGAGTGGTGAGCGCTCGCCACACCTTCTCGGGCGGGTGCGGATAGTAGTGGTCCAGTTCTATCGCGGTCTCGCTCACGGTCACTCCTCGGTGTCATCCGGATCGTCGGGCATGGTGTCGAGCACATCGCCGAGGGCGCGCAACCGCGCACGCCAATAGCGCTCGAAGGGGCTCAGCCAGGTCCGCAATTCGTGCAGCGGTTCGGGCTCGACGCGGTAGTACCGGTAACGCCCGCGCTTGTCCTCTCCGACGAGCCCGCAGTCTCGCAGCACCCGCAGGTGTTCGGACACGCTCGGTCGGGTCATCTCGAAGCGCTCGGCGATGACCTGCACGGTCCGCTCGCCGTCGAGCAACATCTCCAAAATCTCCCGCCGCGTGGGACTCGCCAGCGCGGCGAAGATTCGGTCCGCGTCCGCACGGTCGATCTGCTGAGCCATGTCCGTCACCATAGGTAGGCTATTCCCTACCTGTCAACCGTAGGGAAAATCCTACCTATTTTTCCACCGAGCGAGCCACTCGGACGATTCGTTCACGAAAACCGCGAACGGCCCGAACCGCACAGTGCGGCAATCGGTTCCGGCGAGCGGCAGACACTGCCGACCGTCCGGGCACGCGCGAACGTTCTCGGCGGGCACCTCAGGCAGGTCGAGCGTGATTTCGACGGTGACCGCGACGATCGGCTATCCCGAATTCCGCAGCGCGGTCGCGAGTCCGTTCATGGTCAGCAAGATGCCACGTTCGACCAATTCGGAGTCGTCACCGGCACGGCGGCGGCGCAAGAGTTCGACCTGCATCTGGTTGAGCGGTTCGAGGTACGGGAAGCGGTTGCGAATCGATTCGGCCAGAGCCGGGTTGTCGGCCAGCAGGTGGTCACTACCGGTGACGGCCGCGTGCATGCGCACGGTGCGGTCGAATTCTTCGCGGATCATGCCGAAAATGGTGTCGCGCAACGTGTCGTCCTCGACCAGTTCCGCGTAGCGCGCGGCGATGTCCAGATCGGCCTTGGCCATCACCTGAGCGAGGTTCGACATGACGGTCCGGAAGAACGGCCAACGCCGGTACAGATCGGCAAGAACCGCCATTCGCTTCGGATCCTCACCCGCCCACTGCTCGATCGCGGTACCGGTCCCGTACCAGCCGGGCAGCATCACCCGCGACTGGCTCCACGCCATCACCCACGGGATCGCCCGCAGATCACCGACCGAGCTGGTCGGTTTACGCGAGGCGGGCCGGCTGCCCAGATTGAGATCCCCGACCTCGGCGATCGGAGTCGAGGCACGGAAGTACTCCACGAAGCCCGGTGTCTCGTGAACCAGCCGGGCGTACGCCGTCCGGGCCAGCTCGGCCAGTTCGTCGAACAGTTCGTAGGCCGGTTCGGCGTCCGCGCCCAAACCCTCCACATCCAGCAGCGTCGACTCCAGCGTGCCCGCGACCAGCGCTTCCAGATTTCGGTAGGCCGTGCCCTGTTCGGCGTACTTGGTGGAGATGACCTCGCCCTGTTCGGTGAGCCGCAGCGAACCGCGCACCGCCCCGGCCGGCTGCGCGAGGATGGCGTCGTAACTGCGTCCGCCACCGCGCCCGACCGTGCCGCCGCGACCATGGAACAGCCGCAGCCGGATTCCGGTCTTGCGCGCGGCCTCCACCAGATCCAGTTCGGCCCGGTACAACGCCCAGTTCGCGGCCAGATAGCCGCCGTCCTTGTTGGAATCCGAGTAGCCGAGCATGACCTCCTGCCGCATGCCCCGGGCGGCCACCAGCCGGTGATACGCGGGCACTTCCAGCGCCGCGACCAGAGTCTGCGCACCCTGGCGCAGGTCCTCGATGGTTTCGAACAGCGGCACCACTCCCGCCGGACTGCTCGGCGGGACCTCCGCATCGCCGGGATCGAGGATGCCGGCCTCTTTCAGCAGCAGCGCCGCTTCGAGCAGGTCGCTGACCGAGGTGCACATGCTGATGACGTAGTTGGGCACGGTGTCCGGGCCCAGATCGTCCAGCGCGGCTTTGGCCGCACGCAGCACACCAAGTTCCTTTGCGGCCAGATCGCTCAGCCGCGCGCCGGGCCCCAGCAGAGGGCGGCGGGTGGCGAGTTCGGTCGCGAGCAGTTCCACGCGGCGGTCCTCGGGCAGGCTCGCGTAATCGGCGTGAACTCCGGCCCAGGCCAGCAGTTCGGCGACCACCTGCTCGTGCACCTCGGAGTTCTGCCGCATATCCAGGCCCTGCAGGTGGAATCCGAACGTCTCGACCGCACCGCGCAACGCGGCCAGCCGATCGTCGGCGAGCAGGCCGTCACCGGAGGCACGCAGCGAGGCGTCCACCACGGCCAGATCGTCCAGTAACTCCTGGGCGGTGGCGTAGGGCTCGACCTCGCCGGCAACGGCGTCGAGGTCGACCCCGCCTGCGGGGATCTCCCCCAGATCGCGATGCGCGGTGGCGGTGAGGCGAATGCGGATGCCGTGCACGGCACGGCGGTACGGCTCGTCCGCACGCTGCGGCGAATCGTCGAACGACGCCTCGGCCAGACGGGCCAGATCATCGGTCACCGCAGCCAGGCGGACCGACAGTGACAACGTCTTCTCCAGACCGACCAATTCGGTCAGATAGTGCCCGAAGGCCACCGCGCCGGCACGGTGGGTGGCTCGCCGCACGACCTCTCCGGTGACGTTCGGATTGCCGTCCCGATCGCCGCCGATCCAGGAACCCGGCCGCAGGATCGGGCGTTGCAGCAGTTCGTATTCCGGCCAGCGAGCCCGCAGTGCGGCGCGCACATCGGCGTTGATCCGCGGTATCACCTCGAGCAGCGTGAGATCGTAGTAACGCAGCCCGACCTCGATCTCGTCCTGAATCCGCAAGCGCGCCAAACGGATCAGCGCGGTCCGCCACAGGGTGAGCACCTGGCGGCGCAAGCGGGTCTCCACTTGCGCGTACCGCGGTTCGTCCGGCGCGTAGCGCTGGCGCTCGCGCATCAGATCGGTGATCCGGGACTGTACGTCGAACACGGTCCGGCGGCGCGTCTCGGTCGGATGCGCGGTGATGACCGGTGACATCACCGCGTCGTCGAGCAGATCTGCGACCAGTGCGCCGTCGGGGCGCGCGGCGTCGAGTTTGCGGTAGGTGGCCGCCAGGCTGGAGTCCTGCGGCGGCTCCCCGGCCGCCAGATGCACCGCGCGGCGCCGATCGCGTTGCAGATCCTCGGCCAGATTGGCCAGCAACAGGAAGTGGCTGAACGCCCGGATCAGCGGAAGCGCCGTGCGAATATCGGTGTCGCGCACCATATCCGCGACCGCACTTCGCTCCACCTCCGATCGGCGAACCCGGAACGCCTCGACCCGGACCCGTTCGATGAGATCGAAGACCTCGGGGCCTTCGTGATCTCTGATCGTCTCGCCCAGGATCGCTCCCAGGAAGCGAATATCGTCCCGCAGCGGCGCGGTGGCAGTTTCGATCTGATCTTCGCGCATGGGGTCCAGTATCGACCACCGCTCCACCGGCGCCGCGTTGCCGGGCCTCGCAGACCACACATTCGCCATACTGAGAAGATCTCCTCACTTCTGGGTTACGCTCGTCTCATGACCGGCCATCACCTCGCCCAAGTGAACATCGCCCTCCCCCTCGAACCACTCACCTCCGCCCGGCTGTCCGGTTTCGTCGCCGCGCTGGACGAGATCAACGCACTTGCCGATGCCGCGCCCGGTTTCGTCTGGCGTCTGCAAACCGAGGACGGCGACGCGACCGCCATCCGGCTGCTCGACGACGATCGGCTGATCGTCAATATGAGCGTGTGGTCATCGATGACGTCGCTCACCGAATTCGTCTACCGCAGCGACCATGTGCGGATCATGCGTCAGCGCCGCGGCTGGTTCGAAACGATGTCCGAGGCGTACCAGGCGCTGTGGTGGGTGCCGGCCGGCCACCTGCCGACCGTGGCCGAGGCCGAACAGCGCATCACTCACCTGCGTGCACACGGCCCGACCGGCTACGCCTTCACCTTCCGCAACTCGTTCGCCTCCCCTTCGTCGTCGCCATCTCCGACGTCGGCGATCCACCGGACCAGCGCGGACCTGACCTGTCCCGCCTGATCGGGTGACGGCCGCGGCCCTCGGTGCTCACCCCAAACGGCGCGGGCCGATGTCGAAGTGATTGGGCTCGGGTCCGATCCGGACGCGTCCGTACAGGACCGCGGCGCCCGCCGGTGAGGCAAGAATCGGCTCGATCGCCAACTCACGCACCTCCGGCAGGTCATCGCACAGGGCCGAAATGCGTTGCGCCAGTTCGGAAAGAGCGGCCTTGTCCGCCGGTTCGCCGATGGTTCTGCCGGCCACCCCGGCCCGGCCGTCCAGTAGCGGCGCGGCGCGCGGCGCGTCGATCAGAGCGATCGATTCGGCCTCCGACAACGGGAGTGCGCGATAGACGCGATCACCCAGCAGATCGATGATCATGCCGGACAATCCGAAGCTGATCACCGATCCGAACGACGGATCGTCCTGGACACGCAGCACACAGCCGACTCCCTTGGTGGCCATCCGTTGAATGTGCACGACCGCGTTGCCCGACACCTCGGCCAGGTCGTCGTAGGCACGCTGCACAGCCGAGGGCCGCCACAGATCCAGTCGCACACCGTTGAGATCCGAACGGTTGCGCCACAACTCACCGGTCGCCTTGGCCGCGACCGGATAACCGAGTTCCTCGGCCGCCGCCTCCGCCGAGGCGGCATCGCGAACCTCACGGAACTCGACAATGCCGATGCCGTAGCAGTCCAGCAGTTCCACCGCCTCGAGATCGCCGAGCCAGCCTCCCTCGGGCGAACGGGTCATCCAGCGCTGGACCAGGTTTCGCGCCCGTTCGATATCCAATCCGTCGGGTCGCCGGGTAAGCGAGACCGGTGTGTTGCGCCACTCGGCATAACGCTGCACGCGGCCCAGCGCCCGCGCCGCGCGTTCGGGGTCCGGATAGGACGGAATGGACCCGCTGCGGACCATACCGCCGGTCCCACGGGTGGCGAGCAGATTCGGCATTCCGTGATCGGCGACGAACGTCGTCAGCACCGGTTTGGCGATGGCGGATTCGGCGCCGGATCGAATCGCCTCGGCATAGGCGGGCACCGCGGTCGGCACCGGCGGCGCGAAGATCACGATCACGGCGTCGACCTCCGCGGACGCCACGGCTGTCGCCACGGCCGCGAGGAAATCCTCCGGTCCGGCCTGCGGCCCGAGATCCACCGGATCGCGCACCTCGAGTTCCGCGCCGCGCGCCGCGTCCACCGCCAGCCACCCCAGAGCGGCACTGTTGCCGATCACCGCCAGCCGTGGCCCGGCGGGCAGCGGTTGATAGGCCAGCAGCATCGCGCAGTCGAAAAGTTCGGAGATCGTGTCGACCTGCACGATTCCCGCCTGCGCGAACAGGTCCCGCTCCACCGAGCGTTCCAGCTGGGAGGGCGGTGTGGTGCGGGAGGCGTTGCGGCCACTGCTCACGGCCACAATGGGTTTCGCACGCGCGACCCGCCGCGCGATCCGGGAGAACTTGCGTGGATTGCCGAACGTCTCCAGGTACAGCAGCACCACATCGGTGTCCGGGTCGGTGTCCCAGTACTGCAGCAGATCATTACCCGACACATCGGCGCGGTTCCCCGCCGAGACGAAGGTGGACAACCCGAGCCGCCGCGCGGCGGCCTCGGCGAGGATCGCCGCGCCCAACGGTCCGGACTGACAGAAGAATCCGACCCGGCCGCGCCCCGGCATGACCGAGGCCAGCGTGGCGTTCAGCGAGACCGCGGGATCGGTATTGGCGATCCCGAGCGCACTCGGGCCCACCACCCGCATGCCGTGCCCCCGGGCCGCGGCCACCAGGTCGCGTTCGGCCGCGTAGCCCGCCGGACCGGTTTCGGAGAATCCGGCGGTCAGCACGACAAGTCCCTTGACGCCCTTGGCCATACAGTCGTCGAGCACCGCGGAGATCTCCACGGCCGGCACCGCGACCACTGCCAGATCCACCTCGTCCGGGATGTCGCGAACAGTGTTGTAGGCCCGCACTCCGCGCACCGAGCCGCGGTTCGGATTCACCGGGAATACCGGCCCCTGGAACACCCCGGACAGCAGATTGGCGAGCACCGCACCGCCGACCCGGCCCGCGGACGGCGTGGCGCCGATGACCGCGATCGACTTCGGATGCAGCAGATTGCCGACACTGCGGGCCTCGGAGGCCCGTTCGCGTGAATCACGCACCGACAGCAACGCTTCGGTGGGATCGATGGCGAATTCCAAGTGCAGCACCGACCCGTCCCGGCTGCGCTGCATCTGATATCCCGCGTCCCGGAAGACGGTCACCATCGTGTTGTTCTCGGCCAGAACCTCCGCGACGAAGGTTTCGATGACGTTCTCCGCCGCCGCACCGGCCAGATGTTCGAGCAGGATCGAGCCCAGACCGCGGCCCTGATGCGCGTCGGCGACCACGAAGGCCACCTCCGCCGCACGGGGACCCTCCCGGTCCGAGAGCAACTCGTAGCGCCCGACCGCGATGATCACCTCGCCCAGCTCGATCGCCAGGCCAACCCGGTCGTGGTAGTCCACATGTGTGGTGCGGTACAGATCCTTGGGCGTCATCCGCGGATACGGGCCGAAGTAGCGCAGATAGCGGGTGCGATCGGACAGCCGGCCGTGGAAGGCCACCATCGCCTCGGCGTCGTCGGGGGTGATCGGGCGCAGCCGCACCACACCGCCGTCGGAGGCGAGCACATCGGCGAACCAGTGTTGCGGCGGAGGTGGCGGGTTCCGCGGTGTGTCGGGACCGAATTCGGCCAGCCAGGCGGGGGGCTGCTGCGGAGCCGGAGTGCTGTGCTCGGCGTCAGTCACGGGGGTCCTCGGGATCCAGGCCGAGCAGCGGGAACGCTGCCCGGCGCGTGGCCAGTACGGCGGTGTCGACCGCGCGCTGCGCCCGATCGGCGCGCGCGTCACCGGAATCGGGAGCGCCGCCCGGACCGTCCCAGCGGACGAAGTCCGGCGCGGTTCCGTCACTCATCGTGCGCGGCGGTTCGATCGCGGGCGCATACGCGCGCACTTGGGCGAGCCAGTCCGCGGGAATCTCGGTCGCCGGGTCTATATCGCGGTCCAGCACCGCGGCCAGGAGATGGGTCCAGGCGCGCGGCACCACCCGCACCAGGCCGTATCCCCCACCGCCGACCGCGAGCCAGCGGCCCTGCGCATAGCGATCGGCCCACTCGCGCATCGCCCGGAACGCCGCGTTCTGCCCGTCGACGCTCAGCTCCAGATCCGCCAGCGGATCCTCCCGATGGGTGTCGACACCACACTGACTGATCAGCAGCTGCGGCTGGAAGGCGGCCAGCGCGCCGGGCACGACGGCGTGAAAACCGCGCAACCACTGGGCATCCCGGGTGCCCGGGAGCAGCGGGAGATTGATCGCCGAACCTTCACCCGCACCCGCGCCGGTCTCCTCGGGCCATCCGGTATTGGGCCACAGAGTCGCCGGATGCTGGTGGACCGAGATGGTCAGCACCCGCTTGTCCCCATAGAAGGCGCGCTGCACACCGTCGCCGTGGTGGACGTCGACATCGACGTACGCGATGCGGTCGAAACCGTGATCCAGCAGCCACGAGATGGCAACGGCCACATCGTTGTAGACGCAGAATCCCGCGGCCGAGTCGGCCATCGCGTGATGCATGCCGCCGCCGATGCTCACCGCCCGCCGGGTGCGGCCCGCCGCGATCTCGCCGGCCGCGGCCAATGTGCCGCCGACGATCACCGACGCCGCCTCGTGCATGTGCGGGAACACCGGATTGTCCTGTGTCCCCAGCCCATACGGCGCGGTGCTCGGCAGCGGGACGCCCGGCGCGGCCGGCACCGCATGGCGCACCGCGTCCAGATAGGCGGGGGTGTGGATCCGCAGCAGGTCCGTCTCGCCCGCGATCGACGATGCGAGCGTCTCGACGCCCTCCAGCAGGCCGAGACTCCGCGCTAGCGCCATCGTGAACCGCAGTCGAGCGGGTTTCATCGGATGTTCCGGTGTCCAGGCGTAATCCAGGAACCGATCGGTCCACACTAGCGCCGGGTCGCCGGCCGGTGCGCTTGCCATGAATCTCACGCTAATGCACCCTTCCTGCGGGCGGACGTGCCGTGACCCACAGCCGAACACGGGAAGGGACGGCCCCGTTTTGTCGTTGCCATGCAGTAGAAAGGCTAGGCAGTGCGGCGCATCGGGTTCCGTCCGCGCCGGGCCGTGCCCGGATAGCCCGGAGTTTCCGCAGCACAAGCCGAATATCCTCGCGCACCAATCCGCGACCGCGCGTGGGTAGAATCTTTGCCGACGAAGGGGTAACAGGTGAAGGATCTGGTCGACACCACGGAGATGTATCTCCGTACCATTTACGACCTCTAGGAGGAGGGTGTCACACCGCTGCGCGCACGCATCGCCGAACGCCTCGAGCAGAGCGGACCGACGGTGAGCCAGACGGTTGCCCGCATGGAACGCGATGGGCTGCTGCTGGTGGCGGGCGACCGCCACCTCGAGCTGACCGACAAGGGCCGGTCCATGGCGGTCGCGGTGATGCGCAAGCACCGCTTGGCCGAGCGACTTCTGGTGGACGTCATCGGGCTCGACTGGCAGAACGTGCACGCCGAGGCCTGCCGCTGGGAACATGTGATGAGCGAGGACGTCGAGCGCCGGCTGGTCGAGGTGCTGGACAACCCCACCACCTCCCCGTACGGCAATCCGATTCCGGGCCTGGACGAGCTCGGCGTGCTCGACGCGGGTTCCGCGGAGGAGAAGCTGATCCGGCTCTCCGATCTGCCGCCCGGTCAGATCGTCGCGGTTGTGGTGCGGCGTCTGTCCGAGCACATCCAGACCGATCCGGAGGTCATCGGCCAGCTCCGGGAGGTGGGCGTGGTGCCCGATGCCCGCGTCACCGTCGAGACCCGCCCGGGTGTGGTGGTCATCTCGGTGCCCGGTCACGGTGGATTCGAACTCTCGGACGAGATGGCGCACGCCATCCAGGTGAGGCTGGTCTGACATATGAAACTTCTGGTCACCGGAGGCGCGGGCTATGTCGGCGGCGTCTGCGCCCAGGTCCTGATCGAGGACGGTCACGACGTGGTCGTGGTCGACGATCTCTCCACCGGCAATGCCGAGGGCGTGCCCAGCGGTGCGAAATTCGTCGACGGTGATATCGCCACCGTCGGCGTGGAACTCGTCGAATCCGAGTCCTTCGACGGGGTTCTGCATTTCGCAGCGCAATCGTTGGTCGGTGAGTCGGTGCAGAAACCGGAGAAGTACTGGCACGGCAATGTCGTCAAGACACTCGCCCTGCTCGACGCGATCCGCCGGTCCGATACCCCGCGGCTGGTGTTCTCCTCCACCGCGGCGGTGTACGGCGAGCCCGAACAGGTGCCGATCACCGAGGCCGCCCCGGCCCGGCCGACCAACCCCTACGGTGCGTCCAAGCTGGCGATCGACCACGCCATCACCTCCTACGCGGTGGCACACGGACTCGCCGCGACGAGTCTGCGCTACTTCAACGTCGCCGGCGCCTACGGCGGGCTCGGCGAGAACCGCCTCGTGGAAACCCATCTCATCCCCCTCGTCCTGCAGACCGCTCTGGGCCATCGGGAGTCGATCTCGGTCTTCGGCACCGACTACCCGACCGACGACGGCACCGCGGTTCGCGACTACATCCACATCCGGGATCTGGCGCAGGCACACCTGCTGGCACTCGCGCAATCCCGCCCCGGCGAACACCGCATCTTCAATCTCGGCAGCGGTACGGGTTTCTCCGTGCGCCAGGTGATCTCGGCCTGTGAGCGAGTCACCGGCCGGCAGATCGCCTCGATCGACGCCGCCCGCCGCGCGGGCGATCCGGCGGTTCTGATCGCGTCGAGTGAGCGGGCCATCGCCGAATTGGGCTGGCAGCCGGAGCACAACGATCTCGACGAGATCGTCACCGACGCTTGGGCTTTCCTGCAGTCGCTGGGCGACCGCGCACACAGCGCCCGATAGCGCCGCGCCCGGCGAGCATTCGACACCGGCGTTCACGGTCGCAGCCAATCGGCCCGCAGGTCGAACTCGACGCCCAATTCGGCGGCCTTGGCGCGACCGCTGTAGGCCAGTTTGCGAACCTCCTGCGGCGGCATACCCGTGCCCAGCGCGGTGTCGAGCAATCGGGCGATGGTGTGATCCGGATCCGATTCCAGGGCCGCACGCAGGGCGATGCCGGCGAGGACGCCATCACCCCGGGTATAGGCGCTGTACCCGAAGAGGGTGGCCGCCTCGGCCCGGTCCGATCCCGTGGTGACGCGACACAGCTGCGCCCACATTCGCGCCGCGGCCTCGGCCCGATGTCCGCCGGCCAGGGCGAACACCGCATCCCGGACGGTCGGATCCCGCAGTGCGACAACCGTTTCCGCCAGCGCCCGGGCATCCACCGTACCGTCGGAAGCCAGGACCGCGACCCGATCGAGTACCCGGTTCAGCAGGGTTCGTCGGTAGCGATCCAGCTCATCGCGGAATATCGCGGTGCGGAATCGCTGCCCCGCGACCAGTCCGGCTCGGTCCACCTCCGGCCGGACTTCCGCGCACAGTTGCGCGTCCAGCGCCACCAGAGCCTCCAGATCTTCCCGCGAGGCCTTGATCCGGTATCCGTCCACGGCCTCGGCCAGGGCGATCGGTGAAGCGGCCGGATCGGACTGCACCCCGGTGACGGCGGGATCCTCGACGGCCCACCACGGCTGCCCGGCGGCGATCTCGCGAACCGCCCACACCTCGTCCAACATGATGTGCTCGGCGGCCAGGGCTCGTTCGAGTGCGCGCATGAGGTAGCGATGTCGGCCCGACCGCACACCGGGAGTACCCGCATGAGGTGCACCGGCGCGATCGTCGACGATCAACGCGAGCACGGCAACGGTGTTCTCCCGCACGCAGAGCGTGGTCAGATGGGTGGCCAGCCGCGCCCAGCCGCCACGGCCGGGCGGCTCCAGATCGTGCCGGGCCACCGCGCTCAGCGATGCCGGACCGGTCCCGCCCGGCGGCTGTCGCAGCAGGTACACCACGAGCGATCGGTGTGGCACGAAACCGAGCAGCGCGGGCACCGCGGCAATGCACTCGCGCGGATCGTCGGCCCGCAGCGCGGGCCGAGCCCCGTTCGCGCCCCGATCGGTATCGCCGGGCGATCCGGCGGATGTCGCGGCGAATTCGTCGTCGGCCGGTGTGGGTTCGATAGCGGTCGTCATGTGTCCGACCATCCCCCCGACTCGCCCCGCAAGACCTCGACGACCTGGTCTTTCACCAGCCCTGGGGACAATAGCGAGGCTGTGCATCAAACGCCCGGACGGACTGCCGCCGCGCATTTCCTGTCGGACCCGCCTGCTATGGTCCCGACCGGGCACGTATGGCCTGACTCATCTCATCCCTTGCCGACGTCCTGCACCGCGGCGGTGAACACCTGGTCCAGCGCCGTCATATCGGGTGCGTCCTCGCCGAAGGTGAGATAGGTCGCGATGATCCGCACATCGCCGAGCTGCGCCGCGAGAGTGCGGATGGACCGGGTCAACCCCGGACCACCACGCTGACCGCTCACCGTGCGACGCCAGGCGAGCGAATCGTCGGCGTTCACCGGTGTGGCCGGATCCAATTGGGTGACAACGGTATTGGTGATCGGCCCGTGCTGGGCACGTACCGTTCCGCACTGCCGCAACAGGTTACGCAGGCGCGCGAGCGGGTCGGTGGTACGAATCAGTTCGACCGTGATGCTCGCGCGGGTGTCCTCGTCGGTGCCGACCGCCGCCGCGATGCGCTGCGGATCGGACGGGGGCCGGGACGCGCATTGCGGTGGATCGACCGTCGCTCCGGAGGGAATGCCGCGCAGATCGGCATCGGCGCCGATGGCATCCGAACCGGACAACACCACAGGCGGATACGTGTCGGGGAACTGCGCCGCGGTCGGCAGCATCGACCCCAGATCCGCGGCGATATGCCTGGTCACCGTCGGCTGGCTGGATTCGGCGGCGGGATGTCCGGACACGGTGGACCCGCAGGCGGTCAGCAGCAGCCCCAGCGCCGCGCATCCGGCGACGCCGACGAGCCCGAATCGGCGCGGCCCAGGCTCCGGAGTCTCCGGCACGTTCACTCGGCACACTATGCCCAATGCTCGCACCCGGTTTCCGCCGCCACGCCGGGGGCACGCCGTGGGTGTGCGCAATTGTGACGGAGTGGGAACCGGGTATCTCCACCCGAAACGAGATCCGGCCCACAATCCCGGAATGAGATGGCCCGCCGACATGTTGTCACCCGGACACGGCCGCTCGAAGCGAGACCGACGGCGTCGCCGCGAATGGGTATGAGGGACAATGGAAGGTGGTCCCGAAAGACCGCATCGGCAGGCGGCGCCGGGTTCGCCACCACCCCGCCGCCGACCGGTTGTGGCGGACCACCCAGGAAGGAGTAAGCGATGGAGGATTACGAGTCGCGAATGTACGAACTGGAGTTTCCCGCTCCGCAGCTGTCGGCCGACGACGGTGCGGGTCCGGTGCTGGTACACGGTCTGGAAGGTTTCACCGACGCGGGTCACGCGGTCCGCCTGGCGACCACCCATCTGCGTGAGAGTCTCGAGGCGGAACTGGTCGCCTCCTTCGATGTGGACGAGCTGCTCGACTACCGCTCGCGCCGTCCGCTCATGACGTTCAAGACCGACCACTTCTCCGACTACGCCGAGCCCGAGCTGAGCCTCTGGGCCGTGAAGGACACCGCGGGTACCCCGTTCCTGCTGCTGGCCGGCCTGGAACCGGATCTGCGCTGGGAGAAGTTCGTGACCGCGGTGCGGCTGCTGGCAGAACAACTGGGCGTACGCCGCACGATCGGCCTGAGCGCCATTCCGATGGCGATCCCGCACACCCGCCCGCTCGGTGTCACCGCGCATGCCAGCGACCGCGATCTGATCGGTGAGCATCAGCGCTGGCCGGGCGAATTGCAGGTACCGGGCAGCGCGTCGTCACTGCTGGAGTTCCGGATGGCGCAGCACGGCCACGAGTCGATCGGATTCTCGGTCCACGTGCCGCATTATCTGGCCCAGACGGCCTATCCCGAGGCTGCGCAGACCCTGCTGGAGAACGTCGCCGACAATGCCGGGCTGGATCTGCCGCTGGCGGCGCTCGGCGAGGCGGCGGCGCGGGTGCGCGAGCAGGTGAACGAGCACATCGCGGGTAATGCCGAGGTGGAGACGGTCGTGCAGGCGCTCGAGCGGCAGTACGACAGCTTCGTCACCGCGCAGGAGCGTCAGTCCAGCCTGCTGGCCAGTGACGCCGATCTGCCGACCGGAGAGGAGCTCGGTGCGGAATTCGAGCGTTTCCTGGCCGAGCAGACCGGATTCGGCGATTCGGACACCCCGGGGAACGACGACCTGCGCTGACTCCGTGCCGGACCCGATGATCGGCGTTCGCGGTCCGGCCCGGTCCGCCACACCGCTCTGACGGACGGCGCGACCGCCTTGTGCGGGTGTGTCAGGACGCTTCGGGGGCCGTTCGCATGCCGCACCGGCACGGAGGCAGAATAGGCACAGTGCAGCTGTCCGAACTGATCCCCGACCGTGCCGTGCCCGACGTGGATCCCGATTGGCTGTTCGAGTCGTTCTCCGGCTGGGCCTCCGAGCAGGGTCTGACGTTGTATCCAGCGCAGGAGGAAGCGCTGCTGGAGTTGATGACCGGGGCCAACGTGATCCTGTCGACCCCGACCGGCTCCGGGAAATCGATGGTCGCCATCGGCGCGCACTTCGCCGCCCTGAACACCGATCAGCGCAGTTATTACACCGCGCCGATCAAAGCACTGGTCAGCGAGAAGTTCTTCGCCCTGTGCGAGGTGTTCGGCGCCGACCGGGTCGGCATGGTCACCGGTGACGCCGCGGTGAACCCGGACGCGCCGATCATCTGCGCGACGGCGGAGATCCTGGCGAATCTGGCCCTGCGCGAAGGCGCGAACGCCGATGTCGGCCAGGTCGTGATGGACGAATTCCACTTCTATGCCGACCCGGATCGCGGCTGGGCGTGGCAGGTTCCGCTGCTCGAACTGCCGCGGGCCCAATTCCTGCTCATGTCCGCCACTCTGGGTGAGGTCGACTTCTTCGCGACCGACCTGCATCGCCGCACCGGACGCCCGACCGCGATCGTCAGCGGCTCGGAACGTCCTGTGCCCCTGATGTTCTCGTATGTGCGCACTCCGATCACCGAAACGCTCGAGGATCTGGTCACCACCAGTCAGGCCCCCGTGTACGTGGTGCACTTCACCCAGGCCGCCGCTCTGGAACGGGCCCAGGCGCTCACGAGCGTCAACTTCGCCTCGAAGGCGGAGAAGGAGGCGATCGCCGACGCGCTTGGCGGCTTCCGATTCGCGACCGGCTTCGGCAAGACGCTCTCCCGTTTGATCCGGCACGGAATCGGCGTCCATCACGCCGGAATGCTGCCGAAATATCGCCGCCTGGTGGAACGGCTCGCCCAGGAGGGCCTGCTGAAAGTGGTGTGCGGCACCGACACTCTCGGCGTTGGCATCAACGTGCCGATCCGCACCGTCCTGCTGACCGGCCTCACCAAATTCGACGGCGTGCGCACCCGCCGGCTCAAATCGCGGGAATTCCATCAGATCGCCGGACGCGCAGGACGCGCCGGCTACGACACCATGGGCACCGTCGTGGTCCAAGCCCCCGAACACGAGGTGGAGAACGCGCGACTGCGCGCCAAGGCGGGCGACGATCCGAAGAAACAGCGCCGGGTGCAGTTGCGCAAACCGCCGGAAGGTTTCGTGTCCTGGTCGGAGGAGACGTTCGACCGGCTGGTCGCCGCCCAGCCCGAACCTATGGTGTCGCGGTTCCAGGTCACCAACGCGATGCTGCTCAACGTCATCGCCCGGCCCGGGAACTGTTTCGACGCGATGCGGCATCTGCTCGAGGACAATCACGAGCCCCGCCCTGCGCAGCGCAAACATATCGTCAAGGCGATTCGCCTGTATCGCGCGCTGCGCGATGCTGGAGTTGTGCAGCAACTCGACGAGCCCGATGCCCTCGGCCGGCGCGCACGCCTCACCGTCGATCTGCAACGCGATTTCGCCCTCGATCAGCCGCTTTCGCCGTTCGCCCTGGCCGCCCTGGATCTGCTGGACGATTCCTCGCCCACCTACACCCTCGACGTGGTATCCATCATCGAGTCCACCCTCGAGGATCCGCGCCAGCTGCTGATGGCCCAGCAGCACAAGGCGCGCGGCGAGGCCATCGCGGAGATGAAGGCCGATGGCATCGAATACGACGAGCGGATGGAACTGCTCGAAGAGGTCACCTGGCCCAAACCCCTGGCCGAGTTGATCGAGCCCGCGTTCGAGACCTACCGCGGCGGTCACCCGTGGGTGTCGGAATTCACACCGTCGCCGAAGTCGGTGGTCCGCGAGATGATCGAGCGCTCACTGACCTTCGCCGAACTGGTGAGCAACTACGAGCTGGCACGCTCGGAGGGTGTGGTACTGCGCTACCTGGCCGACGCGTATCGCGCCCTGCGCCGCACGGTGCCCGAATCCGCCCGCACCGAGGAGCTCGAGGACCTCACCGAATGGCTGGGTGAGCTTGTGCGCCAAGTGGATTCGAGCCTGTTGGACGAGTGGGAGCAGCTCACCAATCCGGGTGCGGAGAACGATTCCGAGCAGCTGGCCTTCGGTTCGGAAACGGTCCGGCCGATCTCGGCCAACGAGCGCGCGTTCCGGGTCCTGGTTCGCAACGCCATGTTCCGCCGCGTGGAGCTGGCCGCGCTCGGCCGCTGGGCCGCGCTGGACGATCTCGACGACGGCCCGGACTGGGAAGCCGAACTGGAGCCGTATTTCGCCGAGTACGACGAGATCGGCACCGGCCCCGAGGCGCGTGGTCCGCAACTGTTCCAGATCGAAAAGCGGCCAGGTCTGTGGCGGGTACGCCAGGTGCTCGCCGACCCGGTCGGCGACCACGGCTGGTCGATCGACGCCGTGGTCGACCTGCCCGCCTCCGACGCCGCCGGCGAAGTGGTATTCGACGAGGTCACGGTGAGTGCGGGATGAGTACCGCACAGCACGCCGCCACCCCCGTCCGCACGCTGCGCCGAAAACCCGGTACCGTGCGCACCGGTCGCGAAATCCGCTGACCCACCTGCCGTCTTCGCCTGCGCGCGGTTCATTGCCGCACCCGTGCTCACGTGATCAGGACGACCTCGATCCAGTTCGTTTTCTACCGCCTCCCGCTGATACGCTCTCGCTCGCTGTCCGCCGTGGGAGGCTGCCCGGAAAGAAAGAGAGTTCGCTCAGATTGTTCGGTCCACACGTGCCCGAGACGCCCTGTCTCGTCATCGACCTCTCCCGCGTACGCGACAACTTCCGCGCGTTGCGATCCGCGCTGGGCGATTTGGGCAACCGTCATCCGGTGCGAATTCGCTTCGCGGTCAAGGCTTCTCCCATGCCGGAGGTCATCCGGCTGCTGGCCGCCGAAGGCGCGGAGTTCGATGTCGCCAGTATCGGTGAGATCGAACAGTGCCTCGAGCTCGGCGTGGATCCCTCGGTGCTGAACTTCGGCAATCCGATCAAGAAGGCCGCCCATATCGCGGCGGCCTATGCCGAGGGTGTGCGACGCTACGCCTTCGATACCGAGGACGACCTGACCCGGATCAGCGAATACGCGCCGGGTTCGGAGGTGGAATGCCGGTTCCTGGCCTCGACGCCGCAGTCGCAGACGCCGTTCGGCACGAAATTCGGCTGCGCCCCGGGCGAGGCGGTGCGGCTGCTGGTGCGTGCCCGTGACCTCGGTCTGGTACCCGTGGGCCCCTACTTCCACGTCGGTTCACAACAGCTCGACCCGTCCGCCTGGCGGATCGGCATCGAACAGGCCGCCGCGATCACGGAAGCGCTGGCGGTCAAGGACATTCCGGTACGTTCGGTGAATATCGGTGGCGGACTGCCGATTTCGTACGCCGATCCGGCGCCGGAGCTGTCCGAGCTGGGTGCGGTGATCGCCGAGACGGCCGCACGCCACCTCCCCGAGCACACCGACGTCGTCGTGGAACCCGGCCGTGCCCTGGTGGGCAATGCCGGCGTGATCCACGCCGAGGTCGTCAATGTGCGCATCGCGCCGGACGGGCGGCGCTGGGTATACCTCGACATCGGCCGCTACAACGGAATGGCCGAGACCGAGAACGAGTACATCGCCTACCGGATCGTGACCTCGCGAGACGGTGACGCGGCGGACGAGGCGGTGATTGCCGGTCCGACCTGCGACGGGGACGACGTACTCTATCAACGCACGCGTGTACTTCTCCCGACCACGCTGCGAGCCGGCGATCCCGTTCGGATCCTCGATGCCGGCGCCTATACGGCGAGCTATTCGTCGGTGTCCTTCAACGGTTTTCCGCCTTTGACTGTTCACGTCATCGGCGCTGAGCGAGAGTGAGTTCAGCAATGACGGCAGAATTCACCGGCTGGCACGTCCTGGCCGAGTTCGGTGGTGTCGACACGGCCCTGTGCGACGATCTCGAACGACTCGAAGCCGCCCTCCGAAAATCGTTGGTCGCCGCAGGGGTGACCATCTGCGACGTCGTGCACAAGAAGTTCGACCCGCAGGGGGTCACCGTGCTGGCGCTGCTGTCCGAATCCCACGCGTCCATCCACACCTATCCGGAATCCGGCGACATCTTCGTCGACGTGTTCACCTGCGGAAGTATCGGTGCGGGCGCCACCACGGCGGTGGAGTTGCTGCGGCAGGAACTGTCCCCCGCGTCGGTGCACACGGAGGTGATCCAGCGCGGGCGCGGCGCCCGGCGCATCCACGAGCCGGTCGGTCCCGGGACGACCCGGGTGTGGAATCTGCACGACGTCATCGTCGACACCCGGACCCCGTTCCAGCACATGGTGATCGCGCGCACCGAGCAGGGCGTGAGCCTGTTCTCCGACGACGATCGCCAGTCCACCGAATTCTCCCAGCTGACCTACCACGAGGCCATGCTCGTCCCCGGTTACGCGCTGGCCGAGAAGCTGGATCGGGTGCTGATCGTCGGCTCCGGCGAGGGCGTGGCCGCACAGATGTCGGTCGCCGCGGGCGCCTCGATCGTCGACCACGTGGATATCGACCGGCAAGAGGTGGAGTTGTGCGCCGAGCACCTCCCCTACGGATATTCCCCGGCGGATCTGGCCGAGGCGGTCGCGCAGTCCGGCCCGATCAAGATGCACTTCGCCGACGGCTGGGACTTCCTGGCCGAGGCCGAGGCGACGGGTGTGCGATACGACCTGATCTGTATCGATCTGCCCGACGAGCGAGTCGAGGACGCACAGCACAACCGGCTGCACGAGGACGAGT
>CBJNFW010000043.1:0-38671 GCA_966435935.1 uncultured Nocardia sp.
CGAGTTCAGAACACCAGAAGCCGGCGTCGCCGCGCGGCGACGTCGGTGATCAGATCCTTGTAGCCGTCGGTGAGTTCGGCCAGACGCACCCAATGCAGGTGGGCCTCGAGGTCCATGTCGCGATGATCGTCGCGCGGGTGCGGGCCGGACTCGCCGTCGTCCGGTAGTAGGCCCAAAGCATCCTGGGCCGCAACCCATTTCGCGGCCAGCCGGTCGATCACCGCGCCGAGGGTCTCGGTGTGCAGGGTGGCGCCGGTGCGGTGCGGGATCGTATCCGCCACCCAGACATCTATTTCCGCGACGAGTTTCGCCCGTTCGGCATCGATGGCGCCGACCGTTCGGGTGCAGTGTGCCAGCCGGTCGCTGTCGATGCCGCGGGTATGCGCTGTGCTCACCGCGCGATGACGCCGTTCGTGGCAGCCCACCAGCGCGTGTGCGGCCTCCAGTACCGCGTGCGGTCGCGCCTGTCGCTCGGCCGGGGTGTGAAAGGCCCGCAACAATTCCGGCGCTGTCGGCAACTCGTCGAAACCGTTACGGCCACCGGCATATTCGGTCGGCATGGCATTCCCGCCCTCACATCCGATATCGGATCGTGGTCATGCTGTCCTCTTCCAGCACAGTGCATTCCAGCATTCGAACGCACGGTGTGGAACCGGGAAATCCGCGACGATGCGATGGAGTCGGTCCAGGAAAGGGACTCCTTCAGGAAAGCGCGCGGGAACAAAGTGTGCAACTGCCGGTGCCCCCATCGGTGGAAGCTGCGCGGCAATCGTTATACACGCTACGAGAAGGTCACATGATCGCCAAGATCGATGAATTGTCCGTGCGATTTCCGGCCGATCCGCTACGCGGGCGCGGACCGCACGACCGGCCTGGCCGCACGGGGGATACAAGACTTCCGTAACCTGGTATTTCGTGTCCGCCTATGTGTCCTCACCGGAGTTGACCTTCGGTTTCCTGTTCGCCCTGGAAGATCCGGAGCGAATCGCCGAAGTGGTGCGTCAGCTCATGGAACGTCAGGTGGTCTCGGTGTTCCGGATGGCGCCGATGTCCGGGGCCGACGGGCCGCCCGAACGTTACGTCGTCAACTGGGCGGCCATCCCGCAGATCGCGATCACCACCGCCGCACCGGAAGCCGATGAGTTGCTGGAGCGCCGAACGATGCTCATCAACGCCTTTCTGAGTGAGAACGGCGAGATCAGCCTGTACTCCGCGGACGGCAAAACGCCCGGGTAGGTAGGGATGTGACAGTTATCGCCCGCTCCGGGCGTTGCGTTACGGTGATCTTAAACATGGGCGCTTCTTATTGTCCTCACAGGTGCGGGCCAGCTCGCTCTTAAATCGTGCCGCGAGGGTGGACCCGGTCGGTGGTCCAACAGGATTGCCGACAGTTCATGTCCCAGACAGAGAGGTTGACCCCATGATTCCGGTCATCATCGACACCGGCTCCGCTGCCCTCCACGGCCTGCTCGGCACCGGCAGCGCGGCTGCTCACGGCATCCTGAGCACCCTGTGGACCGGCTCGTTCGGTCGCTGATCGCACGGTGATGCCCGCACCCGAGAGGTGCTCGAATCCGCCCCGGCCACTCGAATGTGCCGGGGCGGATTCATGTTCCGGGTGAGCCGGTCAGCTCGCCCGCACCGACTGTGCGGCAAGGCGCGCGGCGAGTACCTGCTCGAGCAGGACGACCAGAACCTGTTTGACCGACTCCCGGTCGCGGGCATCGCACTCGACCAGCGGGACCGCCTCGCGCACCCCCAGGGCCTCGCGCACCTCGGGCAGTTCGAACCGGGCGCCCTCGGCGAAACGGTTGACCGCCACGACGAAGGGGGTGTCGTGCTGCGCGAAGAAGTCCAGCACCGGATAGCAGTCCTGAATGCGGGCGGTGTCCACCAGGATCACCCCGCCCAGCGCGCCGTCGAGCAGGTCGTCCCAGAGGAATTCGAACCGCTCCTGACCCGGCGTGCCGAACAGGTACAACACCAGTGACCGGTCCAGGGTGATCCGGCCGAAGTCCATCGCCACCGTCGTGGTCGTCTTCTCGGTGCGCAGGCCCGGATCGTCGACGCCCACCGACACTTCCGTCATCGCCGCCTCGGTGGACAGCGGTTCGATCTCGGAGATGGCCCCGATGAACGTGGTCTTGCCGACCCCGAATCCGCCGCTTACCACGATCTTGACCGAGAAGGCCGTCGGTTCCGGCGGGGTGGTGGCGAGCTCCGGGGGATTGCGAAACTCAGAGTGCCCGAACAAGATCCCTGATCCTCTCGATGACTGCGGTGGAAATTTCCTGGGCCTGGGCCACCGAAACGTGTCCGGCGGCCACCAGATCGCCGACCACGACCCGGGCCACACCGATCGGAACATGTAGTGCGGCAGCGATTTCGGCGATCGAGAGCGGCTGCTGGCACAACCGTACGACAGTTCGCAGCTCGAAGCGCAGCGGGGCCGACAGTGCCTGCGGCGTGGCGTGGACCAGGGTTTCGATACGCAGTCCCTCGATCATCGGGGTGGTCCGGCCACCGGTCATCAGGAACGGGCGCACCACGGGCTCGGGATCCGATGGCCCCGCGGGTGCGCCGGTTTCGAGGCCATCGGGTATGCGGTGGGCCGGGGCGACCGGTGGATCGGGCGCCCGGTGCTGACCGGTCATCTGCGTAGCGACTCTCGTAGCTCGCTGATCAGCGCGGGAGTGAGCAGTGAGCCGGCCCGCTCGGCCAGTACGGCCATCTGATAGCCGACCAGCCCGATATCGCTGTCGCTGTCGGCGATCACGCCGATGCAGCTGCCGTCGGCGACCGCCGAGATGAGCAGGAACCCGCGCCGCATCTCGATCATGATCAACTTCAGGCCATCGAAATCGTAACTGCGCGAGGCGCTTCGGGACAGGCTCACCAGCCCTGACACCATCGCCGCCAAGCGGTCGGCCCCGGCGCGGTCCAGCCCGTCCGACATCGCCATGAGCAATCCGTCCGAGGACACCGCCACGGTGTCGCGGACGCCGTCGGTGGTACGCACGAAATCGGCGAGCAGCCAGTTGAAGGTGTGCGGACCGGAATCCGGCAGTTGTGTTGTCACCGGGTTTCCTCCTGTGCGATCGATGCCGGAACCGCTGGGGCCTCGTTCAATTGGCCGCGCCGATGGCCCGCGCGGAAGCTGGTGAGCATCCCGCGAACCTGCTCGGGTGAGCGATCGACGGCGGGCGCCGCTGGATGCCCGGAGGTGCCGGCCGGCTTGGCCGGTGCGGTCGTTCCGGGAATCTTCTTGGCGCGCTTGACGAGACCGTTTCGGGTCCGTTGCACCTCGGGGTCGGGTGCGGCATCAGTGTAGTGAATTCCGTTGGAGTCCGAAGCAGGTGCCACAGGTTTCGGCGCACCGAGCTGATGACGTTGCGCGGCAGTGGTGTTCAGCAAGTTCTTCAGCGGGCCCGCGGGCAGCGTCGGGAACGGATCGGGCCGGTCGCCGAGTTCGACGGCAGTGGGATTCAGCGCGGGCTGTTCGGGCTGATCACGGCCCTGCGCGGGGCCTTCGGGGAGTTCCCGCGGCGCCTGCTCCACGGTCGAGGCCGGCCAGCCCGGAACGGCGAATCCGCTGTATCCGTCGGGCTGCGCACCGGCCGGTACGGCCGCCGGAATAGCGGCCGCCGTGCGGCCCGGGGCGAGTTCGGCCAGATCCTGCGAGACCGGCTCCAGCGCGGGCAGCCGCTCGGCGGGCGGCAGCGTGACCGTGGTCCAGACCGGTTGTGCCGGTTCGAGTTTGCGCGCCGCGGCGGTGAGGGCGACGTCGTTGCCGACCAGGGTGGCGGGCAACAGGATGCGCGCGGCCACACCGCTGATCGGCGACGCGGTCAGCTCGACCTCGATGCCGAGGCGTTTGGCCAGCCGGCCGACAACGTAGTGCCCCAGGAAGCGGGTCGGTGCGACCAGGAAGTCCGCGTCGCCGCGCAACCGCGCGTTGGCCGAGGTCAACTGGTCCTCCGGCATGCCGATGCCGTGGTCGACCACGGCCAGCATGTACTGCTGGCCGAGGCGGCGGCCGTAGATCTCGACCTCGAGATCCGGTGGGGAGAAGGCCAATCCGTTCTCGATCAGCTCGGCGAGCATATGCGCCAGCTCGCTCACCGCCGACCCGGAGATCGACACCTCGTCGATGCGGCGCAGCACCACGCGGCGGTAGTCCTCGACCTCCGAGAGCGCGGCCCGGATGACATCGGTCAGCGGGATCGGCTCGCTCCAGCGCCGCGGGCTCGCCGCGCCGACGAGCACCAGCAGGCTCTCGGCGTTGCGGCGCATGCGGGTGGCCAGGTGGTCGAGCTCGAACATGTTCGACAACGTCTTGGGATCGAGCTCCTCGCGCTCGAACTCGCTGATCAGGCCGAGCTGGCGGCGCAACAGATTCTGATTGCGCCGTCCGAGGTTGCCGAGCGATTCGGTGATGTTGCGGCGCAGCAGCGCCTGTGCCGAGGCGAGTTCGAACGCGGTGGTCTGCAACCGGTCGAATGCCTCTGCGACCGAGACGATTTCGTTACTCGCGTTGTGCGGCGTGCGCACCGGCTCGGGCGGGCCGGGTGCGCTGAGGTCCTCCTGCTGCCAGGCGGCGATCAGCGCGGGCAGCCGCTGGGTGGCCACCTCGTCGGCCTCGCGGGCCAGCGCCGCGAGCGGGCGCACGATGGCGCGCACACCCGTGACCACCAGCGCCACCAGGATCAGCAGCGCCAGCACGGCCGTGGCGGTGTATGCGATCAGCATGATCGCCGAAGTCCGGCGCAAATCCTGCGCGCGATGCTGGACATCCGCGCCGATGGACCGCTGCACACCGCGTTCGGCGTCGATCACCGACGTCGTCTGCGCCCACCACTGTCCGGGCTGTACGAGTTCGGCGAGCTGCCCGTCCTGCGCGGCGGCGGCGATCGTCAGCGATTGCGCGGCCGCGGTCGCGTCGGGGGAGTGCAGGGCGGTGTCCAGCAGGGCACGCTGACTTGCCGTGGCATCACGGGGAAAGGCCGCCAGCGCAGCCTGTTTCGCCGCATCGATCTGCAGGAACCGCACGTATTCGCCGGGCTGGAAGGAGTTGGCCGCGAAGACCCCGGCGAGGAACCCGCGCTCCTGACCGGTGAACTCCTTGACATCGGCCAGGGCGTACAGCGCCTGCAGTCCGCGCCAGATGCGCGGGTCGCTCGCGTGGTCCAGGCCGGGCCGGGCGTGATCGAGCGCGGCGACCGCATCGGTGTAGAACGCGAACGCGTCGGCGCGCTCGATGCGCTGGCCGTCCACCTCGGCCCGGATACTGCTCAACGACGACAACTGGGCCAGGGCGGTGCGTACCTCGGCGGCGCCGTCCACATCGCCGGGCAGGGCCGAGTTCAGGGCCAGCAGGGCTCGATCGGTGGCCGGGCGTTGCGTGTCGAGCGCCTGGCGCATCGCGGCATCACCGCCGAGCATGCCATTGGTGAGGCCACGCTCGCGCTGAATCTCGTGCACCAGGTCCTGGACCGACAATGCCAGGGATACCGCGTGCACCGTATCGTCGCTGTCCCGGTAGTCGCTTACCTCATCGGTGAGCACGACGCCCAGCAGCGCGAGTACCAGCACGACCGAAACCACGAGTACCCGGATCAGCTGCCCGCGGATGGTGCGGGGACGCAACAGCCTCGCCGCCGGGTTACGCCTTTTGTCGCCTTTCGGTGACAACCGCGCTCGACGGAATTGCACTTCCACTCCTCATTTCCCTCCCCGCGGCCCGGTGGTTCGAACGTGGCGGAGAATCAGAAGCAAGGTGTCACATGAGGATCGTTCGCGCAACACGTGGGCACGCCTCGACCGGGCGATGTGACGCGCCGGGGCGGATGAGCGCGACGCGCCGCAGTCGATGACACATCCATCCGGAAAAAACGCATGAATGTGACCTGGATACGAAACAATTGACCGTGCCGAGGCTCGGCGGCGAGCCTGGAAACGCCCGAGAGGAGCGTGGTCATGCAACCCGATACCCCCGTTTACCCCGTCCGTGTCCGGGGTGATCTGGATCCAGCGCTCTCGCGCTGGCAATGGATCGTCAAATGGATTCTCGCGATTCCCCATTACATTGTGCTGTTTTTCCTGTACATTGCCTACTTCGTGGTCACCGTGATCGCATTCTTCGCGATCCTGTTCACGGCTCGTTATCCACGCGGGCTATTCGATTTCAATGTCGGCGTCATGCGCTGGGGATGGCGGGTGCGGTTCTACGCCTTGTCCCCGCTGGGCACCGATCGCTATCCGCCGTTCAGCCTGCGTCCGGACGAGAACTATCCGGCCGACCTCGAGGTCGACTACCCCGAGCGGCTGCATCGCGGGTTGGTGCTGATCAAGTGGTGGCTGCTGGCGATTCCGCAGTATCTGATCGTCGCGGCGATCGCCGGCGGCATGGGGGCCTGGGGCGGCGGGCGTCATCACGGGCACCACGGCCACCACGGGCAGATGGAACACATGTACGGCGGTGGTGGCGGCAGCTGGATCTCGTTGCTGACCGTCCTGGTGCTCATCGCCGCGGTTGGGCTGCTGTTCACCGGCAGGTACCCGCGCGGGCTGTTCGACTTCGTGATGGGACTGGTCCGCTGGATCATCCGGGTGCGCGTGTACAGCTCGCTGATGCGTGACGAGTACCCGCCGTTCCGGCTGGATCAGGGCGCTCGGGAACCCGGCGCGGCTGTGCCCGCGTCCAGCCCGGGGCCCGCTCCCGGCCCCGCGCCCGAGCCGGGTGCCGCGCCCGAGTCCGGTCTTGCCGAGCCGGGAGCCGAGCCGGAGTCCGGGCCCGAATCCTCCTGAGCCGCAGGGCGATCGGGCAGGGCAGCCCGGTAATCGGCCGGCTCCGCCAGGCCGAGCCGGGGTCCGGCATTCAGCTCGGCCTCGAATCATCCTGAGCCGCAGCATTGCCGGGCGTGACAGTTCGATCGTTCTTCGGCCCGTGCGCGTCCTCGCCGCGATGCGGCGGGGACGCGCTGTTGCGTGGGCGCGGATCCGGTGCGAGGCCCTGCGTGCGGTAGATGCGCCGCACCACATCCTCGATGTCGGGCTCCTCGATGGACAGATCGCGGACCTCCGCCCGGGCCGAGACCGCGGTGAGCAGTTGCGCGGCGGTGACCACCTGCGGGTCGAAGGCCAGCCGCTGCCGGATCCCGCCGCCCTCGCTCGCGATGAGCTGGGCCCCGGGCAGTCCGGTGAGGTCGGGGGCGGGCACGGCCAGATCCACCACCAGCATCCGGCGCACCCGCACGGTGGCCGCCAGACCGGTGAGGGTGCCGTCGTAGACCAGACGGCCGTGATCGACCACCAGCACCCGTTCGCACAGCCGCTCGATATCGCCCATGTCGTGGGTGGTCAGCAGCAGGGTGGTGCCGCGTTCGATGCGCTCGTAGGACAGGAAATCGCGTAATCGCTGTTTGGACAGCACATCCAGGCCGATGGTCGGCTCGTCCAGGATGAGCAGTTCGGGCGAATGCAGCAGTGCCGCGGCGATTTCCGCGCGCATGCGCTGGCCCAGGGACAGTTGCCGCACGGGCGTGTCCAGGGTGTTCGCCATCTCCAATTGTTCGATCAGTTCGTGGACGCGTTTGCTCGCCCGGTCCGGGTCGAGGCGGTGAATGGCGGACAGGATGGTGAACGATTCGCGCAGCGGCAGGTCCCACCACAGCTGCGAGCGTTGCCCGAACACCACGCCGATGTGCCCGGCCAGCTCCCGGCGCTGGCGCACCGGCTCGAGCCCGCAGGTGCGCACCGTCCCCGAGGTGGGCACCAGAATTCCGGTGAGCATCTTGATGGTGGTGGACTTGCCCGCGCCGTTGGCTCCGATATACCCCACCGCCGCACCGGGTTCGATGCGGAAGCTCATCCGGTCCACCGCGGTGATCACCTCGCGACGGCGTCGTCGCCACGGCCGCTCATCCTTGCGACGGATGACGAATTCCCTTGTCAAATCGGTGATCTCGATGGACACTGCTATCCACCGCCTCCCTGATAGTGCCGTACTCCCGAGCGCCAGCACAGCAGCGCGATGGCCCAGACCCACACTGCCGCAATCGGACTCGCCCATGCCAGCCATGCGGGCAGCCACTGCGGGCCGGGCAGGCGCAGCAGCGCGATCGTGGGCAGATAGGCGACGAAGGACACCGGCACCGTGAATCCGAACAGCAGGGTCAGCGGGTGGCCGAACACCGAGGTGGGCTGCTGTGCGGCGAATGCCCCGCCATAGGTGAAGCTGTTCGTCAGCTCGGAGCCGTCGACGAGGAAGAACTGCAGACCGGCCGCGCAGACGAACAGCCCGGCGAAGATGGCCGTCCCGGTCAGGAGCGACACCGCCATGAGGATGAATATTGTTGCGGTCCAGTGGATGTCGCCGGTGACGACGCCGATGCCCAGTACCGTCGCGGCCACGCCCGCGCGCGCCACCCGGCGCAGCGAGATGTCACTGGTGATCAGTTGCAGCAGCAGCGGCTGCGGGCGCAGATGGAAGGCGTCCAAGGTGCCCGCGCGAATGTAGGTCGGCAGCGTGTCGGTATGCCCGACCAGGATCTGGGCGAGCGAGAAGGCCAGGTTGGACAGGCCGAACAGCAGCAGCATCGCGTGCATGCCGAGCCCGCCGAGCACGCGCACATTGTGGTAGATGACCCACACCTCGGCGAATTCCACCGCTCCGACGAGCAGGGAGGAGAGCATATCGGCGGCGAAGGACAGCGGGTAGGCGCGCTGCGATCGCATCCGGGAGCGCAGCACCGCACTGTAGGGGGTGAACCACGTGCCCGATTTCCGGGCGGCGTCGAGCAGTTCAGCCACCCTGCACCTCCAGCTTGTGCCGCCCCGCGCGGAGCAGGGTCCGGCCGAGGAGAACCGCGACAACTACCCAGAATAGCTGTACGGCAAGGATTCCCAGCGCCTGAGAACCGACCGCGCGGCCCGATACCACGTCGATGGGCGCCTGCAGCAGCGAGGGGAACGGCGTGAGTCCGGCCAGGGTGCGCAACCAGTCGGGGAACAGGTGCACCGGGACGAACAGCCCGGCCAGGAAGGTCGCCACGATCTGGTAGAGCAGCCGGACCCCGCGGGTCTCCACGGCCCAGAATCCGGTGAGGCAGACCGCGAACAGCAGCAGGAACGAGATCGTCACCGCCAGCAGGATGCTCAGCGTGCCGAGCAGATACGGCCACGCGCTGTGCGGCAGGGTGAGCTGGAAGACCGCCAGTCCCACCACGACACTGGGCGCGCCGCGCAGCAGCAGGGTGCATGCCGCACGGCCCAGATCGGTTGCCAGATAAGAGAACTGGATATCCACCGGGCGCAGGAAATCGACCGCGACGTCACCGTTGCGAATCCGTTCGGCGATGTCCAGCGGCGGTCCCATGACGCCGAGCGCGCCCAGCAGCCCCTGTGAGAGCCAGACGTACGCGCCCATGGAATCGGCTGTGTAGCCGCCCAATCCGGCGCTGGCCCGGACGGCGGCGAGCATCACCGCGGCACGGACCAGCCCGAACACCACATTCGTGACCATGCCCGCGAACATGGCGAGCCGGTAGTGCCACTGCCGGAGGAACCCTGCTTCCGCCAGTCGCCAATAAACCCCTGGAACGGCGCGCACAACCATTCAACGCTACGGCCGGTACCGGGTGTTACACAATACTGTGTCACACCCGGCCGCCGAGTCAGTGCTCGGTGACGAGCTTCGGGTCCTGACCGGGCTTCTCGGCGGAGTCGGCCGCCTCGGGCGAGTCCGCCAGGACCGCTTCGCCGCGGGCGATCATGCCGGCCTCGTCGGACAGCTCCATGTGCGGGATGAACAGCGCCAGCACGAAGGCCAGCACCGCGCCCGGGATGATGTACCAGAATCCCGGAACCAGCGCGTGCACATACGCTCCGACGATCGCGTCGTGCAGATCGGCGGGCAGATGCTTGACCACCGACGGCACCAGGTTTCCCGGATTCAGGTGCGAGGACATGACTTCGGGGATGTGCGAGGTGAACGCGTCGGTCAGGCCCGAGGTCAGCCGGTTGGTGAAGATCGAGCCGAAGATCGCGACGCCGATCGCTCCGCCCATTTCCCGGAAGTAGTTGTTGGCGCTGGTCGCGGTGCCGATCTGGCCGGGCTCCACGGCATTCTGCACCACCAGCACGATGATCTGCATGATCAGGCCCAGGCCCGCGCCGATGACGAACAGCTGCGCGCCCACCACCAACATCGAGGTCTGCGCGGTGAGCTGGGTCAGCCACAGCATGCCCGCGATCATCAGCAGCGCGCCGATCGGCGGAAAGGCCCGGTACCGGCCGGTTTTGGTGATCACGCCCATCGAGGAGATCAGCGTCAGCATCATGCCGACCATCATCGGGATCAGCAGCAGCCCGGAGACCGATGCCGAAACACCGGTCGCCATCTGCAGATACGTCGGCAGGAACGCGAGCGCCGCGAACATGGTCAGGCCCACGATCAGCCCGATCGCCGAGGTCAGCACGAACGTCCGGTTGCCGAACAGCCACAGCGGCAACATCGGCTCCTGCGCGCGGGCCTCCACGGCCACGAAGACGCCGATCACGACGACCAGAGCCGCGATCATCGCCAGGATCGTCGCCGAACCCCACGCGTATTGCTTACCGCCCCAATCGGTGATCAGGATCAGCAGTGCGGTCGCGGACGACATCAGCACGGCGCCGAGGTAATCCGGCCGGGTCTCGGGCCGGTGGCTCGGAATCGTCAGGTAGCGCGCGGCGATCACCAGCGCCGCCAGCCCGATCGGCACGTTCAGCCAGAAGCACCACTGCCAGCCCAGGTGGTCGGCGAACAGCCCGCCCAGCAATGGACCGGCAACCGAGGTGATGCCGAAGATCGCACCCATCGGCGCCATGTACTTACCGCGATCCTTCGCGGGCACCACGTCGGCGATGATGGCCTGCGCCAGGATCATCAGACCGCCGCCGCCCACGCCCTGCAGCCCGCGGAAAACCACGAATTCCCAGAAGCCCGTGGACATTGCGGCGCCGATCGAGGCCGCGGTGAACACCGCGATCGCGAACAGGAACAGCCAGCGCCGGCCGAACATGTCGCCGAACTTGCCGTAGACCGGCATCACGATCGTGGTGGCGAGCAGGTAGGACGTCGCGGTCCAGGCCATGTACTTCACCCCGCCCAGGTGGCCGACGATGGTGGGCATCGCCGTGCCGACGATCGTCTGATCCAGCCCGGCCAGGAACATTCCGGCGATCAGCGCGGAGAAGATCAGCCAGATTCGCTTCTGGGTCAACACGATCGGCGGTGGAGCTTGCACCGGTGTGGTCATCCCCGTCTCCTGTCATCGGTGGTCTCGGTGGTGTGTGCGGCGGTCGGCGCGAACAGCCGAGTGGCCATCGCGCAGTAGTCGTGCAGCGTCGCGCTGAGCGACCGGTCCGGATGCTGGCCGACCTCCATCGCCGCGCGGGTCGCCAGCGTGGACATCAATGTCGCTGTGAAGGAGGCGAATTCGGGCGACAGGTCCTCGCCGGCCCGTGCCGACAACAGGTCCGCGATGGCGCCTTCGTACGTCGCGCCCGCGGCGACCAAGCCCGCCAGCACGCGCGGCTCGGCTCGGCAGATTTCGCCCATCTGCGAAATAGCTTCGTGCATTTGATTATCGGCGTCGAATCCGGCGGCGTAGAGCTGGATCAGATCCTCGATCAGTACTCCGGTCGGCCCGCCGGAGACGAATTGCGCTCGCGCCTGCGGAGTTCCGACATCTCCGACCGGCCCGACCACCGCGTCCAGCTTGGTCTCGTAGTAGTTGAAGAACGTGCGCGGCGAGACCCCGACCGCCTTGGCGACGTCCTCCACCGTCGTCGCATCGAGCCCTCGCTCCAGCACCAACCGCCGCGCGGCCCGGCACAGGTCGAGCCGGGTCTGGTACTTCTTCTGCTCCCGCAGCCCCACGGCTGGCGCCTCGTACTCGAACAGCGACATGGAAGAAAAGTAGCACAAACTGCAAAATTTCAGAAAGTGCAATTCGTGTGAGGCGGATTACATTCGCCGCCCGCGTGTCACCATGGACGGAGAGCGTGAGCTGCGGCACACCGTTGCGGAATTGTGACCTCCATCGCGGGTTCGGTGCCATATGTTGTTGCCTACAACATATGGCACTCGTCGCCCGGTCCCTACCCGAGCCCGGCGACGAATGCCGTCGGCTCGAAAGGTTCACCTGATGAGGATGAAACAGTATGGGGCGGTGGCTGTCGCGCTGGCCGGCCTCCTGACCCTCAGCGCTTGCGGATCCAATTCCGCGAGCAGCGGCGGAAATTCCACCAGCTCGGGCGGCAGCGGGGGAGGGAAGAACGGGACCGTGGGCGTGATCTTGCCGGAGACCGCCACCTCGGCCCGCTGGGAGGGATTCGACCGCCCGATGCTGCAGAAGGCCTTGAGCGCACAGGGATTCGACTCCGACGTCGAGAACGCGCAGGGCGATGTGCAGAAGTTCAGCACGCTGGCCGACGGCATGATCGCCAAGGGGGTGAAGGTTCTGGTCATCGCCTCGATCAACAGTGAGGTCGGCAACGCGGTCGCCAACAAGGCGCACAAGGCCGGGATCCCCACCATCGACTACGACCGGTTGAACCTGGGCGGCTCCTCGGACTACTACGTCTCCTTCGACAACGTGAAGGTCGGCGCGCTGCAGGGGCAGGATCTGGCCGACGCGCTCAAGGCCAAGCCGGGTGCGCAGGTCATCGAGGTCGAGGGTGCGCCCACCGACAACAACGCCACGCTGTTCCACCAGGGCCAGGAGCAGGTGCTCAAGCCGCTCTACGATTCCGGCGCGCTGAAACTCGTCGCCAGCCAGGCGATCGACGGCTGGGACAACCAGAAGGGCGGCCAGGTCTTCGAGCAGCTGCTCACCGGTAACGGCAACAAGATCGACGGCGTCGTCGCGGCCAACGACGGCCTGGCCGGGGCGATCATCACGGTGCTCAAGAAGAACGGCCTCAACGGCAAGGTGCCGGTGACCGGTCAGGACGCGACCACCGACGGCCTGAAGGCGGTGCTGCGCGGTGATCAGTACATGACCGTGTTCAAGCCGATCGAGGAGGAGGCGAACTCCGCCGCCAAGCTCGCCGCGGCACTGGCCAAGGGCGACAAGGCCGCCGCGGACGCCATCGCGACCGGCACGTCCCAGGATCCCAAGGGCAACCGGACCGTGAAATCGGTTCTGCTGGAACCGCAGTCGACCACCCGCGATCAGGTCAAGGTGGTCGTCGACAAGGGCTACGTCAAGGCGAGCGATCTGTGCTCGGGCGATGTCGCCTCGGTCTGCACCCAGTTGGGGATTTCCTGAGATGAGCGAGCCGCTGCTGCAGATCTCCGGGCTCAACAAGAGCTTCGGTGCGGTTCATGTTCTGCACGACGTCGAATTCACCGCTCCGGCGGGCGAGGTGACCGCGCTGGTCGGCGATAATGGCGCGGGCAAGTCGACGCTGGTGAAATGCATTGCCGGAATCCATGGTTCGGATTCGGGATCGGTGAAGTTCCGGGGCGAGGAAGTGCACCTGCACGGCCCCAAGGACGCCGCGGAACTGGGCATCGAGGTGGTCTATCAAGACCTCGCGCTGGCCGACAATCTCGACATCGTGCAGAACATGTTCCTGGGCCGCGAGCGCGGAAAACCGTGGTTCATGGACGAGGCCGCCATGGAGGATGCGGCGCGGCGCACCCTGGCGTCGCTGTCGGTGCGCACCGTGAAATCGGTGCGCACCCCGGTCGCGTCGCTGTCCGGTGGACAGCGGCAGACCGTGGCGATCGCGAAATCGGTGCTGTGGAACAGCAATCTGGTTCTGCTCGACGAGCCGACCGCCGCCCTCGGGGTGGCGCAGACCCGCCAGGTGCTCGATCTGGTGCGCCGGCTCGCCGAACAGGGGCTGGGTGTGGTGCTGATCAGCCACAACCTCGCCGACGTATTCGAGGTGGCGGATCGGATCGCGGTGCTGTACCTGGGCCGGATGGCCGCGCAGGTGCGGACCTCGGAGGTCACCCAGAACCAGGTCGTGGAATTGATCACCGCGGGACGTTCCGGCGAGTTGGGCCTGGCCCGGCCGGACGCCGCGGTGCTGTAGCAGGTTAATCGAAAGCAGTTGTGATGACGCAAGTTTCGGCGGAGACAGCGGGTGGCGGAGAGAGCCCCGAGTCCGCCACCGGGGACCGGACGGCGATCGCCGATTTCGGCATCGACACCACCACCGTATCCACGGCGGAGGCCGTGCGTTCCTATCTTGCCCGCGTGAGGGGCGGCGAGATCGGTTCGCTGCCGGCGCTGTTGGGTCTGGTGGTGCTGGTGATCCTGTTCAGCTCGCTGTCGGATGTATTCCTCTCACTCAACAACATCGCCAATCTGCTCGCCCAAGGGGCCGGGCAGACCATCATCGCGATGGGCATCGTCTACGTGCTGTTGCTGGGTGAGATCGATCTGTCGGCGGGCACCGCCTCCGGTGTGGCGGGGGCGGTCCTGGCGATGCACTATGTCGACAACGGAAATCTGTTGTCGGGCATGGGAAATACCGTCTTCTTCATCTTCAACGGACTGCTGGTGCTCGCGGCGGTGCTGGCGGGGCTGCTGCGGATCTGGCCCGGGGTGGCGATGTCGCTGCTCGGGGTGGTGATCACGGTGGTGGGCTTCCACGCCAATCCGTGGATCGAGATGCTGTTGGCGGTGTGCGTCGGCACCGCCATCGGCTGTATCACCGGATTCCTGATCTCCAAGATCGGGATGCCGTCGTTCGTGGTGACGCTGGCGCTGTTCCTGGCCTGGCAGGGCGCGATCCTGCAGTTGATCGGTGAGGGCGGTGTGCTGGGCATCAGCTCCTCGCACGTTCTGGACGCGGTGGCCAACGGCAATCTGTCGGTGCTGTGGAGCTGGGTGCTGTTCGTGGTGGGCGCCGGCGGCTACGGCGCGGTGACGTTGTTCGGGCATTTCCGCAGGCGCAGTAAGGGTTTGGTGACCCAGCCGACTCCGCTGGTGATCGGCAAGGTGGCGGTGCTGACGGTCCTGGCCGCGGTGGCGACGGCGTTCATGTCGGTGAACCGGTCGCCGAGCTCGCTGATAAAGATCTCCGGGGTGCCGTACGTGGTGCCGATCGTGCTGGTCCTGCTGGTGGTCGGGACGTATGTGCTGAACCGCACCACATACGGGCGGCACCTCTACGCGATCGGCGGGAACCGGGAGGCCGCGCGGCGTGCGGGCATCAACGTCACGCAGTTGCGGTCGAGTGTGTTCGTGATCAGCTCGGGCTGTGCGGCGGTGGGTGCGATCGTGTACTCCTCCAAGGTCGGTTCGGTCGATCCACAGGCCGGTGGGCTGAATACGCTGCTGTTCGCGGTCGGTGCGGCGGTGATCGGCGGTACCTCCCTCTTCGGTGGGAAGGGCCGGATCGCCGACGCGGTGATCGGCGGTACTGTGCTCGCGGTGGTTTCCAACGGCCTGGGCCTGCTGCGCCAGCCGGCCGCCGTGGTATCGGTGGTCACCGGCCTGGTCCTGCTGCTGGCGGCGACGGTCGATGCGCTGTCTCGTCGCAGGGCCGCCGCGACGGGCCGATGAGACGAGCGGCGGAACGGCCGAATGTCCCCGCGGTGCACGGTGTCCGGAAATATTCCGGACACCGTCGTACCGGCGGCCCGCCGCTCGGGAGCGCAGCGATGGCATTCGGCCGGACCGGGCCGGAACGGGTGAGAGGGAGTAATCGGGTGTCGAGGTCGCCGGTCGCGTCGCACACGACGGAGCCGAAGCGCGGGCGCGGTGCAGCCGTGAATGGGCGCTCGAACGAGTCGGCGGCGTGGCGCATTCGGCGCACGGCCGTGCCACAGAGCGTCAGGCCGCGGGCATGAACGTTGCGCGGCCGGACGAGGTGCGCAAGTTCAACCGCGCCTCGCTGCTGCGGATCCTGCACGTCGGCGGACCGGCCACACGCGCGGCGCTGGCCACCGAACTGGGCCTGAACCGCTCGACCATCAAGATGCTGGTCGACGGCCTGGCCGGGGACGGTGTGGTGGAGGAGCGGGTGCCGCGGCTGCCGCAGGGCGCCGGACGGCCCTCGCTGCTGGTGCTGCCGCAGGCACAGGCGGCGGTGGTGCTGGCGGTGGACGTCCAGGTCGAGCACGCGGGGATCGCGCTGGTCGGTCTGGGCGGCCAGATCCTGGGCCGCAACAGCTGGAATCTGCGTGGGCGGCAACGGGATCCGGACGAGGTGGTGACCCACGTCGCGGAATCCTCGGCGCTGCTGGCCCAGGATCTGGATCTGCATCCGGTGGCGGCGGGGATCTCGGTGCCCGGCGTGGTGCGTCGCGCCGACGGAATGGTGCACGACTCGTCCAATCTGGGCTGGAAGGATGTGCCGTTCGGCGAGCGGATGGGCACGGTGCTGGGCGTTCCGGTGGTGGTGGGCAACGACGCCGAGCTGGGCGCGCTGGCCGAATACGTGCGCGGGGTGGGGCGCGGCGCGTCGGACGCGGTATTCGTATCCGCGGATGTGGGCGTCGGCGGCGGCATCATCGCCCAGGGCGGGCTGCTGCGCGGCTCGGGTGGCTATCTGGGCGAAATCGGCCATATGGCAGTGCATCCCGGCGGACGAGTCTGCCACTGCGGTAACGCGGGCTGCTGGGAGACCGAGGTCGGCGAACTCGCCCTGCGCCGCGCGCTGGGCTTGGCCGAGTCGGTGCCGCGAGGGGCCATCGTAGCGGAACTGCGTGAGCTGCAACGGGATTCGGATCCGGTGGCCAGGCTCGGCGATTACGTCGACTGGCTGATCCTCGGGTTGATCAACGTGGTCAACATCCTGGGGCCGGAGCTGGTGGTGCTCGGCGACCTGTTCGCGATCCTGCCCGAAGCGGTGGTGCAGCGGGTTCAGCGGGATGTCCGCGAGCGCAGTATGGTCAGCCGCGCGCTCGGCGGTGTGCGGATCGAGAAGTCCTCTCTCGGACCGGATCTCAAACTTCTCGGAGCCGCCGAGGCGGCTTTCGAGGATGTGCTCGCCTCGTTGTGAGCACATCGCGGGCCGGATTCGCCGCCGGCCCCGGAACTACCTCCCGCCGGGCCGATCGCCCGGAGGGGGACGCCGATGCGCGCGGTCCCATGCCCGCACAACGGGCATGGGACCGTGTCGCACATCGTCTTTCTACGCAGCCCTCATCTCCCGCGCAGAACTACTTGTGCGGGCAGGCGGGCGGCTTGCCCGCGGGCGGGTTGCCCGGCGGCTTCTGGTGGTTGCTGGGCGCAGGCCCCTGCGGGTGGCCGGCAGGCGGAGCGCACTGCCCGTTCGGTGCGGGGTTCTGCTGCGGAGCCGGAGCGGCACTCGCCATACCCGCACCCGTGCCCACCAGCGCGAACGCGACGGCACCCGCCGCCACACCCGCTGCCAACCTCGACTTGATTCGCATCGCATCTCCTTGTCTCGCCGGACGGTGTCCGATCCGCCGGCCCGCACTGGCGGACCGACCAGGAGAGCTTCGCCATCGAGCATGTGTTGCGAGTAGGTGGAGATTAGGTGTGAGCTGTGAGAACCGCAGCGAGCGGGGCCGGATCGGGGCACCGGGGCCGGGCTGCGCGGAGTCGGCGGTGCGGACCGGCAACTTGGGGCGGCGCCACCGATCGGCAGCGCCGCACTCACCGTCCAACCGCGGAGTCGCGGTGCTCGCTGCCGTCGAAAGTGTCTGCCGCGCAGAAGATGTCGTGCATCGCGGCCGGAATGCGTTCCGGTGGCCGGGAGTGCGCGGCTACCGGAACGACGGATCAGTTGGTGGTGGGAGCAGGAGTGCCGGAGGCGGACGGCGAGGTCGTGGCGGGGCGCGCTTCGGCCTGCATGATCGAGGTGGCGGTGATGGTGGTCCCGGACTCCCGACCGCGCACGACCACCTTCTCGCCGACCGTGAACTGCGACCTCTGCGCCGGATTCCGTTTGCTGCCGAAGGTGGTCTGCGGGGTGATGGTGACGGTCTCGGTGGTCCCGTCCTTCTCGGTGAGCGTCCAGGTATCGGCGTTCTCCGCAGCGATGGTGCCCATCACCCCATGTCCGCGCCCCATTCCCTTACCCGCCTTCGCCGAACTCGATGCCGGCGCGGACGGCGACGCCGCCGAACTGGAACCTCCCGACGAACCACACGCGCTCACCCCCGCCACAACCGCCACGGCCAGCCCCGCAGTGCCGATGACCAGCGTGATCCTGCGCCGCCGAGAGGAAGTGGCGGATTCCGTGGAAAGTATCGAATTTGTCATGGCGGCAACGGTATTGGGCGCCGCTGTGAGCTTCCTCCGCGCTCGCTGGCAGTACCTCCAGGACCTGCTGTGAGCCTGCTGGGAGGTGATCGAAGCGGGCGTGGTCCGGCAGTCGCCGCAACGAATCAGGCGGACTCCGGTAGTCGAAGACTCAGTTCTGCGGTCCCTGCGGGGGAGGAGTATATGGCGCGACCGCTTGCGGGGAGGTGTTGTACCCGGTGTCGGGCCGGCCTGGGATCGGCGGTTGTTCCTGAGACTGCGTGAGATTCGAGAACTGCGATGGTTGCCGGGAAACGGGCTGCTGCCATCCGGGATGTTGCGGGGTGGGCTGCTGCGGTGCCGCGAAGGCGGCGGGCGATACGTGCGGCGGGAATTGGCCGGACTGCTGAGGATGGAATTGCTGCTGCGGCTGAACGCCGTATGGCGCGGGTTGCGGCAGAGTGCTGGGCATCGCTGCGATCAGCGCGCTGATGCAGGCGAGCACCCAAGCGAGTTCCGTCACGTATATGCCATATCAGCAAGGCAATTGACATATCCGCGATGTGTGGTGCGCAGTCCGGTTCACGGGTCCGGTTGTCCCGGGGCCGATTCGGATCGGTAGGCGCGCCAATCGCCGATATCGGAGATATCGATGAGTTCGGGCGAGCCGAGCAGATTCGCGCGCAGGACCGTCGCCAGGCAGGCGGTACCGTCCTCGAGTTCGATCAGTCCGAGTTCGAGTTCGGGCGGCTCATTCGGAACGAGCCTGTCCCGCAATACTTCCAGCGGCACGTCGTACACCTCGCCGATGACCGAGCGGCCATCGGCGGCGGCGATCATGGCGGGGAAGCGGTCGCCGACCGAGTAGAAGCGGTACTTCGCGGCGCTGCGCGCGGTTCGCAGCAGCGGCGCGCCGTCGAGCAGCGCGTTCAGGCGACCGCCGCGCATACCGTCACCGTTGAGGAACATCAGAACCATGGCGTCTCCCTCGTCATCGGCCGGAAGTGGTTTCGGCGAAACGGTTTTCGAGGCGCCTGCGCCCGGCGTCGGTGATCCGGCCGAACAGGCGCAGGCGGGCGATGCCGCCATCGGGGAAAACGTTGAGCCGTACCTGCTGTACGGGGATGTCCCCGGCGAGGCGGAATCGGTGCGGTGCGTCGGGTTGCACCGCGACCGGATCGAGCAGGGCGACGAGTTCTCCGTCGGCGGTGTGGCCGTCGAGCGAGATCCGGGCCGGAGCATTGCCCTTGTAATGGGTGGTGTCCAGCTCGAGTACGGTCGGAACCGCCTCGGCGGCCAGTGCCACAGTGGCCCAGTCGTTGCCGTCGTCCCGGCGCCGCCGCATCTCCCAGCCGTCACCCATGAAGCGTGAAAGGCCTTGTTGCAACATGTTGTCCGGCGGCGAGAAGAAGCCGTCGCTGCAGGCCACCACTCGCCCGCCATTGCGCAGGGCCGCCAGATCGAAGGGGATGTCATCGAGCCACTGCGGATCGGGCACCGCGGTGCCGTGCACCCGGACCCGGGCGATGCCGCCGTCCGGGTGCATGTTCACCCGCACATGCGTGATCCGGCGGTCCGTACCGACCTCGAAGCAATTGCGCGCATCCCCCTCGATCGGGGACACCGGAACCAGGGTGTGCCAATCCGCCTCGAGCAACTGCGTCACCGAGGGATGTCCGAGCGCGCCGCAACCTTCGATCGATACCCGCGGCGGATAGTTTCCGGCGAAATGCGCTGTGTCGACGATGATTCCGGCCGGAACCCCCGCGATGCCCAGCCGGATCAGCGCCCAGTCGGGCCCGGGGCTGCCGTCCCGCCGCCGCCGGGTCTCCCAGCCGTCGTAGACCTGCCCCTTGGCGGTGAAGGTGTGCGGCTGGAACACCGGCGGCTCGTCTCTGATGAGATTCTCGCGTTCGGCGAAGAATTCGTCGTTGGCGGCGACGACACTGCCGCCGCTGTGCCGGGCGGCCAGATCGGGAAGCCGCGACCACTCACTCATCGTTACCTCGTTTCTGCAGCAGGCGGCCACGGGGACGGCCGTCGGTGATCCGTTCGCCGCGCAGCCAGGTGGATCGGACCACGCCGCGCAGAGTGCGTCCGTGGTAGGCCGACACCGGGTTGCGGTGCCGTAATGCGGCCGCGTCGACGGTGAACTCCTCGTGCGGTGCGAAAACGCAGAAGTCCGCGTCCGCGCCGATCGCTATGCGGCCCTTGCGCTTCAGCCCGATCAGATCCGCCGGCCCGGTGGCCGTCCAGCGGGCCAGACCGACCAGATCGACCCAGTCCGGTGCGGCCGTCCAGACCGCGGGCAGGCCGACCTGCAAGCCCGCGATCCCACCCCAGGCTCTGCCGAAATCCCCGTCACCGGCACGTTTGAGTGCCACGGTACTCGGCGAGTGGTCGCTGACGACGCAGTCGATTACGTTGTCGCGCAACCCGTTCCAGAGACCGCGCTGATTCGCCCGGTCGCGGATCGGCGGACAGCATTTGAATTCGGTCGCGCCGTCCGGGATCTGTTCGGCACACAGCGACAGATAGTGCGGACAGGTCTCCACGGTGATGCGCACGCCTCGATGCCGGGCCGCCGAGAGCATCGGCAGGGCGTCGGCCGCGGCCAGATGCAGGACGTGTACCCGGGCGTCATACCGTTCGGCCAGCTCGATCAGCGATGCGATGGCGCGGATCTCCGCCTCGGCGGGCCGGGAGGCGAGAAATGGGGCGTAGCCGCGGCCGTGCGGCGCGGGCGCGGCATCGGTGACGTTCGGGTCCTCGGCGTGCACGATCAGCAGCGCGTCGAGTTCGGCGACGGCGCGCACCGCTGCGTCGAGCTGTTCGGAGTTCAGATGGCAGAACTCCTCGACGCCCGAGGGCAGCAGAAAGGCCTTGAACCCGAACACCCCGGCATCCGCCAGATCGCCCATATCGGCGAGATTGCTGCCGACCGCCCCGCCCCAGAAGCCCACATCGACACTGCACTGCCCCGCGGCGGCCTCCTGCTTCTCGCGCAACGCCGCCACGGTGACGGTGGCGGGAATACTGTTGAGCGGCATATCGATCAGCGTGGTGACACCGCCCGCCGCCGCGGCGCGGGTCGCGGTGGCGAAGCCCTCCCATTCGGTGCGCCCGGGTTCGTTCACGTGCACGTGGCTGTCGACCAGGCCGGGCAGCAGTGCCGCGTCGCCGGGGATGTCCACGATCTCTCGTGCCCCGAAAACCGCGTCGTACGGCGCGATGTCGCTGATCCGGCCCGCCCGGACCAGCACCGACGCGGCGAGTTCCCCGGCAGGCGTGATCACCCGGCGGGCGCGAAATACGCTGTCGGCGAGCGAGTTCGGTGCGTTCATGGGCACGGGTGCTCCTGTATCTGTTGGCGCACCGGTTCGGGGATGCCGAGTCGATGCCAGCCGTCGGCCGCATGGGCCCGTATCGGTGGATTCCGAAGCTGATCGACGCCGCCGAGGCCGGGAACACGGTGTCGGCACGAGGCGCGGCGTATACGTGGGCCCGGCGCCCATCGCGGCTGATGTGTGAGCATCCCGCCGCAGTGGTGCCGGAAACCCTTTGACGGCGTAGGGTTTCCGGATTCCGCTCGGGCGGCGGGCATGGTCCTGGTCATGATGGCGAGGGGGACGACGGCGGGAGCGGTGCGGTGAGCTGTTCGCGGGCGATCCGCTCACCTTGCCGGCGCAGCAGCGCCGCGGCCTCGTCCTGGCAGCGGCGGATGTCCGGTTCCAGATCGGTGAGCGGATACGCGGCCGCGAAGCCCGCCGCGCGCAGCTGAGCCTCATCCAGCAGTTGCCGACCGGCCACGGCGATCGTGCGTACCCCCGCGTGCCCGGCGCGGGCCGCGACGCCGGCGGGCGCCTTACCGTGCAGGGTCTGCGCATCGAGCGAGCCCTCGCCGGTCACCACGAGATCCGCCCCCCGCACGGCTCGGTCGAATCCGACGAGGTCGAGCAGGACATCGATGCCGCTGGACCGATGCGCGCCGAGCACGGCCAGAGCGGCGAATCCGATCCCTCCGGCGGCACCGGCTCCCGGTCGATCGGCGGCATCGAATCCGGTGCGCTCGGCCACCAGCCGGGCCCAGTGCGCCAGACCAGCCTCCAGCATGGCCACCTCGCTCGCGCTCGCGCCCTTCTGCGGACCGAAAACCGCCGCGGCGCCCCGGTTTCCGAGCAGCGGATTGTCCACATCGCTGGCCAGCACCAGTTCCGCCGCACGGATACGCGGGTCGAGCCGACGCAGATCCAGGTACGCGACATCGGTCAGGGCGCCGCCGCCGGAACCGGCGGGCCGGCCGCCGATGTCGAGCAACGAGGCTCCCAGCGCATCGAGCATGCCGGCCCCGCCATCGGTGCAGGCGCTGCCGCCGACACCGAGAATGATTGTGCGGCAACCATAATCGAGTGCGGCGCGGATCAGCTCGCCGACGCCGCGACTGGTCGCCGTCAGCGGTGCGAGTACACCGCCGGGCAACTGGTACAAACCGCACGCCGCGGCCGCCTCGATTACGGCAACGGATCGGTCGTGCGCGAAGCGGGTTCGTATCCGTTCTCCGGTCGGCCCTGTCACCCGGACCGTGCGCGCCTGGTATCCGGCGGCGATCGCCGCATCCACCGTGCCCTCCCCGCCGTCGGCCACGGGTATCCAGGCGATGTCGGCATCGGGACGAATCCGCCGGATCCCCTCGGCCACCGCGTCGGCGACCTGCCGGGCGGTGAGCGACCCCTTGAACTTGTCCGGCGCCAAGACGATTCGCGGTGGTGGCCCGTCCGGTGCGCTTTCTCGCCGCGTCATGACTCGCCGAGCCCATCGAGCTTCTCGATCGCGGCCGGCAGTGCCGAATGATCGAGCGATCCGAGACCCTGGGCGCGAGCGGCGGTGATGAGCGCGGCGGCCGGCAGTGCGAGTCGCGCCCGGCGGGCCGCGGCGGTGACGATGCCCATATCCTTGTGGTGCCGGTCGATCCGGAAGCCGGGGGTGAATTCGCGGGCCGCCATCGATGCGTCGGCCACCGAACGCGCGTGTGCCGCCGGATCATGGGTATGGCCGATCACCTCGTGTCCGGCCTCGGCCGGATGGGATGCCATGGCAGCGCCCATGATCCCGAGTCCGATGAATCCGATTCCGCTCATTGCCGCTCCAATATCGCTGTGCCCCAGGGGGGGTCGGTCGATCCGGCGGGTCCCGCCGCAAACCCGCGCCGATCGTGTGGTCACCGGTGTACGGGCAACCAGCCGAAGCTCTCGGCACTGGCTCCGCTGGGGACGTATTCCGCGGCGACGTGGCCGCGATAACCGGACTCGGCGATCCTGCCCAGATAGCCGAAGATATCCAGGTCACCGGTTCCGGGTTCGTGCCGTCCGGGTGCGTCGGCGATCTGGACGTGCGCGATCCGATCCGCGTAGCCGTCGATGACCTTGTCCGGATCGTCGCCGTTGACGCTCAGGTGGTAGAGGTCCGCGAGCAGGCCCAGATTAGTCGCGCCCCGCGCCGCGCGCACTCGGTCGATGACGCCGATCGCGTCCTGCGCGGTTCGCAACGGATAGGCGGGCATCCCGCTGACCGGCTCGATCAGGGCGGTGCCGCCGATCTCGCCGAGGATGCCGGCGGCCACGCCAAGATTGCGGATCGCCACCTCGTCCTGCTCGTGCGGGTCCAGACCCTCGATTCGATTGCCGTACAGGGCGTTGAACGCGGGGCACCCGAGCCGGCCGCCGATCCGCGCGGCAGCGGCCGCGCCCGCGGCGAACTCCTGCTCCCGGCCGGGCCAGGAAACCAGCCCGCGGTCGCCGGCGGGCATATCACCGGCGAAGAGGTTCAGCCCGATCAGTCGCACCCCCGCTCGTTCGATCGCGGCGACGAAGGCGTCGGCCTCGGCGTCGGCCGGGGTCGCGGTGGGGAAGGGCCACCAGAACTCCACCGCGTCGAAGCCCGCGGCCGCGGCCGCCGCCGGGCGCTCGAGCAACGGCAGTTCGGTGAACAGGATGGACAGATTCACCGCATAGGGCAGAGGGTGTCGTGTCATGCCATCTCTTCTTCGTCTGGGTGCGAACGTCCGGGCGGGTGAATCGCTGCTGCCGTCGATCTCACCACGGGACGGCATACGAAAATAGTTTCGTAATGTGGAATTTCACTTCCGTAATACGACGGTAACGCCTGCCGGGCATGGTGGTCAACATCTTTCGTGGATCGGCCGGAACAATGAGACTCGGAGGTGCGGCGAGTGCGACTACCCCTGACGACGGCCCAGCTGAACGAACTGCCCGAGGACGAGTGGCGAGACACTCTAGGGGCCGTGGTCGGCCTGGCGGAGTGGGTCGAAGCGGTCGCCGCCGCGCGGCCCTACCCCGATCCGGCGACGCTGCTGTCCCTGGCCGAACGCGAGGTGCTCGCACTGCGTCCGGAACAGGTGCGCGCCGCGCTGGCCGATCATCCCCGTATCGGTGCGGTGACGGTCCCCGGTTCGTCGGCCGCGGCGGAGCAGTCCGGTGTCGACCCCGCCGACGCCGCGTTGCTGGAACGGCTGCGTGCGGCAAACCGTGCCTACGAAGCCAGATTCGGGCACATCTACCTGGTGTGCGCCGCCGGTCGTACCGGGCCCGAGCTGCTCGCCGACCTCACCGCGCGGATGAACAACGATCCCGATGCCGAAATCCTGGTCACCAGAGCCGAACTCGCCGCGATCGCGCGAAAGCGGCTGGAAGGGAAGGTAATTCCATGACCCGCAGCGCCATCACCACCCATGTGCTCGACACCGCCCACGGCCGCCCCGCGCGCGACGTCCCCGTCCGCCTCGAAGTTCGTTCGGCCGAGGGCTGGCGCGAGCTCGGGTCCGGCCGTACCGACGAGGACGGTCGCTGCACCACCCTCGGCCCGGAGCGGGTGGAGGCCGCTGACCATCGGCTCACCTTCGACACCGCCGCCTATTACGGCGACCGTGACCACTTCTTCCCGGAGGTGACGATCACCTTCACCGTCGCGGATCCGCAACAGCACCACCATGTTCCGCTGTTGTTGTCCCCGTTCGCCATGTCCACCTATCGAGGGAGTTGACCCATGGCCATCCGGCTCGGGCCCAATCAGTACGGCAAGGCCGAGAACCGTCTCGTGCGTGTCTTCCGGGACACCGATCGCCACCGGATCCGCGATCTGAATGTCTCCACCGCACTGCGCGGCCGGTTCGAGGACGCGCACGTCACCGGTGACCAACGGGACGTGCTGCCCACCGATACGCAGAAGAACACGGTATTCGCGTTCGCCGAGCAGAAGGGTTTGGCCGCGATCGAGGATTTCGCGCTGACCCTCGCCGACCATTTCATCGCCCGGTGTCCGGGTGCGGACGGGGCGCGCATCGAGATCGACGAGTACTCCTGGGATCGCATCCCGGTGGACGGCGCACTGCACGACCATTCCTTCGTGCGGACCGGCGGGGGCGTGCGCACGACGGTGGTCAATGTCGACGGAACCGGGCCGGACAGGCGGGCGCACGTGGTGTCCGGGATCAAGGATCTGGTGGTGCTGAAGTCGACCGGTTCGGAATTCCACGGTTTCTTCCAGGACGAGTACACCACTCTGGAACCGACCGCCGACCGGATCATGGCCACCTCCCTGGTCGCCCGCTGGCGCTACGCCGGCGCCGACGCGATCGACTGGGACGGGAGTTTCGACTCGATTCGCGCGATCCTGTTGCGGCAGTTCGCCGTTGTGCACTCCTACGCATTGCAGCAGACCCTGTACAGCATGGGGCGCGCGGTGCTGGAACAGCATCCGGACGTCGCCGAAATCCGCTTCTCGGCGCCGAACAAGCATCACTTCCGCTACGACCTGGAGCGTTTCGGGGTGGACAATCCGGGGGAGGTGTTCATCGCCGCGGATCGGCCGTACGGGCTGATCGAGGCCACCGTCGAACGGGACGACGCGCCCGAGCCCGGCAACGCCTGGCACGGCATCCCCGGTTTCTGCTGAGCGGAGACGGGCCGCTCTTCCGTATGGCGGAATTCACTGGCACGATGGTGGAAATGCCAACCGAGGAGGAGCAGCGCCGTGACCGAAACGCAGCCGCGGGCCAGTGGCGGCGTACAGTCCGTCGATCGGGCCTTCGAACTGCTGGAGCTGGTGGCCGACGCCGGCGGTGACGCGACGCTGTCCCAGCTCGCGGAGGCGTCCGGGCTGCCGCAGCCGACCATTCACCGGCTGTTGCGCACGCTCATCTCGGGCGGTTACATCCGGCAGCAGCCGTCCCGGCGATACTCGTTGGGGCCCAGGCTGATTCGTCTCGGTGAGACGGCCGGCCGGGTGCTGGGCGCCTCGGCCCGCCCGCATCTGACCCGGCTGCGGGATCTGACCGGGGAGACCTCCAATATGGCTGTGCTGGACGGAGATCAGGTCGTCTACGTGGCGCAGGTGCCCTCCCCGCACGCCATGCGGATGTTCACCGAGGTCGGTCAGCGGGTGGACCTGCACTGCACCGCCGTGGGCAAGGCCGTGCTCGCGACCCTGCCGCCCGCCGAGGCCGAACGCATTATGTCGCGAATCACCATGAGTCCCCGGACAATTCACACGATTACCGATCCGGCGGTGATGCTGGAGGAGGTCGATCGAATCCGCGAGCAGGGCTACGCCATGGACGACGGTGAGCACGAGCTCGGTGTCCGCTGTTTCGCGGTCGCCATCCCCGATGCCCCGACCCGTGCCGCCGTGTCCATCTCCGGGCCCCAAACGCGTGTCTCCGGCCTGGACATGGACGTCGTCATTCCGCTGCTCACCGATACTGCCGCGAGCCTGGGGCGAGACCTCAACGCGGCCAACTGATTCGGCATGCTCTGACTGTGCTCGGCCGGGGCGCGGCGGGCCGGGCCTGCTGGGTGCGGTGTCAGTATTCGAGTTCGGACCACGGGATGCGGATGGGAAACGGGAAATCGAAACTGATTCCGGCGGAATTGAATTCGCCGGGGGCGGTGCCGTTCTCGAGATCCTCGGGCTCCGGAGGGCCGGAAATCCATTCTCCGGCGATGAGGTAGTTCGCCCGCCGCAATGGCGTTACGTCTTCGGGCAGTCGGCCGTGGCCGGTCTCGAGGCCGTATGCCCGAACGGTGGTCGTTGGATGCTCGCCGCGTCCGAGGAGCACCTCCCAGTACCAAGGGATACCGGCCTTCGCGTATCTCGTCTTCTTCATTTCGACGTCGCGCGGAGTGTTGGACGGCGAGAGAACCTCGCCGACCAGTTGAACGTCCGAGGCGCGAATGTCCTGGTACCTTTCCTCCAGGCAGCCGTAGACCAGGAAATCGGGGGTCAAAAAGTCGGATTTGCCTGTGTCGCCGAGGAATACATTTGTCTCGACACTGACTCGCCAGCACCGATCCGGGCGCTCGGCCATATCCGCGCGGGCGCACCGTCTGAGCGCGTTGCGAAACTCGACGGTGCAGTCCTGATGCTGGGCCGGCCCTCGTCGTGCCCATACGACGCGCCCCTCCCACAGTTCGATCTGACCCGCGATCTCCTCGGGCAAGAGCTCGAGTTCCTCCCAGGTCATCGTCGCGGGAAGGTCGGGGCGCGCATGGTGCCGGATGGACATAGCGGTAATGGTAGCGGCTGTCTGTCCAGGTCGGCGTGGGTATTCCTGTTGTGTTCAGGGCCTCGGTCGCCGTGTTCTGTCCGGTTTCGCGAGCGGTGAGATCTCGCCCGAGCCGCGGGTGACCAGACGGGTAGCGATCACCCGGTGATGAGCCGGGGACACGTCACCGTCCAGGCGAGCGAACAGGAGTTCGGCGGCGGTGCGGCCGATGCGGGCGGGGTCCTGGACGACGGCGGTGAGGCGGGGCGTGAGGAGTTCGGCCAGAGGGAGGTCGTCGAAGCCGACGAGGGCGATCTCCTCGTGCAGGCCGTGTTTCTGGATGGCGCGCAGTACGCCGATGGTGACCAGGTTCTGGGCACTGAAGATCGCGGTAGGGCGGTCGGGACGAGTGAGCAGAATATCGGCCGCTGTCTCTGCGGCCTCGGGGGAGTGCAGGTCGGCACGGACCAGCTCGGGGTGCAGGGTGACTCCGGTGCGGGCCAGACCCTCGACGTAGCCGGCGTAGCGTTGCGCTGCGGTCCAGATCGTTTGCAGGTCACCGAGATACGCGATACGGCGATGACCGTGTGCGGCGAGGTGTTCGACCGCGCACCGCGCGCCCTCGCGATTGTCCACGGTGACACTGTCGATTTCGGTGGCCGCGGGCAGTCGATCGACGAAAACCATTGGGGTGCCGCGCTTTTGCTCGTGCAGTAGCATGCCGTGATCGTTGCCGACCGGCATCACGATGAGTCCGTCGACGCGGCGGGAAAGCAGCGCGTCGAGCACCTCGCGCTGACGGCCGGGGTTCTCGTCGCTGGAAACCGCGAATACCAGTGTCCCGCGGCCGTGAGCGAAGTCCTCCACCGCGCGATGCAGCGCCGAGGCGAACGGGTTGGCGACATCCATCAGCACCAGCCCGATCGCGGCGGTCTTCTGATCGTGCCCGCGCAGCGTGCTGGCCGCGAGATTGTGCCGGTAGTCGAGCATGGCGGCGGCGTCGGTGACCCGCGCGGCCAGCTCCGGGGAGACACCGGCTTCGCCGCGCACCACTCGCGACACCGTCTTGATACTCACCCCGGCCAGTGCGGCGACCTCACGCATCGTGGCACCGCGTCGCGGTGTGCGAGCGGAGGGCGGTCGGGAGCCTGACAACGCTGACATCACCTTCTTTCTAGCACGCCGTCGAAGGCGCGAACCGGTCGACGAAGCCGCGTCGCCCGCCGATGGAAGCGCATTGGAGGCAGTCGATTGTGGATCTGGACGTGAGCTGTGTCACGGTCTATGGTCTCTGACAACGTTGTCTTAGCAGTACCTGCCAGGAGCACATCGATGTCCTCTCGTGCCACATCCTCTCGTGTTGTTCGTTTCGCCGCCGCGGCGGTCGCGCTCACCTGTGTCGCCCTCACGGCCACCGCCTGCGGCAAGGGGGCCGGCGGCAGCGGGCAAATCGAGGTCGGGCTCATCACCAAGACCGACACCAACCCGTACTTCGTCAAGATGAAACAGGGCGCGCAGAAGGCCGCTGACCAGGCGGGGGTCAAACTGGTCACTGCCGCGGGAAAATTCGACGGGGACAACGCCAGCCAGGTGACCGCGATCGAGAATATGGTCGCCGAGGGCGTCAAGGGCATCATGATCACCGCGAGCGATACCAAGGCGATCGTCCCGGCCATCGCCAAGGCCCGTGCCAAGGGTGTCGAGGTGTTCGCACTGGACACCCCGACCGAGCCGCAGTCCGCGGTCGACGCGCTGTTCGCGACGAACAACTTCACCGCGGGAACGCTGATCGGCAAGTACGCCAAGGCCGTCGAGGGCGACAAGCCGGTCAAGATCGCGATGATCGACCTGAACCCGGGCGTGAGCGTCGGTACGTTGCGGCACAACGGGTTCCTGTCCGGTTACGGCGCCGCGCAGGCCACCCAGGATATGACCCAGGACGTGACCGCGCCGAACGTGGTGTGCGCGCAGGCTGCCCAGGGCGATCAGGCCAAGGCGCAGACGGCGATGGAGACCTGCCTGCAGAAGGATCCCGACATCAACCTCGTCTACACCATCAACGAGCCCTCGGCACTGGGTGCGTACACCGCGCTCGAGACCGCCGGCCGGAAGAACGACGCGCTGATCGTGTCCATCGACGGCGGCTGCACGGGCGTGCAGGCGGTCAAGGACGGCAAGATCGCCGCGACCGCTCAGCAGTACCCGCTGAAGATGGCCGGCGAGGGCGTGCGGGCGATCGTCGATTACGCCAAGACCGGCAAGAAGACCACCGGCTTCACCGACACCGGGGTCAACCTCGTCACCGCCCGACCGCAGGCCGGCCTCGACTCCAAGGACGTGCAGTACGGCCTGGACAACTGCTGGGGCTGATCGCCCAGCCCACCCGGACCACAGCTCACCGAAGCAAGGACTCCCATGACCGCCACCACCTCCGCCCCGGAAAGCGCTCCGCCGCGGTCGATTTCGTCGACCCTGACGCGCGTGCTGAATCTGCCGAACTTCGGCCCGGTCGCGGCGATCCTCATCGCCGTGGTCTTCTTCGCCGCCGAATCCGACCGGTTCCTCACCGGCGGGAACTTCTCGCTGATCGTGCAGCAGGTGATGGAGGTCGGGACACTGGCCATCGGGCAGACGTTGGTCATCCTCACCGCGGGTATCGACCTGTCCAACGGTGCGGTGATGGCGCTGGGCAATATCGCCATCACGAAACTGGCCGTGGACTCCGGGCTGCCGCCGCTGGCGGCGATCGTGCTGGGCCTGGCGCTGACCGCGGCATTCGGACTGGTGAACGGGTCGCTGGTCAGCATGCTGAAGTTGCCGCCGTTCATCGTCACGCTCGGCACCTACGGCGTCGCGTTCGCGCTGACGCACATCTATTCACAGGAGCAGACCATCTCGGGGCTGCCGCCGATGCTCACCTTCTTCGACAAGACGTTCCCACTCGGCAGCACCGACATCACCTTTGGTTCGGTGGCCATGCTGGTGCTGTTCGCCGTGGCCTGGTACGTGCTGCGGCAGACCTCGGCCGGGCGGCACGTCTACGCCGTCGGCAACAATCCCGAGGCCGCGCGGCTGAGCGGAATAGATACGCGCCGAGTCCTTCTCGGCGTCTACACCGCCGCCGGGCTGATCTACGGCCTGGCCGCGCTCCTGCTGGTCGCGCGCACCGGGGTGGGAGATCCGAACGCCGGGCAGACCGACAACCTCGACTCGATCACCGCCGTGGTGCTCGGTGGCACCAGCCTGTTCGGCGGGCGCGGCAGTGTGATCGGTACCCTGCTGGGCGCGCTGATCGTCGGAATCATCCGAAACGGCCTGCAGCTCATGGGAGTAGCGTCGATCTATCAGACGCTGATCACCGGCATCCTGGTGATCGCCGCGGTGGCCGTGGACCAGTTCAACCGCAGGAGGCAGCAGCGATGATCGAGTCGAAACAGCCTGTCCTGCAGGCGACGGGCCTGGTGAAGCGCTACGGTCATGTCACCGCCCTGGACGGCGCCGACTTCGACCTGTACCCGAACGAGATCCTCGCGGTGATCGGTGACAACGGTGCTGGGAAATCCACTCTGATCAAAGCACTTTCGGGTGCGGTGACTCCGGACGAGGGCGAGATCCTCCTCGACGGCAAGCCGATGCGATTCCGCCGCCCCCTCGATGCCCGCCGCGCCGGTATCGAGACGGTGTATCAGGATCTGGCGGTGGCTCCAGCGCTCGACATAGCCGACAATCTGTTCCTGGGCAGGGAATTGCGCCGCCGCGGCATCCTGGGTTCGGTGTTCCGGATGCTGGACAAGGATCGGATGATCCGCGAGTCCCAGGAGCACATGGCGAATCTGAAGATCGGCATCCGATCGATGAAGCAGTCCGTGGAGACGCTCTCGGGTGGGCAGCGGCAGGGGGTGGCGGTGGCGCGTAGCGCTGCCTTCGCCCGGCATGTGGTGATCATGGACGAGCCCACCGCGGCCCTCGGGGTCAAGGAAACCGGCATGGTACTGGATCTGATCCGCGAGGTCCGCGACCGCGGCCTCGCGGTGATCGTGATCAGCCACAACATGCCCAACGTCTTCGAGATCGCCGACCGTGTGCACATCCAGCGGCTGGGCCGGCGGGTAGCGGTGATCGAACCGCACGAGTTCTCGATGTCCGACGCTGTCGCCATCATGACCGGGGCGATGGCCGGTGCGGAGGTGGACGGTCACCGTGTCCGGGGTTGAGGTGAGCGTCGAAGACGCCGGTGAGGCAGCCAGGCTCATCGCCGTCGCCGGGGAGGCGCTGGTCGATCTCGTGCCCGCCGACGTTCCGGGACAGTTCGTGGCGATGCCCGGCGGCAGCCCGGCCAATGTCGCGGTGGGGTTGGCGCGGTTGGACGCACCGGTGCGGATGCTCGCGCGTATCGGCGCGGGCGCGATGGGCAATCGAGTCCGGAACCATTTGCAGGACAACGGTATAGGCCTCGATCACACGATCCGGGCGCGGCAGCCGACCTCGTTGGCGATCGTCGATCTGGACGCGGATGGTGTGGCGCAGTACGACTTCCGCATCGACGGCACCGCGGATTGGCAGTGGACCGACGCCGAACTCGCCGATGCGCTCGACGGTGATGTCGTCGCCCTGCACACCGGTTCGCTGGCGATGACCCAGCAGCCCGGCGCCGACGCCCTGCTCCGCCTGATCGAACGCGCCAGGCCCGCCGCGACGATCTCCTACGACCCGAATATGCGGCCGCAGTTGATGAATCACGAACAGGCGCGAGCCCGGGTCGATGCGGTGCTGCCGCTGGCCGATCTGGTCAAGGTCGGTTCGGAGGATCTGGCCTGGCTCTACCCCGGGCGTCCACCGCGCGACGTCCTCACGGACTGGGCATGCCGGGGCCCGGCGTTGGTCGTCGTCACCCTCGGTGGTGACGGCGTCCTCGCCGCCACCGCCGAGGATGACGCCCCGCTGCACCGTCCCGGTGTGCCGATCGACGTGGTGGACACCGTCGGCGCGGGTGACGCCTTCTCCGCCGGCCTGCTCGCCGGTCTGCACCGTCGCGATCTGCTCGGCGCGAACCGTCGGAAAGCGCTGCGCGCCATGGGCGCAGCCGAGCTGACTCGCGTTCTGGACGAGGCCACCGTGATCGCCGCCCTGACCTGCGCCCGCCGCGGAGCGGACCCGCCCACGGCCGCACAGGTCGTCGAATTCGTCCGTACCGGGCGGCGGTGAGTCCGATCCCGGACCCCGGTCGGGGAAGCCGCCGCTATTCGGCGTATCGCTCGATCAGTTGGTCGTCGGGGCCTGTGCGTCCATCTGGGTTCCCGGCCCGCCCATTCCGCCGGGACCGAATTGCCCTGGGTCGCTGGGCATCTGGTTCGGGTCACTGCTGTTGACGCCGTTGCCGCCGCCGGGACGTTGCGCCATGCGGTTGCCGCGGCGGCTCGTACCGTTGCTGTTCTGCTTGGCGCTGGGCTCGGTGATGACCGCGGCGGTGGACGTCCCGTTCGCGTCGGTGGCCCGGATGCTCACGGTGTCACCGACTTTCAGGCCGGACTCGGTCCGGGTCGCGGTGTTGATGGTGTAGGTGTGGGTGTACTGGTCGCTGCTCTTCGCCGTGATCGAATCCGCGGAAATGGCTGTGACAGTTCCGGTTTGGGTGAGTTCGGTGGTGTATCCGCCGTTGCCGTCGGAGATGACGAACTGGCCGTGCAGGGTCGGTGCGCCGATCGCGCCGCCGGGTCCGGAGTTGCTCGCGCCCGGACCGGAGGCGTTCGCTCCGCCCTGGCCGCCGGGGCCGTTCATGCTCCAGCCCGGGCCGCCGCCCGGACCGCCGAATTGGCCGTGCTCGGAGGAGTTGCCGGAAGCGGCGTAGATCACGCCGCCGCCCACCGCGGCGATCGCCGCGGCGATGCCGACCGTGGCGATGGTCTTGCGGGTGGTCCAGGTCGAGGGGGCGCTCTGCGGCGCGCCCCAGGTGGGCTCGGTCCGGGGCGGTTCGGCCTGGATCGGTTCGGTGTGTTCGGTGTGTTCGGGCTGCTCGGGGCGCGAAGGCTGCTCGGGAGCGGTCATGACGGAAGTACTCCTTTGATACCGGGGCCCGACGGGGTCGTCGGTGTTCGCTCCACCGTGTGCGGCCAAGCTGGGTGCGGGCTGTGCGCGGAGTCAGCATTGAATATGCGCGCGCTGGTCAGGGCGTTTTTCCGAGCGGGGTACGTTTCACAGGTAGCGCACAGCCGGGACAAAGCCCGCTCCGAGCACCGGGCGTGACCATGATGAGGTGACCGCTATGACCAGTGCCAATACCCCGACCGAACGCCCCGTGATGCGCCGCGCCGACGGCAGTCCCGTGACCGTACTGGTCGTCGACGACGAGCCGATGCTGGCCGAGATGTTGTCGATGGCGCTGCGGTTCGAGGGCTGGGAGGTGCACAGCGCCGGTGACGGCCGCACCGCCATCGCCCGCGCTCGCGAGACCCGCCCCGACGTGGTCGTCCTGGACGTCATGCTGCCCGATATGACCGGACTCGAGGTGCTGGGCAAGATGCGCGCGGAGATCGCGCACCTGCCCGTGCTGCTGCTGACCGCCAAGGATTCGGTCGAGGATCGCATCGCCGGACTCACCGCGGGCGGCGACGACTACGTCACCAAGCCGTTCAGCATCGAAGAGGTCGTGCTGCGGCTGCGCGCCCTGCTGCGTCGCACCGGAATCACCATGCACGACAGCGGCGCTCAGATCGTCGTGGGCGATCTGGTCCTGGACGAGGACAGCCACGAGGTGACCCGCGGCGGCGACCCGATCAACCTGACCTCCACCGAATTCGAACTGCTGCGCTTCTTCATGCGCAACCCCAAGCGCGTGCTGAGCAAGGCGCAGATCCTGGACCGGGTCTGGAACTACGACTTCGGCGGCACCTCCAATATCGTCGAACTGTACGTCTCCTACCTGCGCAAGAAGATCGACAACGGCCGCGAGCCGATGATCCATACGCTCCGGGGTGCGGGCTATGTCCTCAAACCCGCCACCTGAGCCCGGTCTCACCGACGCCACGAACCCACACCGTCGTTCCGGCCGCTGGTCCCCGCGACGCTGGTCGCTGCGACTGCGGCTGCTGGTCGGACAGGTGCTGTTGCTGGTCCTCGTGGTCGTCGGCATCGGCGCCGCGACAGAGCTCGCGCTGCAACAGTTCCTGGTTCATCAGCTGGATTCGCAGCTGACGGACGCCGAGACCCACGCCCTGTTCGATTCCGGCGGCGGGCCCAGCGTCGGCCCGATCCCGGACGATCCGGCCGCGCATCCACCGCATCCGCCCGAGTCCAGGTCCTCCGGGCCGGGCCCGGCCTTCCTCGACCGCGGCGGCATTCAGCCCGATTCCATCGGCGCGGTCGTTTCCGCCGGAAAGGTCACGGCCGCAGGCAAAGTCGGCTCCGACGGAAGTCAGATCGCGCTGAGCGACGCGGCGAAGAGTCAGCTCGCCGGCCTCGCGACCGACAACAAACCGGTCACCATCGACCTCGACGGGATGGGCAGCTATCGCGTGGTGGCGAGCGCGACCTACAAGCACACCACCGTGATCAGCGGCCTGCCGATGGCCTCGGTGGACGCGACACTCATGCGGGGACTGGCGGTTTCGGTGATCGTCACGATCGTCGCGCTGGCCGTCGCGATCACCGTCGGCGTCTGGGTGATTCGCCGCGCCCTCGCACCGCTGGACCGGGTGGCGGCGACCGCGGCCCGGGTGGCGCGGCTGCCGCTGGATCGCGGGGAAGTCGAACTGCCCGTTCGTGTTCCGGCTTCGGACGCGGATCCGGGCACCGAGGTCGGCAAGCTCGGCGCGGCGGTGAACCGGATGCTCGACCATATCGCCGGAGCGCTGTCGGCCAGACACGACAGCGAGACGCGGGTGCGGCAGTTCGTCGCGGACGCCAGTCACGAGTTGCGTACTCCGCTGGCCGCGATCCGCGGCTATACCGAACTGGCGCAACGGAATCGAGACGATGTGCCGCCGGTCGTCGCGGACGCGATGGGGCGGGTCGACGCCGCCGCGCACCGGATGTCCGGTCTCGTGGAGGATCTGCTGCTGCTGGCCAGACTGGATTCGGGCCGGCCGCTCGAACGCCAGCCCGTCGATCTGACCCCGCTGACCGTCGACGCGGTGAGTGACGCCCATGTCGCGGGTCCGGATCACCAGTGGGATCTGTCGTTGCCGGATCGTCCGGTGATGGTCGTCGGGGATGTCGCGCGGCTGCACCAGGTGCTGGCCAATCTGCTCACCAACGCCCGCGTGCACACCCCGCCGGGCACCACGGTCGTGGCCGCGCTGGATATCGATGCCGCCGCCGGTTCGGCGGTGTGGACCGTGCGGGACGACGGGCCCGGTATCCCGGCCGCGCTGCAACCCGAGGTGTTCCAGCGCTTCGCCCGCGGCGACTCCTCGCGATCGCGTCATGCGGGCAGTACCGGGCTGGGGCTGGCGATCGTGGCCGCGGTGGTCAAGGCGCACGACGGCGAGATCACCGTCGACAGCGTTCCCGGCCGCACCGAGTTCACCGTTCGGCTGCCGCTGATCCAGGACGCGCCGCCGATCGCACGGACCGGCGCGGAAGTCGTGACGTGCGATACGAAGACTTCGGGGCGGCGTCCCGCGAGGCCCCGCGGCTCGCACGGAGGTATTCGGCACGCCCGCGCCCCGCGTCATCGGCAACAGTGACGCGCGGGATACCCGTTCGCACGGCTCACAGCCAGTGCACAGCGGCGACCAAGTCAGGAGCCACGAATGATCCGAAGAATTACAGCGTGACCTCGACATTGCTGGAACCTGTAGCCGCACCGACGGCGCCGCCGCCCGCCGAATCCCGGCGGCCGCGGCGGATTCGCCGCCTGAGCCTGGCGGCCCTGCTGGCCGCGACGGCGGTGTTGTATCTGTGGGATCTGGGGGCGAGCGGCTGGGCCAACCAGTTCTACGCCGCGGCCGTCCAGGCCGGGTCGACGAGCTGGAAGGCGATGCTGTTCGGATCCAGCGACGCGGCGAATTCGATCACCGTGGACAAGACGCCCGGTGCGCTGTGGGTGATGGACATCTCCGCCCGGCTGTTCGGCTTCAACGCGTGGAGTCTGCTCGTACCGCAGGCGCTCGAGGGAGTCGCGGCGGTCGCGGTGCTGTATGCCGCGGTGCGGCGGGCCGGTGGGCACTGGGCCGGGATCCTGGCCGGGGCCGTGCTGGCGCTGACTCCGGTGGCCGCCGTGATGTTCCGCTACGACAACCCGGACGCGCTGCTGGTCCTGATGCTGACCGTCGCGGCCTACTGCACGCTGCGCGCGGTCGAGAAGGATTCCGCCGCGTGGTGGTTGCCGCTGGCCGGTGCGTTCATCGGCTTCGGCTTCCTGGCCAAGATGTTGCAAGCGTTCCTGGTGCTGCCCGCGCTGCTGGTGGTGTATCTGCTTGCCGCACAACGGTCGTGGCCTCGACGGCTGCTGCATGCGGGAGCCGCGGCGCTGGCCGTGCTGGTGTCCGCGGGGTGGTATCTGGCGCTGGCGGCGCTGTGGCCCGCGGATTCGCGGCCCTATATCGGCGGCTCGCAGAACAACAGCGTGCTCGAATTGGCGCTGGGATACAACGGCGTCGGCCGGTTGACCGGTGATGAGACCGGCGGGCTGGGCAATACCAACTACGACGCCGGGTGGAATCGGCTGTTCGCCGATTCGATGGGCGGGCAGGTCGCCTGGCTGATCCCGGCGGCGGTGATCCTGGGCCTGGCCGGCCTGTGGGTGATCCGGCGCGCGCCGCGTACGGACCGCACTCGCGCGTCGCTGCTGGTGTGGCTGGGCTGGCTGGTGGTCACCGGAGCTGTGTTCAGCTTCGCGAACGGAATCCTGCACCCGTACTACACGGTGGCTCTCGCGCCCGCGATCGGCGGCGCCGTCGGTATCGGCGCCGCACTGATGTGGCGCAGCCGCAACGATATTCGCTCTCGCGTCGTGCTGGCGGGCACCGTGCTCGTAACCGCCGCGCTGGCCTGGATACTGTTGCGGCGGACCTCGGACTGGATGCCGTGGCTGGCGCCCACGATCGCGGTCGCCGCGGTGCTCGCGGCGGTGCTGCTCCTGCTGATCGACAGGCTGCCCCAGGCCGTCGTGACGGTGGTGCTGTTGTCTGCCGTGATCACCGGTCTTGCCGGACCTGCCGCGTATTCGATTGCGACAGTGGGGACTACGCACAGCGGGGCGATGCCGTCGGCCGGGCCGGACGGTGCGGGAGGATTCCCGGGCGGCGGACACGGCGGGCCGGGCGGCGGCCGCTGGAACGGTGGCGGGAATGCCGATGGTGGCGCGAATGCCGTGGCAGGTCAGGGCAATTCGGCCACCGGGCAGGGGAACAGCGTCCCCGGCGCGGGAATCGCGGCCGGTAATTCCCGGACCGGAAATCCCGGCGGTATGCGGGGCGGCCCGTTCGGCAGTGTCGAGCCCGGCACGAATGTCGTTGCGGCGCTGCAGAACAACGCGAGCGACTACACCTGGGTGGCGGCCACCATAGGCTCGGACAACGCCGCCGGATATCAGCTCGCCGTAGGTTCCCCCGTGATGGCCATCGGCGGTTACAACGGCACCGACCCGTCGCCGACCCTGCAACAGTTCGAAACCTATGTGGCCCAACACAAGATCCACTACTACATCGATGCCTCGGTGATGGGCGGCATGCGTGGCGGATCCACCAACACCGGCAGCGATACCGACACCCGGATCGCCGCGTGGGTCAAGGCCAATTTCACCGCCCGAACCATCGACGGCACCACGGTCTACGACCTGACCGCCGCCCGCTGATCGAAGGCCGGGACAACGACTCCGCGCCCGTTCCAGACCTGGAAAGGGCGCGGAGTAGTGTACCGAAGGATGTGGGCCGGGAAGAAAAGCCGGGGCCGG
>CBJNFW010000044.1:0-38493 GCA_966435935.1 uncultured Nocardia sp.
GACGCGTGGGCTTCAGGTGCCAGTGTCCTTTGGGATGTGGGGGTTCAAGCCCCCCTTCCCCCACCAGAAGGAGGGGGGGCGGGGGGGGAACTCCTGCCCCACCTCGTTTTTCATATCGCCGACAGCGGTGTCGATTCCGGCGCGTCGCGCTCGTTCCGGCCGTGCCGATCCCGTCGGTGCGTCGCCGATCGACCGGCCCGAACGGCTTGTCGGGAATTTCACACACTTTCGCCGGGTGCGTTTGTCACCGGATACAGGTGGTGGGCTGCTGTATCGGACGGCCGGTGGGCCTGTTCGTTACGCTGCGTCGGTCGTGGTCGATCGACCCGCGGCCGGACGGGAACGGGGAACAGTCGGGTGGCAGCGATGAAGCGGAGTCCGGCCGGACGCCGGCACGGCGTGTTGCGGCTCGGCGTGGCGGTGGCCGCGATCGGCGCGGTGGTCGCCGGCACACCGGCGCGGGCGGCGACACCCCCGGGTCCGTTCGCCGCGCCGAGTCCCGCGCTGGGGCCGCAGGGCACCGCGACGATGCATGCCGATGCGGGCTCCTCCGACGCCACGCCGCTCGCCGGCCCGGGCGCGCATCCGGTGCGCGCGACGGTCCATCCGCTCGGCGCGGCCTGCCCGACGTTGCTGCAGGGTTCCGACGGGATGGTGGTGGCGTTGTGCACCACCATCGCGGGGCGCACGCCGACGGTGGAGCTGATCGATCCCGATGCGACCGTGCCGTTCGGAACGGCCTCGGCCACATTGCCTTTGGCGAAGGGCGGCCTGCTCGGCGGCGTATATGCCTATCTGGACAACGCGAATCGGCTGGTGGTCGTGGACGGGCAGCGCCGGTTGCTGCGGATCGCGCACTCGCGGGATGCGGCCGGGCGGTGGTCCTTGCGCGTCGTCTCGTCGGTCGACCTGTCCGGGGTGGTGCCCGCCGGAGACAACGTGGTCGGACTGGTTCCGGACCCGTCCGGCGGGGTGTGGTTCGCGACCGAACACGCGGTGGCCGGGCGGGTGGCCCCGTCCGGGCGGGCCGCGGCGATCCGGCTCGGCGACGGGGAGATGGTGGAGAACAGCATCTCCGCGACCCCGGACGGCCGCGTCGCGGTGGCGACGACACATGCGCTGCGGGAACTGCGGGCCGATATTTCCGGACGACCGGAAGTGTTGTGGCGCAGGACGTACGACCGTGGCCCCGGCCGCAAGCCCGGCCAGCTCAGCTGGGGTACCGGGTCGACGCCGGTGTACTTCGGCCCGCAGACCGGCGCGGACTACGTAGCCGTCGTCGACAACGCCGCCGGAGCGGCCAATCTGCTGGTATTCGATGCCCGCACAGGGCGGGCGGTGTGTTCGCAGCCGGTTCTCACTCATGGCGGGCCGGGCAGCGAGAACGCTCCGATCGGGCTGGGCCGCACGGTCGTCGTGGCGAGCACCTACGGCTACCCGTATCCGACGCTGCCGCAGGACGCCGGTCCGGCGGTGCCACCGACCGCGCCGTTCACCGGCGGTATGACTCGGGTGGATGTCGGGCCGTCCGGTTGTCACACGGTCTGGGACAACGCTATTCGCAGTTCGGCCGTGCCGATGCTGTCGGCTCCCGACCGGCTGATCTACACGGTGAACCGGATCGGCCCCGCGGCCACCACGCCGGCGGACGGTTTCGAATTCACCGCCGTGGACGCCGACACCGGTGCGATCGCCGCGCGCAGCCCGCTGCCGGGCACGATCGCGGAGGATCCGTTACAGACCGCGCCGCTGATCACCCGGGATCGCCGGGTGATACAAGGCACGCTGAGCGGGATCGTGCGGATCGGGTAACGCACCCGGCTGCCGTCTTTTCGCGGCGTTCATCGAGTTCAGGGTGTGATCTTCGCCGCACTCCCGGCTGCCGCCGCGGCTTTCTACGAGTTGTTCGGGCTGATAGCGGGCCGATCTGAAACGATCGTGGATCAGTGTCTGTGGTCGAATAATCGGGTGCATATGCGTCGATTGACTGTTATTGCTGGATGGATTTCCGGGACCCGCCGGGCGTAACAAACTTCAAGTTTGTTTACCGCCTGGCTACCTTTTCTTCATTGCTCGTTGATGTGACAAACATGCAGGTAAATTGACGTTTTTCAAGTCGAGCGGGCATCCGGTGAACGGAATCGGCAAACTCTACCTCGAGGGCGGTCGAGGTTATCGGTATCGGTGATTCGAAGGAATGGAAGTGTTCGGGCGAATACCGGAACCGTAGGTACCGTCAACTGCATTGATGGCGACGCTATGTGTTTGCCGAACGTATCGAACACCCTGTCCGACGTGCGGTTTCGGAGCTGTGACACATACGCCGGAGCCACGCTGCGGAGGTTGCGTCGGGATAACGATTGTGTAGAGTTGACGGTAACGCTGGCCGCAGCTGAGCTGGACTCGCTGCGGCCAGTGGCTCTCAAATTCCCGCCGAGATCGTCCTTCCGGACGCCGCGGATTCCTTCTTGTTAACCGGCTGTGCGCCCGCTGGTAACTGCCGACTCCCGCACCACGCGCCGCCCGACGCCGAACACATAGGTCAGGAACGCCAGTTCCGCCACTATGCCGATACCGATCCGCACGGGGGCGGGCCACCCGCTCGGGGTGATGAAGCCCTCGATCGTTCCCGATACCGCGAGCACGCCCACCAGGCCCAATGCCACTGTCGCCGAGGCCCTGCCCTGGCGGGCCAGCGCCTGCGCGCGAGAGAACCGGCCTGGGTCGATCAGCGTCCAGCCCAGCTTCAGGCCGGTGCCGCCGGCCACGAAAACCGCTGTCAGCTCCAGCATTCCGTGCGGGAGGATGAATCCGAAGAATGCGTCCAGGCGGCCCGCGCCGGCCATCAGACCGGCGGAGATGCCCAGATTGAGCGCGTTCATGAACAGGGCGTACACGGCGGGGAGAATCAACAGCCCGGTGAACAGGGCGACAGCGGAAACCCAGGCATTGTGCGTCCACACCTGCGCGGCGAACGCGTCGTGCGGATGCTCGGAGTAGTAGGTCTCGAATTCGCCGCCCGGTCCGGTCAGATCGCGAGTATCGCCGGACAGGCCCAGAATCCTTCGGGCCGAACCGGATCCGGACACCCAGACGCTCAGCCCGACGGTGATCGCCAGGAACACCGCGGCTACGCCGAGCCACCACGGCCAGACGCGGTACAGCGCAGCGGGGAAGGTGTGCGTGAAGAATCGTCCGACCGCGCGCCATGCCTCGACCCGGGTACCGAGCACCCGGCCGCGTGCCCTGGCCAGCAACGCGCTGAGTCCGCCGATCAACTCCGGATCCGGGGAATGCGACTGCAATCGCGACAACTGCTGGGAGGTGCGGCGATACAGCGTCATCAACTCGTCGGCCTCGGAGCCGGACAGGCGGCGCCGGCGAGTCAGCTGATCCAGCCGATCCCACGCAGGCCGGTTGGTATACGCATACGCGTCCACGTCCATCGGATACCTCCCGTACCGCCGATTCCGGCCGCTGATCGGATACGAGGCTAGCCTGTCGCGCCGACAATCCGTTCCCGGCCGGGGCGACCGAGGCGGGCCACGGCATTAGGCTGTGCTGACCATGGCCGTATTCACCACCGGCGAGGCCGTCGCCCTCGACCTGCCCATCGCGCGAATCCCCACCCGGGCCGCGGCGATGCTGATCGATCTGCTGTTGCAGGCCGCGCTCGGCGCGATGCTGATCCTGTCGGCCGGGATGGTCATCACCGAGTTCGAGCCGGATATCGCCTGGTTACAGACGGTGTCGCTGGTCGTTTTCGTCGCGGTCCTGGTCGGATATCCGGTCACCTGCGAAACCTTGCTGCGCGGCCGCACCGTCGGCAAGATCGTGCTCGGGCTGCGCGTGGTGCGCGGGGACGGCGGGCCGATCGATTTCCGTCATGCGCTCACACGCGGTCTGACCTGGGTCATCGTCGACTTCTGGAGTCTGGGCGGTTTCGGCGTCGTCGCGGTGCTCACTTCGCTGTGCTCTCCCCGCGGCCGCCGCGTCGGCGACGTGCTCGCCGGGACGGTCGTGGTTCATGATCGCGCCCGAATTCCCATGCCCGCGTTGGCCGTCGCCCCGCCCTGGCTGCAGGACTGGGCGCAGCGCCTGGACCTGTCCGGTCTTACCGAGGACCTGGCCCTGCCCATCCGCCAATACCTCACCCGCTATCCGACCCTCACCGTCGAGGTGCAACACACCCTCGGTGTCGCGCTGGTCGACGCGGCCTGCACCCAACTGCGCGTTTCCGCCCCCAGCGCCTACCCACCCCTGCAGATCCTCGGCGCCCTGATCTCCGAACGTCAACGCCGAACTCTCACCCGCCCCCGAACCCGTACGGCCACAACACTTCTCACCAGCGGGCTCACTCCACCACACCCGATCGATACCGCCTGGCGCCACCCTGCCTGAATCGGCGAACTCTCATCCGGCAGCCGCGCCCGGCCACAGTTCCGAGCCCCGACCGCGTTTTTTCGCTTCGCCCGCGCTGCACCCTCTTCGATTCGCCACGGCCACAACATTTCCCGTCGCCGTTGACCTGACCCTGTCGACTTTCTGGGCCGGTCGATATCGCGTGGCGCGGGCTCTGCCTATCGCCGAGAGACGAACCGCGCCACCCCCTTTCCCGCAGCTGTTCGCCCGTGTAGATGCCGTTTGTGCTACTCGTCGCCGAGAGTGGTCAGACTGACATCGGTGTGCGGGGCAGGTCCGGCGGGACTACATGGCTCCGGACTTCTTCAGCTCGAGATATTCGTCGGCGAGGGCCTCGGGCAGCCGAGCGGGGGAGGTGGCGACCACATCTATTCCCTTGCGGCGCAGGGATTCCTGCACCAGGGCGCGTTCGGCCAGGAGGTTTTCGGCGGCGGCCGCGGTGTAGATCTCGGCGGTGGTGGTGCGGTGGGTGGCGGCTGTGGCGATATCTGGATCGGTGACCGAGACGAGCAGAACTCGGTGCCGTTGGGCCAGGACGGGCAGCACCGGCAGCAGATTCTCCTCGACCATCGCGCCGTCGAGACCGGTGAACCAGACGACCAGGCTGCGCCGGCGGGTGCGCTGGACCGCCGCCCGCACCATGGCCTCGGTATCGCTGTCGACCAGGGCGGGCACGATACCCGCCAGGGCGTGCATCAGTCTGGGTTGCAGGCCCTGGCCGCTGCCGGTACGCACCTCGGCCCGGACCTGACGGTCGTAGGCGAGCAGGGCCACGGTGTCTCCGGCCGCGGCGGCCAGTCCGCCCAGCAGGAGCGCGGCCTCGATACTGGTTTCCAAGCGGGTGGCCTCCGCGCTGCCGGAGCTGCCGCCACCGACCAAACCGGCGCTGTACCGGCCGGTATCGAGCAGTAGCAGGACATGCCGGTTACGTTCCGGACGCCAGGTCCGCACCAGCACGTCACTCGCGCGGGCGGTGGCGCGCCAATCGATCGCGCGCACGTCGTCACCGGCGACATACTCACGGAAGGAGTCGAATTCGGCGCCCTGGCCGCGGATGTTCACCACATTGCGGCCCTCGAGCTGCTGCAACTGCCGCACCTTCGAGGCCAGGATGCGCTCGCTGCGGAACGGCGGCAGGGCGCGCACACGGGCGGGGACCTGCTTGCGGATCTGCCATCCGGCCAGGCCCAGCGGGCCGAGCAGGCGCACCGTCACCGGTCCGGCCACGCGATCACCGCGACCGGACGGGGCCAATGCGGTAACGAGCCGGGTGCGCGTATTCCGGCCGAGTGTCAGGCGGTGGGTCCGCCGGTCGGCCCGGACGCTGTCCGGCCAGTCGTCCCAGAGCATGCCGCGCACCGTGCGGCCGCCCCGGTTGGTCACCGTGAGTTCCACCGCGGCCTCGCGCCCCACCCGCACGGTGGTCAGATCCGCGCGCGCGAGTTCCAGGTCCGCGCCCCGTGCCGACGCACTCGCGTCGATCGTGATGAGCACGGCCAGCAGCGCGGTCATCGCGACGATGCCCACCCACGAGGGCAGGACGACCATCACGACGACCGCGGCGACCGCCGCGATCGTGGCCAACCGGCCGGTGACAACCATTGCGCTACACCGGAACCGGAACCGACAGCAGCAGCGAGGACATCACGGCCTCGGCCGTCACCCCGTCCAACTCCGCCTCCGGCCGCAGTTGCAGCCGATGACGCAGTGCCACCAGCGCGACGAGCTTCACATCGTCGGGGGTGACGAAGCCGCGCCCGTTCAGCCAGGCCAGCGCGCGCGAGGCGGCCAGCAGCGCCGTCGCGCCGCGGGTCGAGGCGCCGTGCTGCACCGCGGGGGAGGTGCGGGTGGCGCGGCACAGGTCGACGATGTACGCGAGTACCTCGGGGCTCACCGCCACCTGCGCCACCGCCGCGCGCGCCGCGGTGATGTGCGCCGGCCCGGCCACCGGCCGCAATCCCGCCGCGGTCAGATCGCGCGGATCGAATCCCGCGGCATGACGTTGCAGAATGCGGAATTCGTCCGCACGTTCGGGCAGTTGGATGTCGACCTTGAACAGGAACCGGTCCAGCTGCGCCTCCGGCAGCGGATAGGTGCCCTCCTGCTCGATCGGGTTCTGGGTGGCGATGACCACGAACGGATCGGGCAGCGGCTGCGGCGTGCCCGCGACGGAGACCTGACGCTCCTCCATGGATTCCAGCAGGGCCGACTGGGTTTTCGGCGGTGTCCGGTTGATCTCGTCGGCCAGCAGCAGGTTGGTGAAGACCGGCCCGCGGCGGAAGGTGAACTCGGCCGAATGGGGATCGTAGATCTGTGAGCCGGTCACATCGCCGGGCATCAGGTCCGGGGTGAACTGGACCCGCGAGTGCTCGAGTTCCAGGCCCATCGCCAACGCCCGGACCAGCAGCGTCTTCGCCACACCCGGAACGCCTTCCAGCAGAACGTGTCCACGGCACAGCAGGGCCAGCACCAGGAACATGACGGCCTGGTCGTTACCGACCACGGCCTTGCCGATCTCGGTGCGCAACGCGCCGAAGGCCCGCAGGGCGTCCTGCGCGGTCGGGGCGTGTGTGGTCTCGGTCTCGGCCTGTGTCATGCGATCTCCGACTCGATTCGGTTCAGTTGTGCGGCAATCATTTCCAGGGTCGCGTCGTCGGCCACCGCGCCGAACAGCACCGCACCCAGCAGGTTCGGGTCCGTACGGGTGCGGGTGGCGAGGGCCGCGATCACGCGATCCGGTGGTGCGTCGGCGGTCAGGCCGAGGGTCGGGCGAATCCGGCGCATGGTGGCCGCGCGCAGTTTGGCCGCGGTGTGATCGCGATCGGAGGATCTGCGGTACAGCGCGGCCTGACCGGCGAGCAATTCGTTCGCCGCGACCTGCACCGGGCGTGGTTCGCCGACCAGTGCGCCGCGTCGGCGGGCCCGCCACCACACCACGATGGCGGCACAGATCAGCCACTGCAGGCCGCCGTAGGCGAGCCAGTGCGGCAGCCGGTCGAAGATCGAATCGTCGCCCACGTTGTTCGGGTTCGGCGCCGGCGGCGGTGGCGGCGGTTCATCGGGGAACGGATTGTGCTGCGGGGGTGTGGGGGGCGGTGGAGCCTTCGGCGCGCCGGACAGGTGCAGCAGGACATAGCCGATCAGCGCGAGTACCAGCACGCCCACCACCGCCGCCCAGAATTTGGGGTTGCGCAGCAATTCGGGCAGTGGCGGGATGCGCCATTGCCTCGGGTGACGCTCGCGGGTGACGGTCTCGACCGGCTCGTCCGGGAGCGGGGGTGCGAGCGAGTAACGATCGGCCTGTTCCAGGCGGCGGTATTCGGCCTCGGTAGCGGGCCGGCCACCGTAGACGACCTCGTCGAAATCGCGTGCTGCATCGGGAAGTTCGCTCGCCTGGGCGTTGGCCGCGGCATTCGCGGCGGTCTCCTGAGCGGTGCGGGAACGCTGGACCTCGAGTACGCCGCCCTGTTCCAGACCGCGGACCACCGCGCGGAATCGTTCGCGCAGCGCGGTACTGAAATCGTTGTGCAGGGCGGCCTGTTCGGCGGCGCCGCGATGTGCGCCGGCGGGGCCGAGACGTGGCGGCGGGGGAGCAGCGTCCGGGTCCGGTTGCACGGGAACGGATTCGAACGGCGGAACCGGAGGCAAATCGCCGCTGCTCACCGAGCCGACTCCGGATTCCATTGTGCCGGAAGGGGAATGCGCACATCCCACGCCTCGCGGCGGCAGCGGCGATCGAGATAGGTGACCACGCTCGTCGCCGAATCGACCACCTCGGCGAATGCCGCGATCAGCAGGACACTTGCGGTGGACAGCACGATCACCGCCCAGCGGTGGGTGCCGGAGAAATCGGAGACGAACAGCGGAAGTCCGAGCAGCGGTACGGCCACCACCAGCAGCACCGCCCGCAACGACAGCCACAGGCCGGTCAACCGCCATTCCGCGCCGGCGGCAAGGATCTTCGCCCTCCCCACGGCACCACCATACGATGCGGACTCGGCGAACAGCACCGGGGCCACACACATCCGCCGGGCCCGCAGCCAGCCAACCAGCGGTACGGCTCCGAACAGACCGACGACCACCAGGACCACGCCCAAGGCCGGAAGCAGCACGCCGATCACCGTGTACAGCAGCCGATCGAGGACCAGCGGGCCGAACTTGCCGCCGAACCGCCGCAGCGCCGCGCGCCAGGTCGACGCGCCGCCCTGAATTCGCGCCACGCCGATCGGCACCGTGACCCCGCGCAGGAACAACCGCAGCAGCCAGGCGGTGACGGCCGTGGAAAGGATTGCCGACCAGGCGGTTCCGGTATCGGACCCGTCGGTGAGGATGGAGAATCCGGAGGTTGTCGCGACGACCAGATCCTCGGCCAGCACCAACCCGGCGACGACGAAGACGATCAGCTTGCGAATATCGGCCTGAATCACCGCGAACGGCAGATCCACCGATTCCCGAAACGACAGCGGCCGCACCGGAATCGATTCGGGCCCATCGAGCCCCGAAACCGGTGCCGCCGAGACCGCGCTCGAACCGGTCCGGCTCGTGGACGGACCGGCGTGATCGGCGGTAGCTGCGGGAAACACGCGCCCGAGTCTATCCGCCATTCGCCCGCTGAAAACCTTTCCGTCATACCCGCACCCCGTACCTGAATCCGCACCTCTTCCAGCCCGCAACCGCACCTGCTACCCGAGTTCGCCGCACCCGTTGGCCGGGTCCGGATCGTGCTCCGGGAGTGGCTGCGGGATCGGTCGACAACCGGCCGGTCGAGCCGGTGCCCCGCCGACGTGGGCTCGTCGTGGGCGCGGCGGCCGTCATCGCCTGACGTGCTGCGAAACCCGCCCGCCCACCTCGATCCAGCCGTCCGGGCGCGGATCGGTCGTGATCTGCGAGCCGCAGCCCTGGGTGATGGTCAACGAATGTCCCAGGGCCGCGGTCAGCTGGATCGCGGCCGCGCCGGTCGCCTCGTCCTCATCGATGACGTCACCGCGTCCGGGAAAGGCGCGCGCCCGGACCCGCCTGGCGGCTTCGTCCTGCCACCTCAGAGCGAACGCGGATCAGCGGGAAACGATCTCCGTTATCCCGTGCAGGGCGGCCGGCTCGGGCTCGTTCGCCCCAGCGGGAAGCCGCGGAGTCATTGCCGCGTGGTGGTCGCGATGGCGTCGATGGTCGCGTATGCGCCGGTGAGAGCGGTCATGCTCAGGGCAGCTCGCAGCGGTATGTCGCGGCGGAGAAGCCGGCGGCGTTCTGCCGGGGAGGCGGTCACGCATCCCAATCCGAGCGCGACCGCCCGGGTGCCGAAAATCCTTGTCATATAGGTGAGTTCGGGGCCGGGGGCGATGCCGGCGAGTTCGGCGAGCCGCCGGGGGAAGGTCAGAGCCGCGCCGCCGAGGACGATGCGACCAGCCGCGAGCAGGCCGAGGGCGCCGGTGCCGGAGGTATCGCCCCGTGCTGTGCACGGACGCCGCCACCGTGGGTGCGATCGCGGGCGGGCGCCTCAGTGTCATGGACGCGGTCGCGCGCGGTCGCATCCAGCCCGAGGGTGACCGCGAGGCACTGCAGAAGCTCCTGACATTGCTCGACACACAGGTCACGTCATTGGCCGGCCCGTCCGCGGCGGCTGAGCGCAGCGGTACGGCCTGACCGCGCAGCCGGTTCCGAATCGCGAGCGTGCCCGGCGATTCGGGCGACCGAACCGGGGCTCGCGTGCTGCTCGATCTCGGCGAGGAATGCGGCGGGGGCGCGTGGCGTATGTCTTGTTGGTATTGCGATCCAGCGTGGGAAGGTGCCGAGGGGATGACGCTTCGTCAATACGAATACGCCCTGGCTGTCGCGGAGGCGGGATCGGTGACGGCGGCGGCGGAGTTGTTGCATGTCGCGCAGCCGTCCATGTCCCAGCAGATTCGGGGGTTGGAGCGGGAGCTGGGTGTGCAGTTGTTCGCGCGGACGCCGACGGGGCTGGTGCCGACCGTGGTCGGGCGGGCTTTTCTGCGCGAGGCACAGGTCGCGGTGAGCGCGTCGCGGCGGGCGCGGGCGACGGCGCGGGCCGCCGCCGACGAACTCGAGGGAGAGCTGCTGGTCGCGGTGCAGATGGGATTGGGCACCCAGCAGCTGCCGCGGGCACTCGGTGCGTTGCGCAGCCGGTTTCCGCGACTGGAGGTGACCGTCTTCGAGGAGCCGAATCCGGCCGAACTGGAACGGCTCGGACGACGGGGTGTACTGGATCTGGTGCTGGTGGCCGCGCCCTGTGAAGAGGGCTCCGCACAGGCCCATCACCTCGGCGACGAGGAATTCGTCGTGGTACTGGGTGAGGGGCATCGGCTGCTCGCGGCGGACCGGGTCGACCTGCGGGAGCTGGCGGGCGAGCCGTGGGTGCGGTTCGACCGCGACAGCGCGTTGGACGGTGTGCTGCGTGAGGCGTTGCGAGACAACGAACTGGCCCCGACGACGATCGCCCGGGTGTCGCAGGCGGCGACGGCGGTGCGTTGGGCAGCGCACGGAATGGGTGTCACGCTGGTCCCGGCTTCGGCTGTGCCGCAAGGATATTGCCATCTCGCGCGGCCGGTGTCCCCGGTGGTGTCCCAGCCCGTCGTCGCGGCGGTCCGGCGTGATCCCGGCCCGGCGGAACAGGCATTGCTGGAACTGCTGCTCGGCCAGGATTGGTGCAGAACCGTTCCCGACCGTGCGCCGGACTCCTCCCTCGGCACTGTCCCCGAACCCGGAGATAGGAACAGCCCTGTCCATGTCGGATGAGGAATAACTTTCGTCCTCGGTGCACGGCGGCTGGTCCTGTAGCTCGGTGCTCGAATTCGAGCGGATCGACGACGCGATCCTGGTCGGGCGCGGTTACGGCGGGATGGTGATCACCGGTGTCGCCGCTGCTGCTGGACATCGCTCGTCGGGTGCGGCGCGGGGACAGCTTGGATCTCTTCCCGGGCAGCCGGTTCAGAGTTGGGTGGCGCCTCCGTCCACGACGAGTTCCGTACCCGTGGTGTATGTGGCGTCGAAGGCGAGGAACGTTGCGGCCCGGGCGATTTCATCGGGTGTGCCGAAACGTCGCATGGGATTGCTCGCGACCACCTGCGCCTTGAACTGCGCGGCGGCAGCTTCGCTCATGCCGTTCTCCAGAATGCCCGTATCGACGGGCCCGGGGCTGATCGCGTTGACACGGATGCCGCGCGGGAGCAGATCGGCGGCCAGGGTCCGGGCCATCGACCGCAAGGCCGCCTTACCCGCCGCGTAGACGCTGGTCGCCGGCAGGCCCATGACATTCGCGTTCGAGGTGGTCAGGACGATGCCCGCGCCCGCACCGAGCAGGGGGGCGAGCTTCTGCACCGTGAAGAACGCGCCTTTGACGTTGATCGAGAAGAGTTCGTCGTATTCGCGCTCGGTGGTCTCCTCGAGGGATGTGCTGCGGGCGATGCCGGCATTGACGAATAGGCCGTGCAGCATCCCGAATTCGTGCTTCGCCCGGTCGGCCAGCGTATCCAGATCGGATATCGTGGCGACATCGCCTGGTACGGTGACCGCATTATCGCCGAGCCGTGCACGTGCGGTATCGAGCGTGGTCCGGGAGCGCCCGGTGATCATTACCCGCGCTCCCTCTTCCACCAGCAGTTTCGCCATCGCGAAACCCATACCGCTGCCGCCGCCGGTGATCACCACGTTTTTACCGCTGTATCTGCCCATACCCATTTCCCTTCCTATCTCTCGAATTCACCGATGTGGCGGATTCGTCACCGGGGGAATTCGCCGCCGTCCACGACGAGGCCGCTTCCGGTCAGCCAGCTCGCGCGATCGGACAGGAGAAACAGCACCGCCTCTGCGATATCGTCGGGGCGGCCGTCGCGGCCCAGCGGTACGGCGGGCGTATCGCCCTGGCCCGGTGTGGTGGCGGCCATGCGCGCCCATTCCTCCCGGGTCTGCTCCCCGCCGGGAGTCGCGGTCCGGCCGGGCGAGACGGTATTGACTCGAATTCCGAAGGGAGCCAATTCCGCCGCCAGTCCTCTGCTGTAATTCTCCAGGGCCGCCTTCGCGGCGGTGTAGTGCAGGAACGGCGCCACGGCGGTGGGGACCGCCGCCGAGGAGATGTGCACGATCGCGCCCGATTTCCGATCCCGCATCTGCGGTGTGAGCAGCGCGTCCAACCGGACGGCCGACAGCAGGTTCAACGCCAGGGCGTCCTGCCACTCCTCGTCCGGAATGCTCGAACTACCCGAATGCGGCCGCGCGCCACCCGCGTTGTGCACCACGATGTCCACTCCGCCGAGTATTTCTCGCGCGGCTGCGGCGAGTGTCTCCGCGCCCGCCCGAGTCCGCACATCGGCCGCGACGAAATTCGCCTTGTCCGGAAGCGTATCGGTCGCCGACCGAGCCGTCGTGAGCACCTCGGCGCCCGCCTCGAGCAATTTCCGCACCACCGCCGCGCCTATTCCGCGAGAACCGCCGGTCACCAGAGCGCGTTTTCCGGCGAGTTCCTTTGTCGCCGAATTATTCTCCATTGTGGTCATGCCACGGATCCTCTCGATCGCACAGTCGTCCGCCCGACGGAAAAATGAATATGCGCCCCTTCCGAAACTTCGGATTATCGCGGGCACCTCGTCGAACGGTTTCACGGTAAGTCCCGGAGAGAACCCGAGGCAAAGACCAAATATCAGTAGGAGCCAGAGGAGATGCCTATGCCCGCCCACGATCGGGATCACGGCCGTACTCCCGCAATCGAATCGGTTGGACAGGTCGGAACCGGGTGCGCGGGTTTCCCGGATATCGACGATGAGAAGTTCGGTATCCGGATGTTCGTCGCCTACGCGCCGACGCTGGCGATCTTTCGAGGGCGGGGGGCTCGCCGGCCGATCGGGATTACCTCTGCTGGCTGTGGAGATCCGTGCGAAGCGACGGAAGTGGTTGTGGCAGAAGGTAAATGATTATGACGCGGTTCAGCGAGAGCCGGGAGGGAGCCGGCGAGGATCGCGGGAATCGAGTTCGGCGGGAGTCGCAGTCCCGGTCACGGTTGTGCGGCGGTCGGCCGGGGCCAGGTCGTAAGTGGTTGGCGCAGAGGCGGTTCGGCCGGCGGGGTCGACGACCGTGGCGGGGAGCTGGGGATTGGAATCGGAGGAGTCGACGGTGACCTTCCGGGTGCGGCGGAGGGTGAAGGTTATCTCCTCGGTTTCCTCGAAGACCTGGCGGACCGTGCGCAGCGGATGGGTGGCGGTATCTATGGCGTCGGTGACGAAAGAGGGGACCAGGGGGCGGATCCAACGGGCGGCGGTGTCGGTGAAGGGGACGGTGCCGACGATGGGGAGTTCCAGGCCGCCGGATTTCGGAGCGGGGGCCACCGCGTCCCGGGGCAGCGGGGCGGGCAGGTTCGAGGGCTCGGACATGGTGTTCTCCTGGGAGTTCGGCGTCGGGGTGGCCGGAAGTTCCGCAAGTGCTTCGAATTCCGCGACCGCGCGGCGCTGCGGCTCGGTGACGCCGATTTCCACCGCACCGATCGAGGCGATGACGCGGCGACGCTGGTTTTCCCGATCGATGACGGTGTCGGCGTGCACGGCCAGGCGCGCGCTCGCCAATTCCTGCTCGGCGCGCAGTGTTTCGGCCTCGGTACGGACCTCGGCGCGTTTGACGGCGATGGCGGCCTCGGCATCGCGCTCGGCGCGATCGGCGACGGCCCGGGCCGAAACGCGGCGATCGAAGGCCGTCTCCCCGCGCCACCAGCGGGACAGCAGCGGCAGCAGGGCCAGCGCGACGGTGATCACGAGTGTCGCCAGACGCAGCACAAACGCACCGGCATCTGCGAAGGTGTAGCCGTTCAACGCGATCCAGCGTGCGCCGAGTCCGCGATCGCCGGTCCGCAGGGCGGCCGCGCGGGCCTGATCCAGCGCCTGCTGCCGCTGGGTCACGCGATCCTGGCTGGGCTGCGCCTGGGACTGTGCGGCGGCCAGACGGGCGCGCGCGTCATCGAGCATGCTGTTGTCGGCGCGGGTCTCGGGGCCCTGGCCGGGGACCCCGGTGATCTCGTTCTGCGGACATTCCGGGGTCGGGTTGTACTCGCAGCGGGCGACGATCAGGGCCCGCTGGATATCGGACTGCGCGCCGGTGATCGACCGGGCCAGGGCGTCGCGGTCGGCTTTCGCCTGATCCAGAGCATTACGGGCGGTGACGACAGAGGTCGCGGATTCCGCGTCGCGCCTGGCGTTCTCGTCCAGGCGGTGATCGATCGTCCCGCCCAGCAGGACGGTGCTCGCCAGTTCGGCGACGACCACACCCGCCAGGACGGCCACCGCGGCGCGACCGATCAGCTCGCCGCCGAGGCGAACTCGCGAACCGTCGCGTCCGGGCAACGGTGCGGTCGCCGCCGCGCGAGAGATGCTTCCGATCAGGAGCATCGAAAGCGCCGCCGCGATGATCACCACGATCACGGCCCACTCCGCTGCCGCCGTCGCCAGCGCGACGACCGCGCCCGACAGCGCCGTGAACAGCAGCACCAGCGCACCCGTCACGGCGTACCCCGACCGTTCGTGGTCCTCGGCGATCCGCGTACCCGCGCCGCCGAGCCAGGTCAGCCGGTCGGTGGTCCGAACTCGTAGTGCGTGAACGAGGTCCGTACCCACGCCCGGCGCGCCCGCGTCACCCCGGGCGGCGGCGGTGGATTCGGCGCGGGACGCGTCCGTGCCGGATCGGGCCGGGTCCTGATCCATCGGTTCCGAGATGTGGGGGCTGGTCATGGATTTCACATCCTCTGCATCCCAGGCGGTTTCGCGGCCGGCGAAGTCGCCGGCATTCGTGGTCGCCGCAGGTGAACGGCGGCGAGACGGTCGGGCGGGGCGGATTCGACCGCACGAATCGGCTCCAGCGTGACAGGCCGACAGCCCTCGCGCCGAGTCCCGTCCGCAGGTTGTGGTCAGCCTCACAGCGTTGCGCGACGGAACACGAATCTTCGGTGAGGAAACGAAAATTCGTGTCCGGAATCCGATATCCGGTCGTTACCGTAGTGAAGTGGCGTTCGTCCGCGCACCGGCGCGACGGGGTGGCCCGCGTTCGCATCTCCGCACAACAACCGTCAGGAGTGTCTCCAGTGCGTACGTCCGTGTTGATGGCCGCGGTCGCGGTCGCGATCGGGGTGATGTCGGTTGAGGTGGTACCCATGACGATCGATCCGACGGTGCCGGCCGCCCACGCGCAGGCCCCGGCCGACGCCCCGGTGAGCTCCGATCCGCTGATCGATCTGCTGCTCGAGCGTCTGAATACGGCCGATGCCGTGATCGCGGCCAAATGGGTGGGTGCGGCCGACCGGAATCCGGTGATCGACGATCCGGCCCGCGAACAGGTGGTCTACGACTCGATGAGCCGGGCCGGAGCCGCGCTCGGACTGCCGGAGAGCTGGGTCCGGCAGGTCTTCGCCGGCCAGATCGAGGCCAACAAGATGGTGCAGCGCGGACTGCTCGCGCGCTGGCGGCTGGATCCCGCTTCGGTGCCGCGGACCTCGCCGGATCTGACCGCGGTCCGGCCGATCATCGATCGGGTGAACGGGGAGATCCTGCGTCAGCTCGCCCAACGGCGGGCCGAACTACGCGGCCCGACCTGCGCGGAACGGTTGTCGACCGGGGTGTTCGGCGTATTCACCGGTAGCCGGACCGACACCCTGCACCGGATGGCGTTGGTACGCGCGGCCGCCGCGGTATGCGGATGACCGCGGCACTGTGACATACCCAACACGACCGGTTTGCTGAACATGTGCCAAACTGTGAGATTGGTAATGAGACCGTACGGTCTGAACATTGCAATGGCTCGTAGTCTCCGTGTCCGCGCGGTCTCCGCCGTGTGTCCGGGAAGTTAGCCGCATAACAGTCGGTTTGTCCGGACGCGGGCTTGGGAATTCTCTATCGATGCAGGTTAGAGGGCATCTAGCGGCCTACGTGCAGGATGCGCGGGCACGAACCGGTCGCAACGGGCAACAGTGGCATACGCGACTGAGCGATCACCAAACTCTGCTTTACACTGGTGAGCGCGTAGTTAGTGGAGGACCGATGGAGACGCCCAGGTAGACGCTGTTCTTAGGGAACCTGAGTTGGTTGGGCGCAGGTCCTGACTTATCGTTTGCTCTTACGCTGGGCACGAAATGCCCGGCTGAATCGCCCGAATCGGTCACGAGCCGAGGGTCGCGGAGACCCTCGTGTTCGCACAGCCGGACCGAAGGGGCGGCGCGGGCACGGTGTGTGGAACACGGAAGGGCTCCGCAACCGCCGAGCACCCGACTACGAACCGGAGCGGGTGGACAACTGGAGAGTTGACTGCACGAGACGACCATCAGCGTCGCTGGTCTGACGAACCCTCCGGGGCGCAGTCTAGACGGAGGCGTTCGACGAAGGCCATATTTCTTCGAAGGCCTGATTTTGAAGGCAGAGGCATGACGCAACTACCTGGCCACAGGTCACCGGGGTCCGATCGATTGCATCGCAATCCGGGGCCCACCGGTCTCTACGACCCGGCGAACGAACACGACGCCTGCGGTGTCGCGTTCGTCGTCGACATGCACGGCCGCCGCAGCCGCGACATCGTCGACAAGGCTATTACGGCGTTGCTGAACCTGGAGCACCGCGGTGCCGCGGGCGCAGAACCCAACAGTGGTGACGGCGCGGGCATTCTGATCCAGCTCCCGGACAAGTTCTTCCGGGCCGTGCTGGCGGAGAGCGGCGCCACCTTCGAGCTTCCGCCGGAAGGCTCCTACGCCACCGGTATCGCCTTCCTGCCGCAGGCCCGCCGCGAGGCCGCCCGCGCCTGCTACGGCGTGGAGCGCATCGTGCGCGAGGAGGGCCTCGCGGTTCTGGGCTGGCGTGAGGTGCCGATCGACGAGACCTCGCTCGGCGCGCTGGCCCGCGACGCGATGCCGACGTTCCGGCAGCTGTTCATCGCCTCGCCCAAGGATTCCGCCGAGCAGCTCTCGGGTCTGGACCTGGACCGTCGCGCCTACGTCGTGCGCAAGCGGATCGAGCACGAACTCGGCCAGTCCGGCGCGGGCGAGGGCTCGGTCGGGCGTGAAACCGTCTACTTCCCCAGCCTGTCCGCGCAGACCTTCGTCTACAAGGGCATGTTCACCACCCCGCAGCTGCGGGCGTTCTACCTGGACCTGCAGGACGATCGGGTGGAATCGGCGCTGGGCATCGTGCACTCGCGCTTCTCCACCAACACCTTCCCGTCCTGGCCGTTGGCACACCCGTACCGCCGGGTCGCGCACAACGGTGAGATCAACACCGTCACCGGTAACGAGAACTGGATGCGCGCCCGCGAGGCGCTGATCGAGTCCGAGGTCTTCGGCGTCGACGAGCAGGGCCGCAATCGGCTGGACAAGATCTTCCCGGTCTGCACTCCCGGCGCGTCGGACACCGCGCGCTTCGACGAGGTGCTCGAACTGCTGCATCTGGGTGGGCGCAGCCTGCCGCACGCGGTGCTGATGATGATTCCCGAGGCGTGGGAACGCCAGGAGGCGATGGATCCCGCGCGCCGCGCGTTCTACCGCTACCACTCCTTCCTGATGGAGGCGTGGGACGGCCCGGCGTCGGTGTGCTTCACCGACGGCACCGTGGTCGGCGCGGTGCTGGACCGCAACGGCCTGCGGCCCTCCCGGATCTGGGTGACCGACGACGGCCTGGTCGTGATGGCCTCGGAGGTCGGCGTGCTCGACATCGAGCCGTCCAAGGTGGTCAAGAAGGCTCGCCTGCAGCCCGGCCGGATGTTCCTGGTGGACACCTCGCAGGGCCGGATCATCGGCGACGACGAGATCAAGACCCAGCTGGCCACCGAGCACCCGTACCAGGAGTGGCTCGACGACGGCCCGATCAAGCTGTCGGACCTGCCCGAGCGCCCACACGAGCACATGGTGCACGACCGGGTCAAGATCCGGCAGCAGATCTTCGGGTACAGCACCGAGGATCTCAACCTCCTGATCTCGCCGATGGCGACCACCGGCGGCGAGGCGCTCGGCTCGATGGGCACCGACACCCCGATCGCGGTTCTCTCGGCGCGGCCCCGGCTGCTGTTCGACTACTTCTCGCAGCTGTTCGCGCAGGTCACCAACCCGCCGCTGGACGCGATCCGCGAGGAGGTCGTGACCAGTCTGCGCAGCATGATCGGACCCGAGTTCGATCTGCTGCATCCCGGTCCGGAGTCCTGCCGGCAGATCACGCTGACCCAGCCGATCCTGGACAACGACGAGCTGGCCAAGCTCGTGCACATCAACGACGACGGCTCCCGTCCGCAGCTGCGGTCGGTGGTCGTGCACGGTCTGTACCCGGTGCGCAAGGGCGGCAAGGGTCTGCGCAAATCGCTGCAGGCGATCAACGAGCAGGTTTCCTCGGCCATCGCGGGCGGTGCGCGGATCATCGTGCTGTCCGACCGCGAGTCCAACGAGAAGCTCGCGCCGATCCCGTCGCTGCTGCTCACCGCCTCGGTGCACCACCATCTGGTGCGCGAGCGCACTCGCACCAAGGTCGGCCTGGTCGTGGAGGCCGGTGACGCCCGCGAGGTGCACCACATGGCTCTGCTGGTCGGCTTCGGCGCGGCCGCGATCAACCCGTACATGGTGTTCGAGTCGATCGAGGACATGATCGAGCGCGGCGCGTTGAAGATGCCGGGCAGCGGCGGCGTGGTCTGCGACGACTACGACGCGGCCGTGCGCAACTACAACAAGGCCGCCGGCAAGGGCGTGCTGAAGGTGATGTCCAAGATGGGCATCTCCACGATCGCCTCGTACCGCGGCGCGCAGCTGTTCCAGGTCGTCGGCCTGTCGCAGGAACTGTGCGACAGGTACTTCACGGGTCTGAAGTCCCCGCTGGACGGCATCGGCCTGGACGAGATCGCCGACGAGGTGGCCGCGCGGCACCGGATCGCCTTCCTGGAGAACCACAACGAGCGCGCGCACCGCGAACTCGAGGTGAGCGGTGAGTACCAGTGGCGGCGCGAGGGCGAATACCACCTGTTCAACCCGGACACGGTGTTCAAGCTGCAGCACGCTACCCGCAGCGGTCAGTACAAGATCTTCAAGGAATACACCAAGCTGGTCGACGATCAGTCCGAGCGGCTGGCCTCGCTGCGCGGTCTGTTCAAATTCCGTGGCGACGAGCGCAATCCGATCCCGATCGACCTCGTCGAACCGGCCTCGGAGATCGTCAAGCGGTTCTCCACCGGCGCGATGAGCTACGGCTCGATCTCCGCCGAGGCGCACGAGACGCTCGCCATCGCGATGAACCGCCTGGGCGGGCGCTCCAACTCGGGTGAGGGCGGCGAATCGCCCGCTCGCTTCGAGCCGGAGGAGAACGGCGACTGGCGGCGCAGTGCGATCAAGCAGGTGGCCTCGGGACGTTTCGGCGTCACCGCGCACTACCTGAGCAACTGCACCGACATCCAGATCAAGATGGCCCAGGGCGCCAAGCCCGGCGAGGGTGGTCAGCTGCCCGCGCACAAGGTGTACCCGTGGGTCGCCGAGGTCCGGCATTCGACGCCGGGCGTCGGGCTGATCTCGCCGCCGCCGCATCACGACATCTACTCGATCGAGGATCTGGCCCAGCTGATCCACGATCTGAAGAACGCGAACCCGCAGGCTCGGATTCACGTGAAACTTGTCGCCGAGCCGGGCGTCGGCACGGTCGCCGCGGGTGTGTCGAAGGCGCATGCCGATGTGGTGCTGATCTCCGGCCACGACGGCGGCACCGGCGCCTCGCCGCTGACCTCGCTCAAGCACGCCGGCGGCCCCTGGGAGCTCGGCCTGGCCGAGACGCAGCAGACCCTGCTGCTCAACGGACTGCGCGACCGGATCGTGGTGCAGGTGGACGGTCAGATGAAGACCGGCCGCGACGTCATGATCGCCGCACTGCTGGGCGCCGAGGAATTCGGTTTCGCCACCGCACCGCTGGTGGTCTCGGGCTGCATCATGATGCGGGTCTGCCACCTGGACACCTGCCCCGTGGGTGTCGCTACGCAGAATCCGGTGTTGCGCGAACGGTTCACCGGCAAGCCGGAATTCGTCGAGAACTTCATGCTCTACATCGCCGAGGAGGTGCGCGAATACCTGGCCTCGCTGGGCTTCCGCACCCTCGACGAGGCCATCGGCCGGGTCGACCTGCTCGACACCACCAAGGCCAAGGAGCACTGGAAGGCCGCCAAGCTCGACCTGTCGCCGATCCTCGACGACGTCGAGACCGCGTTCATGTACCAGGACCGGCGCAACACCAAGGGCCAGGACCACGGTCTGGACCGGGCGCTGGACAACCAGCTCATCGCCGAATCGGCCGATGCGCTCGAGCGCGGCAAGCCGGTCAAGTTCGAGACCCGGATCACGAACGTCAACCGGACCGTCGGCACCATGCTCGGCCACGAGGTGACCAAGCTGTACGGCGGCGCGGGCCTGCCCGACGACACCATCGACATCACGTTCACCGGTTCGGCGGGCAACAGTTTCGGCGCGTTCGTCCCGGCGGGTATCACCCTGCGGGTGTTCGGTGACGCGAACGACTATGTCGGCAAGGGACTTTCGGGTGGTCACCTGGTCGTGCGCCCGCCGTTGAACGCTCCGGGCGAATTCGTCGCGGAGCAGAACATCATCGCGGGCAACGTCATCCTGTTCGGCGCGACCAGCGGTGAGGCGTTCATCCGCGGCGTGGTCGGTGAGCGGTTCGCGGTGCGCAACTCCGGTGCCACCGCGGTCGTGGAGGGCGTGGGCGATCACGGCTGCGAGTACATGACCGGCGGTAAGGTCGTCATCCTCGGTGAGACCGGGCGCAACTTCGGCGCGGGTATGTCCGGCGGCGTGGCCTACCTGTACAACCCGCACGGGACGTTCGAGAAGAACATCTCGCCCGAGCAGGCCGATGCCGTCGAACCGCTGTCCGGTGACGATTTCACCTGGCTGCACGACATCGTCGCCCGGCACCGCGACCAGACCGGCTCGGCCGTGGCCGATGCCATTCTGGGTGACTGGTCGCAGCAGGTGACGCACTTCGTCAAGGTTATGCCGCGCGACTACAAGAAGGTCCTGCTCGCTATCTCCGAGGCTGAGAAGGCAGGACGCGACGTGGACGCCGCCATCATGGAGGCCGCCCGTGGCTAGGACGTGCAGGCCGCCCGTGGCTAGGACGTGCAGGCCGCCCGTGGCTGGAACTTTGGTGCGACGCACCGGAATTGAAGGGTGCGCCGGGCCGGCGCTGACGTGTGGAGTCGAGAATGGGTGACGCCCAAGGCTTTTTGAAGCACACCAAACGGGAGCTTCCCGAGCGGCGGCCGGTGCCGCTGCGGCTGATGGACTGGAAAGAGGTCTACGAGGAGGGTTTCTCGCACGAAACCCTGCGGACCCAGGCCAGCCGTTGTATGGATTGCGGCATTCCGTTCTGCCACAACGGTTGTCCGCTCGGCAACCTGATTCCCGAGTGGAACGATCTGGTCTACAAGGGCCAGTGGCGCGAGGGTATCGACCGTCTGCACGCGACCAACAACTTCCCGGAGTTCACCGGGCGGCTGTGCCCGGCGCCGTGCGAGGCGTCCTGCGTGCTGGGCATCAACCAGGATGCGGTGACCATCAAGCAGGTCGAGGTCGAACTCATCGAGAACGCTTTCGACGAGGGCTGGGTGACCCCGGTCTACCCGACCCGGTTGACCGGTAAGAAGGTCGCCGTGGTGGGTTCGGGCCCGGCCGGACTGGCCGCTGCCCAGCAGCTCACCCGGGCCGGTCACACCGTGACGGTGTTCGAGCGCGACGACCGGATCGGCGGTCTGATGCGTTACGGCATTCCGGAATTCAAGATGGAGAAGCGCTTCATCGATCGTCGCCTGGCGCAGATGGAGGCCGAGGGCACCATCTTCCGGCCCGGCGTGAACGTGGGCGTGGACATCACCGCCGAACAACTGCGCGAGCAGTTCCACGCGGTGGTGCTGGCCGGTGGCGCCACCATCGCGCGCGATCTGCCGGTGCCCGGACGGGATCTGGACGGAATCCACCAGGCGATGGAATTCCTGCCGCTGTCCAACCGGGTGCAGCTCGGCGACCCGATCACCGACGAGAACGGTCTACCGCCGATCCATGCCAAGGACAAGAAGGTCGTCATCATCGGCGGCGGCGACACCGGCGCGGACTGCCTGGGCACCTCGCACCGTCAGGGCGCGGTGAGCGTGCATCAGTTCGAGATCATGCCGCGTCCGCCGCAGGAGCGTGCCTCCTCCACCCCGTGGCCGACCTACCCGCTGATGTACCGGGTCTCCTCGGCGCACGAGGAGGGTGGCGAGCGCGTCTACTCGGTCAACACCGAGCGGTTCGTCGGCGAGGACGGCAAGGTCACCGGCCTGCAGGCGCACGAGGTGCAGATGGTGAACGGTCGCTTCGAGAAGATCGAGGGCACCGATTTCACGCTCGACGCCGATCTGGTACTGCTGGCAATGGGTTTCACCGGTCCGCAGAAACCCGGTCTGCTCGAGGATCTGGGCGTCGGCTACGACCAGCGCGGGAACGTCAAGCGGGACAAGAATTTCCAGACCACGGTTCCCGGGGTGTTCGTCGCGGGCGATATGGGCCGGGGGCAGTCGCTGATCGTGTGGGCCATCGCCGAGGGACGTTCGGCCGCCGCCGCGGTGGACATCTTCCTCGAGGGTGAATCGGCATTGCCCACGCCGATCGTGCCGACCACCGTCGCGCAGCGCTGATCGGATAGGCGGTACAGCTCGACCGACAGAGCGCCCGCGAACATTCTTGTTCGCGGGCGCTTTTCGTTGTTCGCCCGAATTTTCCCGCCGATCCGGAACGAAACCAGGTCGAGTACGGGACGTCGGATGGCACTGGCGTGCCCATCCATCTATTCTTGATCACGGTGCGGTGTCGACGGGCAAACGATCCGATCCCGGACTCGCGAGAGTTCGACAGTTCGTACGCCCACGGTTAACCGAACTGCAACCCGGCTACCACACCATTGTCTGGAAAAACTTGGGATGCCCAATCCTGGGCAGGCTGAAACTGGAGCGGTATGCGGTTGAAACGGGTTGCTGCGGCTGCGGCCGCGGTTGCGTTGTCGGGGTTGTCGGGTGTGATCTTCGGAAGTGGTGCCGCTACAGCGGCTCCCGCGTGCCCGAACCTATACGTCGTGGCGATTCCCGGTACCTGGGAGACCGGTCCGGACAAGGCCGAGCACATGCGCGGCCCCGGCATGCTCGCCGGCGTCACTCGCAATATGCCCAGCGGCACGCGGGTCGACTACGTCAGTTACGCCGCTACCGCGTTCCCGTGGGAGGGCGACGTCTACGGCAGGTCGAAGGGCCAGGCGGTCAACAACGCTCGCGGCATGATCAAGGCGATGGCGACCCGATGCGCGGCGACCAAGATCGCGATCGTCGGCTACAGCCAGGGCGCCGACGCGGCCGGTGACGTGGCCGCCGAGATCGGCACCGGTATCGGGGTCGTGCCCCCGGGCCGCATCACTGGCGTCGGCCTGATCTCCGACCCGCGTCGCTCGCCCACCGACGTCCAGGTCGGCCCGCCTGCAGGCGGCGCCGGTGCGAGCGGTCCCCGCCCGGGCGGTTTCGGTTTCGTCAGCGATCGGGTGCGGACCATCTGCGATCCGCAGGACCTGTACTGCTCCACCAAGGCCGACGACTTCGTCACCCGGTTCGCGGGCTTCCTGGCCGAGACCTCGGATCCGAATCCCGCGAGCATGTGGCGCTACCAGCTCGAGGCCGGTTCGATCGTGGGCGATCTGATGTCCTCCGGCGGTATCGGCACGTTGGGGACTCAGCTGAGCGAGGGCGCGAACAAGAAGCGCGTCCAGCAGTTGGAGAAGTTCTACGGCTCGGGTGCGCACACCTCGTACGGCAGCTATTCCGTGGGCGGCGGCCAGACCGCGACGTCCTGGATGCACAACTGGATCGCCGGAATGGCCTAGCGGCACGGGCGAGTTCGATCGACGAGGGCCACTTCCCGCAGCGGAAGTGGCCCTCGCCGTATCCCGGGGACGATCAGCCCGCGGAGCCGGTCGGCGGAAGGAACTGCGGGATCTGGGGACCCTGCGGGAACTGCGGTCCCTGCGGGCCGGGGCCGTTGTGGTGGTCGTCGCCACCCGGTCCGCCACGGTGGTCTCCACCTGGCCCGCCCTGGTTGTGCCAGTCGACGGCGATTGCGTTCGGTGCGGCTGCGAATGCGGGGACGGCCACGGCCGCCACGGGAACCACGGCCAGGGCGCCGGCGAGGGCAACACGGCTCACGATGCGGCGGGTGCGGGTTGTCTTCACGGAGACTGCCTTTCGATAGATTTCCGGCCACCTTCGCGGTGGCTATGGAGTCCATCGAAACGTCCGTCGCTGGGTGCGTGTTATGTCCCAGCTGGCAATCGGCTGGGACCGCGAAGGACGGGCGCTGAGCTGCCGAAACGCGCTGCAACGGGGAACGCGTCGAATTGTTCCGCGCCCCTGGCCGATTCGCATCCGGCACGGACGACGAGGGCCACTCCCGCACGGGGAGTGGCCCTCGTTCACCCGGTGGCCGTGTCGTCGGCGGTCACCGAGGGGGTATCAGCCGGCCGAGCCGGAGGGCGGTGCCCACGGGCCTTGGTTCCAACCGTGATCCCAACCCGGGAAGCCCGGAAGCCGGTGGTCCCAATCGTGGTGGTCCCAGTCGTGATTCCAGGGACCGTGATCCCCGTCGTGGTCCCAGTCGTGGTGACGGTCGACCTGGATGGCCGAGGGCGATGTGGTGTCGGCCAGGGCCGGACCGGCCATTGCGGCGAGCGGAACGGCGGCCAGGGCGCCGGCGACGGCGACGCGGGCCACCAGTCGCCGGGTACGTGTCGACTTACTCGTGGAGAGCAACGAACTGCCTTTCTCTGGAGAACATGACCGCAGATCACGTGCGGGTCACGGTGTCTCATCGAACGATCGATCCTCGAGACGAGCGTCCGATAAACCTCATAATCGGCTGAGAATTCACACCGACTGTGCGGTCGCCATGATACGTGCGTAAATCACATATCGTGCGTACCGAGGGACAGTGGCGCAAATGTGACGAGCGGTGCGCGCGTGCGGAATTGGCGCGATCGAAGAATAGTCGATGGTGCGCGCGGCCGCATGCCGGTGACCGATCGGATGCCGTGCGCGCGGCGCATCGCGCACCGCGTTGCCGTCCGGGCCCGGAATGCGATTCGAGCTGGATTGTGTGCCAATGGATTTCGCGTCGGCGGCTTTGCGCTCAGCCGGGGGCTGCACTACGCTCGGCTGTCGAGCTGTCCACTGTTAGGGGATCCCCGGACCCATGACCGATTCCGCGTCATCATCGACGCCCCAATGGGTCGTCCAATCAGTTCCGCCCGAGTGGGAGCCGCCGCAAGGCTTGATCGATGCCGCGGCCGTGAATTCCGGTGGGTCGGTGATCGATATCGACCCGGCCTGGGTCGACGATCCCAACGGATTCGTGCCGCCCGGGGCGGTCCGCGGCCTGTTCCCGGTGGACGAGCAGGGCCGGCTGGTCCGGGAATATCACCGCAATGCCGCGCACACTCCGCCGCGGGACGACTTCCGCAAGCTGTACGTGGACAACGAGGTTCCGTTGCTGGTGCTCGGCGACGATCCGGAGGCCACCGTTCGCGCGTACCTGACCGATGCGCTGACCGCGCAGGTGGCAGGCACCGAGGTGGAATGGATCTGGGTCGCGGACGCGCCGGGTCACCAGGTCGCCGGGAAGCCGATCGAGAACGATCGGGTCGCCGTCACCCGGGTCGCGCTGGGTATTCCGTTCGCCATGTCGGTGCGGGCGCCCGGACGCGATCGCGAGGTGCTGGCGGGGACGTTCACCATCATCTGGGCCGGACTGGACGAACCCGAGCATCGCGTGCGGCTGTGGCTGGATCTGGGCGAGTCGCGGGAATGGGCGGTGGAGCAATTCCCGACCCGCATGCACGAGGTGTAGCGGGCGAATTCAGCGGCCGGGCAGGTTCCGGGGCAGCAGATCCCAGACGTGCCCGTTCTCGTTGATCGTGGCCACCGTGCGATTGCCCGTGCGGGAGTACAGAATTCGCGTGATCGAACAGTAGTCGATCGGGAAGGTCAGCGGACGCTCCAGATTCAGGATCCGTTGGGTCAGTACATTGATCACCCCGCCGTGCGCGAACGCCACCACGGTATCGGCGTGCTCGGCCGCCGCGACGATCTCATCGACCGCCGCGGAAACCCGGGCGAAGAATGCGGCGCCATCGATCTGCTCGGGTAGATGTCCCGCCTTGATCCGCCGGTACACCGCGGCGAAACGCGCCTGCGCGGAATCGGATTCGGCTGCCTCCCCGGAGCCCTCGGCGGCCTTGCGGGCGTCCTCGATCGGCAGGTAGACCGGCAGATCCCGGTCGTATTCGGCCAGCCCGTCGAAAATATCCACGGGCAGGCCGAATTTCGCGGCGCTCGCCGCGGCGGTGGATCGGGCCCGGCGCTGCGGACTCGACACGATGCGGGCGATGCGGTGACCGCCGCCCTCGAGCCGGGCCAGCGCGTCGGGCACGCGCGCGGCCTGCTCCAGCCCGATATCGGTCAGATCCGGATCGGCGGGACCGTCGACGGCGACCAGACGTTCCGGTTGGGCATGACGTACGAGTACCAGCTGCACGCCATTACTGTGCCGTATGGCCGCGAACCGCCGTCATCCCGGCATGCCCCGAGGGCGGCACGCGGCTCAGGTGCGCGGCTTGACCAGCGGGAACGGCAACGTCTCGCGGATGCTGCGCCCGGTGATCAGCATGACCACGCGGTCCACGCCGACGCCCAGGCCGCCGGTCGGCGGCATGGCGTGTTCGAGGGCCTGCAGGAAGTCCTCGTCCAGTTCCATCGCCTCCGGATCGCCACCCGCGGCCAGCAGCGACTGTTCGGTGAGCCGCTTGCGCTGTTCGATCGGATTGGTCAGTTCGCTGTAGGCGGTGCCCAGTTCGACGCCCCAGGCCACCAGATCCCAGCGTTCGGCGACGCCCGCGATGCTGCGGTGGGCGCGGGTCAGCGGCGAGACCGAGGTGGGGAAGTCGATGTAGAAGGTCGGCTCCTCGGTGCGGTCCTCGACCAGGTGCTCGTACATCTCCAGCACGATCTGGCCCGCGTCCCAGCCGCACTGGTACGGCACCCCGGCCTTCTCACACAGCGCGCGCAGCCGTTCCACGTCGGTGTCGGCGGTGATCCGCTCGCCCAGGGCCTGCGAGATCGCGTCGTGCACGGTCTTGACCGGCCAGTCCCCGGAGATGTCGACCTCGGCCAGCGAACCGTCCGGCTGCGGGCGCATGGCGACCATCTTTCCGTTCGCGGCGAGGGCGGCGTCCTGGATGAGCTGGCGGCAGGCGTGCATCATCCGCATGTAATCGCTGTGCGCCTCATAGGCTTCCAGGATCGTGAACTCCGGATTGTGGCTGTAGTCCACACCTTCGTTGCGGAACACCCGGCCCAGTTCGAACACCTTCTCCATACCGCCCACGCACAGCCGCTTCAGATACAGCTCGGGTGCGATACGCAGATACAGGTCCAGGTCGTAGGCGTTGATGTGGGTCTGGAACGGGGTGGCGTTCGCGCCGCCGTGCACCTGTTGCAGCACAGGCGTTTCCACCTCGAGGAAACCCCAGCCGTTGAGCGTGTCCCGCAGCGAACGCACCACCGCACTGCGTTTGGCCAGCATGTCGCGGGTGTCGACGTTGATCGCCATGTCGACGTAGCGCTGGCGCACCCGGGCCTCGGGATCGGCCAGACCGCGCCATTTGTCCGGCAGCGGGTGCAGGCATTTGCCGATCATCCGCCAGTCCTGCGCGAGCAGCGACAATTCGCCGCGGCGACTCGCGCCGATCTGCCCGCTGACCTCGATCAGATCTCCCAGGTCGAAGAATTCGTCGAACGCGTGCGCCCGGTCCACGCCGACCCGGCCGCGGTCGATGACCAGCTGGATATCGCCGGACCAGTCCCGCAGCACCGCGAAGATCACGCCGCCGTAGTCGCGGATGCGCAGCAGCCGCCCGCACACGCGCACGGTCGTGCCCTTGGGTGAGCGGCGGGCGTCCAGGACCGAATGGGTGGGCGGGTAGGCGACCGGATAGGAATCGATCCCGGCCGCCTCGAGCCGGGCGACCTTGTCCATCCGCACCCGCACCTGTTCGGGGCGACGCGGACCGCGCTGCTCGAGTTCCTCGGGGGGCGGCTCCGGCGGGCTCCCGTCGGCATGCAGGCCGGTCATGGTCGGCGGGACGGCCGAGCGAATGCCGGTGTGCCGCATGGGATCCGGCTGCTTGCCGAAACGCGGCAGGAAACCCTCGGCCAGCGCGCTGGCCACGGCCACCCGAAGCAGTTGACGGCGCTCCTCGAACAGGGAGAACCGGGGCACCCACTGCGGCTGGTACTTCACATTGGACCGGTACAGCGCCTCGAGCTGCCACCAGCGCGAGAAGAACATCAGCACACCGCGCCACAGCCGCAGCACCGGACCCGCGCCGATCCGCCCGCCCTCCTCGAACACCGCGCGGAACACCGCGAAGTTCAGCGAGACCCGGGTGATGCCGTACTGCTCCGAACTCAGCGCCAGCTGGGAGATCATCAATTCCATGACGCCGTTGGGGCCCTTGGGATCTCGCCGCATCAGCTCCAGCGAAACGCCGGTGCGGCCCCACGGGACCAGCGAGAGCATGCCCAGGACGCGTTCGGTGGCTCCGGCTTCGCCCTTGCCGGGGGCGACGGCCTCCACCAGCAGGCAGTCGCCGTCCAGCGGATCGCCCAGCCGGCCCAGCGCCATGGAGAATCCGCGTTCGGTCTCGGTGTCGCGCCAGGCGTCGGCGTTCGCGATGACGCGGGAGAATTCCTCGGGGGTGATTTCGTTGTGCCGCCGGATGCGCACGGTGATGCCCTGTTTGCGCAGCCGGTTGGCGGCCTGACGCACCTGTTTCATCTCCGGGCCCGCCAGGGAGAACGTGCGGGTCTCCAGAATCGCCTCGTCGCCCAGCCGCAACGCCGACAGCCCGGCCCGGCGATACGCCGTCGCGCCCAACTCGCTCGCACCCATCACCGCCGGAGCCCAGCCGTACTGGTCGGCCAGGCGCAACCACGCGTCGATGGCCTGCGGCCAGGCTTCCTTCGGCCCGATCGGATCGCCCGAGGCCAGGCAGACGCCCAGTTCCACGCGATAGGTGACCGCGGCCTTACCGCTGGGCGCGAAGACGACGGCCTTGTCGCGCCGGGTGGCGAAATAGCCCAGTGAGTCCTCGACGTCCGAGCGCTCGAGCAGCCCGCGCAACGCGGATTCGTCCAGTCCGGTCAGGGCGTTGGACGCGCGCTGGGAGCTGAACAGCACCATCGCCGCCGCCATCACGGCGAGGAATCCGAAGAAGCCGAGCAGCAGATCCACGAAATGTCGCGGGCGGCCGTCGAAGCTGTCCGTGTTGACCAGAATCGCCGCGGTCACCTTGGACACCGCCCAGGCCGGGCGTTCCACACCGCGCGGCAGCGTTCCCGGCAGCAGTTCCACCAGACCCCAGCCGAGCAGGAATCCGGTGGCCAGTCCGCCCGCCAGGACGCCGAGCGCCTTCCACACCGCCGCGCGGCGGACCTGGGTGTAGAACTCCGGCCAGGCCGCGATCAGCAGGCCGATCACCAGGACGTGGACGATCAGCGCGATCAGCGCGCTGATATTGCGTTCGTCACCGAATTCGATGGCGTTCGCGGCCGCGAAGGACGCCATATAGGCCACCAGCAGCCACCACGCGATACGTTTTCGGCTGGCCGTCGCGCCCGCGAGCAGACCGATCATCAACGCCCACACCAGCGAGGTCTCGGGGGCGTCGAAGTAGTAGTCGTCGATGTAGTGCCGCGGCACCTGCGTGATGAACCGCAGGCCGGGGGAGATGCTCCACAGCATGCACAGCACCGAGAAGGTGCCCAGGACGAGTCCGGTCAGATGCGGAACCTCACTGAGCCGTCCGTGCGCGCGATGCGGTACCTCCGGAGATCGCGGGGTGCGCTCGGCGTTGTGCCGGCGGTCGGGTTTGGAGCGCCGGCGCTCGGAAGGCGCTACGCCGGATGTCGATGTCACCGAACCAGTGTGAATGTTGACCTCGCTCGAATGCGGAACGTCGGCGTGCATGTCCGTGCCCGGTGTGTGCGCGCCGAGGTCGCCGCGGGGGGTGGATGTGCCGCCGCGGGCGCGAAAGGTGAAGATGTTACCCATGTCGGATCCAGTCGATGTGCCGATCGATGACGAGGTCATTCGACTCGGGCAATTCTTGAAGCTGGCCAACCTGATCGATAGCGGCTCGGAGGCCAAGACCGTGATCGCAGCCGGTTTGGTGCGCGTTAACGACGAGGTCGAACTGCGGCGCGGTCGTCAGCTGCACGCCGGCGACGTGGTCACCATCGCCGGACATCGGGCCCGGGTCGGCAACGGGGGCTGACGCCGCGCCGCGGGCTCATTCGGCGCGCACGACGATTCCATCGTGATCGCTGTAGAGCATCTCGCCGGGGACGAAGGTGACGCCGCCGAATTCGACCGGCACATCGCGTTCGCCGGAACCGGTCTGGGTGCTCTTTCGCGGGTTGGTGCCAAGGGCCTTGAGGCCGATGTCCAGGGTGCGCAGGATCGCCGAATCGCGGACCGCGCCGTTGACCACGACGCCGGCCCAGCCGTTGCTCACCGCGCGTCCGGCGATGATGTCGCCCACCAGCGCGGTGTGCACGCCGGCGCCGCCGTCCACCACCAGCACCCGGCCCTCCCCGGGTTCCCCCAAGGTCTGTTTGACCAGGAGGTTGTCCTGGAAACAGCGGATCGTGACGATGCGGCCCGCGAATGCCTCGCGCCCGCCGAACTGCGTGAACTGTGTGTCACAACTGCGGATCTCCGGACCGATCTCATCGGCGAGGTCTGCGGTGGCGACGGTATTGGCTGATTCGGTCACGGCTGCAAGCTTGCCATGGTGCCCGTCGGCGTTCCCTGAGACCTTTCTGCGAGCTTGGTCCGGGCTGTCGATTCCCGGGGCGGACAGCTGGTCAGGCCGTGACGGACAGGGTTGCGGCCAGTCCGAACACCACCGCGATCGCCACCACCTCGATGACCGCGCGGCGCAGCGAATCGTCCGCGGACAGGCGATGGTCCGCCGCACCGGGTACCCAGCTGCGGCGCCACCACCAGCCCAGGGCCAGCAGTCCGCTCAGGAGAACGGCCTTCGTCAGCAGGATCCGGCCGTAACCGGTGTCCACCAGGGGCGTGAGTCCGCCGACCTTGACCAGTCCGTCGATGATGCCGCTGATGCCGACCGCGGCGACCGCGGGCAGCGCCCAGGCCGAATATCGCGGCAGCACCCGGGCCCATTCCCCGCGCGAACGAACCACCAGAGCCAGGGCCAGCAGCAGTCCGAACCAGGCCGCGGCGCCCAGCACGTGGACGGCCGCGAAGACCGCACCCAGCGGTTGCTGGGACATGTGCCCGGTGATCGGCCGCAACTCCAGGGCCACGGCCGCGAACATCAGCACCAGATCGACCGCGGCCCGGTCCGGCTGCCGGTGGGCCAGCGCGCAGTATCCGGTCACCACGGCGGTCCCGACCAGGATCGCGATGCCGACCTGGCCGCTGCTGACGTGGGCCAGATACGTGCCGAACGCCCCGGTGCCCAACCGGCTCACCGGCACCCCGACCACCTGCGCCGCCGCGCAGGCCAGCACCGCGAATTCCAGGACGGTCCAGATTCCGCCGACCACGGCCAGTTGCCGCCACGGCGGATCGATCCTGTGATGCAGCCGGGGCAGCGCGGCCAGGCCGACCACGGTGGCCCCGGCGCAGTCCGCCAGGGCGCGGACCGGCGCCTCGGACTGCAACGGGTCCGGCGCGGCCAGCGCCCAGGCCAGCACAGTGCCCAGGACCGCGGCCGGGACGACCAGCAACAACGTCGACCGCAGGGCGGATGAGCCGCCGCCGGTCGTCCTCCCGCTCACCGCTTACTCGTCTTCTTCCCGTTCTTACCGCCGAGCAGGGCGAAGGCCAGTCCGCCGCCGAACAGCACGACCGCCCCGACGATGAACACCCAGACCGGAACCCCGCCGGACCCGCCACCGGAACCGCTCGCGGGGCCGGCCTTCGGTCCGGGCGTCCCGTGTCCGGCCGTGGTGAGGGTGAAGCTGCGGGTTCCGCTGACCGGATGGCCGTCCGCCGAGGTCACCCGGTAGGCCATCGTGTACTTGCCCGCCGGACCGAGTTCGCGGACCGCGATGCTGACCCGCGGACCGTCCACCACGGGCTGCCCCTCGGACCACAGATTGTGGTCCGGCCCGACCACGGTCACCGACGGGAAACTGGGCTGCAGATTCTCGTTGAACGTGAACGTCACCCGGGCCGGTCCGGTGGACAGCTGCGCGCCGTCCGCCGGATCGACCGAGACGAGGACCGAATGCGCCGCGGCCGGACCAGCGCCGAGAACGGCCAGTCCGGCGGCCAGCAGCGCGACCGCGACCGCGCCGAGCGTTCGGCGGATCATGAGCGTCGGCCCCGGACCAGCGCGCCCAGACCCAGGGCCGCACCGAGTGCGCCGAGAACCAGTCCGATGCCGCCGAGCCAGCGGGCGGTGGAATCGGATTCGGACGTGGTGGCCGCCTCGCTCGTGGCGCTCATCGGGTGTTCGTCGCCGGATCCGGCCGCGGCCAGGCTCAGCGTCGGGACCGGGTTGTCCGGCTCCTTGCTGTCCGGTCCGGTCGGCTGATTCCAGCTGACGACCTTGCCGTCACTGTAGGTCTGCACGGCCGGGAACTCGGCGTGATCCTGTTTGGGCAGCGGGGCGAGAAGAACCGTGAACTGCTGGAACTGATTCGGCGCGATGCCCGGGGTGCCGGGGTCGGCGGTCCAGGTGACGGTCGTGTACTGATTCTTGTCGTTCTTGTCCAGTTTGGCGGTCCACCCCGGCAGCGGCTGGGTGCGGGCCTCGTCCACGGCGGCGGGCAGGGTGACCGCGAGGCTGGTCGTGGACGCGGTCTCGGATTCGTCGGGGACGCGGAAGGTCAGGACGGCGTCGCCGCCCTGCGTCGCGCCCGGGGAGGTGACGTGGACGTGGGCGGCGGCGGTGCCGGTGGCCGGCAGGGCCAGCGCGGCCGCGGCGGCCGTCGTGAGCAGGGCGCGCGAAATTCCGATGGGCATGAGTGTGTGCTTTCTGCGTGGAAAGGTGATGGGCGGTGATCGGGCGTGATCAGGCCGGCATCGGAGGGGCGCGCGAGCCCGGGGGTCCGGCATGCAGAAGGCGGTGAATGTTCGAGGTCCGGTCGGCCCAGCGGGCCGCGCGAGGTGCGGGTGATAGCGGTCGCGCGGGTCCGGAGAGCGTCCGGATCGCCCGGGAGACGACCGTGTACAGCCGTTCGGCGGCGATGATGAGAATCGCGCAGACCAGCGTGGCGAGCGCGTGGGCGGCGGCCATCGGACCGCCGAACGGACTCGCGGTGGCCAGGAATGTGCCTGCCGCACCGCAGGATTCGCGGCCGGCGGCCATCGGGTCCGGTCCGGCCGAAACGGACAGCGCCAGATGCGCGACCAGCTGTCCGGTGGCCACGGCGGCCAGAAGGGCTGTGCGAGAAGGGGTTCCGGCCGGAACCGGAAGCAGGGTCGCGATCGCGCCGATTCCCGCGGCGGCACACAGCAACAGGGTCAGCGGCGCGGAGCCGGGCCAGCCGCCTCCGGCCGAACCGTGCGCGGCCACCGCGAGGGCGGCGACGGTAGCGCCGACGAGCACACCACGAAAGGGTCCGGCGGCCGTTCGGCCTCCGGACCCCGGTGCTGGCGTGCGGCGCATCGCCGGTGGGTCGATCGGTGGACGGGTCAGCGCACGCCCAGGCGGGCGAGCACGTCGGATTCGACGCCGGACAGCTCGTTGGAGATCGAGGTGTGCACCGCGCGGCGGCGTGGGGCGGGCATCTGCTCGGCGGTGCGGACCGCGGCGGTCAGGCTGTTCAGCCGGTCCCGCGAGGCGGTGACGAACTGCTGGGTCTCGGCGTCCTTGGCGGAGGAGTCGGCGATCTTCGACAGCGCCGACTCCGCACCGCTGATTCGCGCTTGCAGGCGCGCGCCGTGCCCGGAGAAGTCGCCGAGTTCGTCCAGTCCGATGCCCAGGCGCTGCGCGCGGCGGGCGTCGATCTGCCCGCGCAGGAAGGTCGCGGCCCGGTAGGCCAGCGGCGCGAGCACCGGGATGAGAACCCGGGCCACGCCCAGATACTTCTTGACCTGTCCGGCGCTGAACAGGTCGCGTTCGGCCTTCTCTGCTGTCTTCAGTGCGGCCTTCTCCTCGGCCTTGAGCGTCGAGATCTGCTGTTTGGCCACCGCTCGCTGGGTGCGCGCCTCCTCGCGATGACGCTTGCGCTCGTTGCGCGCGGAGAGTCTGGCCTCCAGCCCGGCCTTGTGCTTGAGGGCCTTCGCCTCGGCTTTGCGGTCCGCGCGCCGCTTGCGCTTGGTGAACAACCCCATTGCAGCCTCCTGAATTCTCGGCCTCCGCTTCGCTACGGCAAAGTTCGCGGCCCCCGAGGCCCGTCGTTACCGGGCCGCCGCGTGCTGCTTCGTCGCATGCGCGGCGCCCCCGAAACGATGAGCCGGCCGCAAACCCGTTGTGCTTGCGCAGTGCCGTGTCGCCGTTGGTTCGCGGTGGCCTACCGGCCAGTTTTGCGTGGTACGTACTCGGTGAAATGTATACCCGACTCGGGTCGTCGTAGCACTACAGCCCGCGACCAACTCCCGCCTCGCCGGACCCGCCCGCGTTTCGCCGCGCCGACCCGGCACTTCCGGCCACGTCCACCCTGGACAACACGAACTCCGAAGGCCACGGCCCGGACCGATCCCGGACCGATCCGCACCCGCACCGCCCGGCTCACCCACCCCTACCGCAACGACCCCGCTCTGCACCGCCGGCCCGGCGCGGACCCGCCCGTTCATCGCGGCCCGCCAATTGCGAAGGCCACGGACGAAACGATTCTTATCGATCGGCAACGACGCACGGCCAACCACCGTTATGCAGCGCCGAGCAGGGACCGCCCAGGCTCGTCCCGGCCTCGGAAACACGGCCTCCGAGGCCGTAGCCCGTTGGATACTGGACCGCTCGATGCGCTGACGCGCGGCGCGCCCTCGACTCGTCTACGTTGTGGAATGCCGACCGGGCCCGCCCAGGCTCCTCCTCCCTCGGAAACATCACCTCCGAGACCGCGGCCCGGCTCGATTCTGGACCGACCGGAGCGGAGGAGCGAAGCGGGGGAGCGGAGGGAGGGAAGAATCGAGCCTTGGGGGCCGCGGCCCCGCCGGAGCGAAGCGGAGGCCAAAATTACAGCCTGTCGGTGGTGGGGACCATACTGCTAAGCGTGGAATCGGGCAGTGGTGACCGTGAAGGTCTCGAGGACAGCGGTGATCCGGCGCGGCGGCCGACGGCTTCGGTGCGGGGTGACGGGTCCGATTCCGATGTGGTGGAACGGGAGCGGAGTGGGCGGGGGGCCTTTCTGGACGCGCGGTCGCTGATCGGGTGCCGGCATCGATTGCATCTGACCGCAACCCATCCCGAGGTGCTGGCGGGGGTCGCCGAGGACGTGGGGGTGCGGCAGCGACGGGATGCCGCCATGGCTCATCGGGAGCACGTGCGCGACACGCTGGTCGCGGCCGCGCCCGAGCGGTGGGTGGTGATCGATCCGGCGCAGCCCGCGTCGGTGCGCGCCGAGGCGACGATTCGGGCGTGTGCCGAAGGGGCGCACCGGATCTGGGGTGCGGTGCTGCCGCAGGAGTTCGACACCGGGCGGCGCGGGGGTTCGGAGATCCTGCTGCGGGACGAGACGCGCGGCGGGTACATCCCGGTGATCGTGGTCAACCACAAGGTGACCGACGCTCGTCAACCCGATCCGGCCGACCACCATCCGCTGACTTCCGATCTGTACCAATGGAATCCGCAACCGGACCGGCATGTCCGCACCCGTCCGCAGCCGCGCGACCAGCAGCGCCTCGCGCATCTGTATCGCATGTTGCAGCGGCACGGCCTGGCCAGTCCGGCCCTGGTCGGTGGGGCGATCGGTCTGGCCTTCGATCGCATTCTGATCCACGATCTGGCCGGATTGCTCGACGATTACGACCGCCGCTACGCCGACCGCATCGCGGTGGTCCGCGGCGAACTGCCCACGGTGCCGTCCAAGGTGCCCGAATGCCGTCAGTGCCCGTGGTGGTCGCGCTCGGGCACGCCCGATGATCTCAGCTGCGAGCGCTGGCTGATCGAACATCACGACGTCAGCCTGGTCGCGCCGGGTTCCCGCGCGGAACTGCTGCGCCGTCACGATGTGGAGACCGTCGAGGATCTGGCCGGATGGACGGGCGAGGAGCCCGAGGACTGGCAGTACGAGCCGTTCGCCGAGGCCGTGGTCACCGCCCGCGCCTGGATCTCCGGCGCCCCGCTGGTCCGGCGGGTCGAGCGGCTGCGGGTCCGGCGCGCGGACGTCGAGGTGGACGTGGACCTGGAGAGCTATCAGGAATACGGCGCCTACCTGTGGGGCACCCTGCTGGACGGGGTGTACCGGCCGTTCGTCACCTGGGATCCGGTTCCGACGGCCGATGAGGCCCGCTCGTTCGCCGAGTTCTGGACCTGGCTCATGGCCAGGCGCGCCGAGGCCGCCGCGGCCGGGAAAACCTTTGCCGCCTACTGCTATTCGCGCAATGCCGAGGACAAATGGATGTACGAGTCGGCGCGCCGATTCGCGGGTGTGCCGGGCGTGCCCACCGAACAACAGGTGCGCGAATTCGTGGACGGCCCGGAGTGGGTGGACATGTTCCAAGTGGTCTCCGAACAGTTCATCTGCCCGAACGGCAAGGGTCTGAAGAAGGTCGCACCGGTCGCCGGGTTCGCCTGGCGCGACGTCGAGGCCAGCGGTGAGGCGTCGATGAGCTGGTACCGGCTCGCGGTCGGTTACGACGACGGCGCGATCGATCTCACCCAGCGCACCAGGCTGCTGGAATACAACGAGGACGACGTGCGCGCGACGCAGGCGCTGCGCGAATGGATGGTTCCGTCGGTGCCCGGCGGCCGCAGCGCCGAGGCCGAGGTGCCGAGCATGGCGGACTTTCGCGAGCCCGATCGAGCCCGTCGTACTATCGGCACGTGACTGAGCACGTCGAGAAACTCGAGTTTCAGGCCGAGACCCATCAGCTTCTGGAATTGATGATCCACTCGGTCTACTCCAACAAGGACACATTCCTGCGGGAACTGATCTCCAACGCCTCCGATGCCCTGGACAAGCTGCGCCTGCTGTCCTACCAGGACAAGGATCTCGAGGTCGACACCGCCGATCTGCACATCGAGCTGGAGGTCGACAAGGAGAACCGGATCCTGACCGTCCGCGACAACGGCGTCGGCATGTCCCGCGCCGAGGTGGTGGACCTGATCGGCACGCTGGCCAAATCCGGCACCGCCCAGCTGCGCAAACAACTGCTCGAGGCCAAGCCGGACCAGGCGGCCGAGGAGCTGATCGGTCAGTTCGGCATCGGTTTCTATTCGACGTTCATGGTGGCCGACAAGGTCACCCTGACCACCCGCAAGGCCGGCGAGTCCGAGGCGACCCGCTGGGAGTCGCAGGCTGGTTCATCGACCTACACCATCGAGACCCTCGACTCCGCACCGCAGGGGACCGCGGTATCGCTGCATCTGATGCCCGCCGACGAGGACGACCACCTCTTCGATTACACGCAGGAGTGGAAGCTCCGCGAGATCGTCAAGAAGTACTCCGATTTCATCGCCTGGCCGATCCGGATGCAGGTCGAGCGCACCGTCACCGAGGGCGAGGGCGAGGAGAAGCAGGAAAAGACGATCCTCGAGGATCAGACTCTCAACTCGCAGAAGGCGCTGTGGACGCGCCCGCGCGGCGAGGTCTCCGACGAGGAGTACAAGGAGTTCTACAAGCACGTCTCGCACGCCTGGGACGATCCGCTCGAGATCATCCCGTTCAAGGCCGAGGGCACGTTCGAATATCAAGCGCTGCTGTTCATTCCGTCGCAGGCGCCGTTCGATCTGTTCATGCGCGAGCACCAGCGCGGCGTGCAGCTGTACGTGCGCCGGGTGTTCATCATGG